>CANQYC010000021.1 GCA_947627945.1 uncultured Clostridia bacterium
AAACATCCGCGCCGCCTGCGAGAGAGCCGGTGTGCCCCTGCGGCGGCTGCTGCGGCATCACGCCGGGCATTGTGCCCATCTGGGGCTGCTGCGGCATTACGCCGGGCATCGCTGCCATCTGGGGCTGCTGCGGCATCACACCGGGCATTGCGCCCATCTGCGGCTGCTGCGGCATCACACCGGGCATTGCGCCCATCTGCGGCGGCGGTGCGGGCGCAGGTTCCTGTGCCGCATAGTCCTCTGCACGGGAAGTGCCGGTATCAGGCGATTTGGCAAAGAAGCCCTTATCTGACTTCAACGGGTATCCGCACATCACACAAAATGACAGACTCTCATTGCTGATCATTTTTCCGCAATGCTTACAGATCATATGCTCACCGCCTTTCCTGATGGATCCCTGATTTTATTATAACATACTGCTGGGGAAATGGCAAGACGTTTTTTATGATTTGTACACTTCAGTGATATCCTGCCCCATGGATATGTGCAGTTTGTACAAAGCAGAGACAGGCATCTGCGCCTGTCTCTGCTTCTGAAAACATGTTTGTGTCTCAGTTGTCCGCTCCGGCATCCGTATCCGCTGCCGTATCGGTTTCGCTGGCATCCTCTGTCGCATCGGCATCCGTGTCCGAAGTATCGGCATCTGTGCTGCTGTCAGCGGGTGCGCTGGTCGCCGGCTCACCGGTCGTGCCGGTATCCACCGTAACGATGAAGCCATCCGCATTGTTGCCGCAGACGGTGTAGTCCAAGCCATTGGGCACGGGCACCATGGTGCTGGTGTACTCCGTATCTGCCGGGTAGAAATAGATCTCATAGATCTTTCCGTCCGAATTGGTCACATTCAGGTGTTCCCCCTCATAGGGATACTGTTTCAGCAGTTCGATATATTCCTCGAGACAGAGGTCATTCTGCTTCATGAAGAACGCATGCGGCACGCCGACATAGCGGTAATGCCATGGCTCATACTGGATGTTGGTGATGTCCTTCTTCGACTCCGGATAACGCAGAACGATGCCATAATCGGCGCAGTGTTCGTTGATCCACTTGTACACGCCATCGCCCGTGTAGTCCTCCCCGTCGACCAGTCCCAAATCGACACCCAGACCTGTCTGGTGTTCACTGTAACCGGGTTTTGCGACACGTTCGGAATAGTCCAGCCCGGTCTGCTCGAGATCCTCGTCATACAGTTCCTGCTGGCGGTCTTTGGAACGGTAGCCGGAGCTGACGACGATATTATCATCATAGGTGGCAGCATAGAAATCGTCAAACATGGCAATCAGGGCATCTGCCATTTCTTTCTGCACCTGCACGCTCGAATCACGCACGGAAAAGCTATGGTTGTCCACTTCGAGTTTCTTTTCATAGAGACTGACCAGCCCCTCCTCGCCGATCTGGCAGGAATAGCTGTCATTCACGAGGATCAGGGGGCTGCTGTACAGCATCGTATTGGAGAATTCAGAGGTATCATAGATCGCACCGGTCTCCTCGGTGGGCGGTTCTGTTGTCTCAGGCTGATCGGAGGAAAGTGTGCGGTTCTCCTGACTGATCCTGACAGTATGTGCAGCCACATAGGCACCGCCGCAGCCAATGCCTGCCAGCAGTGCGACTGACAGCAGTACATCCAGTACCCGGGCACCGGAATTTTCCTTCTGTTTCTTGCTCATAGGTTCTTACACTCCATTTCTTTTGCGGGAAGCGTTGCTTCCCTGTGGTTTTTTCTTTCTGTTCTGGTGGCTATCTCATTGTAAAAAGGATAGCTTTTTGAAGTTTGCCCTACCCCCCGACCCCCTTCCCTGAAGGGAAGGGGGAGGAGATCGCAGGGGGTTGCACCCCCTGCACCCCCGTAATGCCAGCGATGTCTTTCTTATTATACCACACCACGAGAGGAAATGCAACATATTTTTTCGGCGGACACAAAGTGCGGTCAGAGGTACTTTTCCAGCACCTCGTGCAGCTTGGCAAAGTCGATGGGCTTGGAAAGATGTTCGTTCATCCCTGCGGCTTCGGATGCCTTGATGTCCTCCACAAAAGCATTCGCTGTCATGGCAACAATGGGAATGTCCAGCGCATACGGACTGTTCAGGTTCCGGATGGCACGGGTGGCATCATAGCCGTTCAGGTTGGGCATCTGGATGTCCATGAAGATCATCGAATAATAGCCGCTCTCGGATTCCGAGAACTTTTCAAAGGCGACCTGTCCATCCTCCGCTTCTTCCACGGTGAGTTTGGACATTTCAAGGATCTCCTTTGCGATCTCCCGGTTCAGATCATTGTCCTCCACCAGAAGGACACGCTTGCCGCTGAAATCACTCGTGCGGATCTTGTTCCTGTCCCCCGCATTGCCGTCCGCTTCCGCTGTCTTGCCGGCATTCTGGAGCAGCAGGAAGATCGTGACGATAAAGGTCGAGCCCTCTTTCGGCTTGCTCTTGATCTCAATGGAACCGTTCATCATGTGAACGATGTTCTTGGTGATGGAAAGTCCGAGACCGGTGCCCTGTATCTTGCTGATCCGGAGATCTTCGGCACGGGTGAACGGCTCAAACATATGCTCGAGCAGCTCCGGTGCCACGCCGATGCCATTGTCCCGGAACACCAGCTCATAGCAGGCTGCCGAGCTGGAATTGATCTTCTTTTCACTGACGGAAAATCCGATCTCCCCGCCGTCCGGGGTGTACTTGATGGCGTTGCTCATGATGTTCATGAACACCTGCTGTATCCGGAGCTTGTCGCCGATCACGTCATTGTGGCGGATCTGACCGATGTCCACCGTGAGGGTATGCTGATGCTGCTTGACCTGCGGCTGCACCATCCCGACCAGCTCCTCAAGGAGCGTGGTGAGGTGGATGTTTTCCTGCGTCAGCTTGAATTTGCCGGATTCGATCTTGCTCATGTCAAGGACATCATTGATGAGACTGAGCAAGTACTGGCTGGAACTGGAGATCTTGCCGAGCGCATCCCGGATGCGGTCGGGTTCCCCGACATGGGCAGAGGCAATCGCCGTCATGCCGATGATGGCATTCATCGGGGTACGGATGTCATGGGACATGCGGGAAAGGAAGTCCGATTTTGCGGAATTGGCACGGTTGGCACTCTTGAGGGCTTCCTCCAGTGCCTGACGCTGTTTCCGTTCGGCATTGACAAGCTCATCCACACAGCGGATGCCGAAGACCATCCTGTGTCTGCCGTTTTCACTGACATTGACAAAGCTCATGTCATAGTAGCTTGCCTGACCCTTTGCGGGATCTACCTGATACCGGATGTAAAATGCCTTCTCTTTCTCAAACCGTTCGATGATGTTCTTCGGATCGCACAGCGGCATCAGTACCTTATGGTACTCAGGAAGGACATACTCCTCAAGATACCGTCTGAGGGACTCCGAATGTTTGTCCGACTCATCAGCTTGGAAGCTCGTCTTGTCCGGGAGACGGATCACGGTGCAGTGATCTCTGTCCAGATCCGTGTAGTAGATGGCGGTATAATCCTCACTGAGTGCGGCAAGGATGCGCAGGTTGTCCTGTTCTTTCTTGCGTGCCTCCTCTTCCATCTTGACTTTCGTTCTGTGGAACAGGACACAGATCAGGATCATGACAATGACGCCGGAGATGATCAGGAGCAGGTAGCGGGAATTATACAGATAATCGCCCAGCGAATAGGAATGATAGGAGATATTGAGCGATTCATCGGAAATGGTGTCGATATAATCCGAATCCGCTATGCCGATCATCTTATTGACAGCGGAAAGGGTATCGGGATCCATGTCTGCGAGGGCTGCCATGCTGATCTTTGTCGGATAGCGGTACTGCGTCGAATAGGTCAGGGAGGAAAACCGTGGGTTCTTCTTTTGGTAATTGAATTCAAGATTGCTGACCAGTGCGGCATCCGCATCGCCGTTTGCAACGGAGAGCATGCATTCTCTGGTCGTCCGGTAATATTTGAATTCGAGTGTCTTGCCGAATTTTTCCTCGAGGTAGTCTGCCCAGTTCGTCCGTGCGTATGTCATGGAGATCACGGGCGTTTCGATCTGATTCAGCACACAGTTGCTCTTGGTGACGAGCAGATTGGAATACTCCATAAACGGGCGTGTGGTACAGATGTCATCATCCTGAAAGACGATGATGTCGGACGAGCCGATGTAGAGGTCGATGTCCCCGCTCTTGATCAGATCCTGCCATGTTTCATCCCGTGTGATGGGGTGCGGTGTGAACCGGATCCCCGACTGTTCCATGATGTATGACAGAAACTCGATATAGATCCCCTTATATTCACCATTCTGATCGACATAGGCAAGGGGCTCGCTCTCCTCATAGAAGCCGACGACAAGTTCCTCACCGGAATCGGCAAATGCCTGTTCGCCGGGGGTGAGTGCGATGGCATTGCTGTTTTCACCGATCAGCGTTTTCTTCATCGCCTCGGAGACCATATCCGTATTCTCCCGGATCATCTCCTGCATGCCGCTGTCAATGGCAGCGAGCATTTCGGTGTTGCCCTCTTTTACGGTGATGTAAACGGGTGCCGCACTGAACACGGCGACCAGTCTTGCGCCGGGGTATGCGTTCGCCGCACTGAATACGGCAAAGTCTGCCTTACCGCTGTTGACCGCCTCCATGATCTCGTCATTGGTCGGGTAGAGCTGTAACTCATAGGTAAAACCGTTCGCCTCCGCATAGGCGGCGAGTTCTTCCGTATTGGTGGAATTCTCGGCACAGGCGATCCTTGCGCCGTCAAAAGAGGCAAAGTCCTCATAGTGATAATGATCATGATCCTGCGTGAAGATGCCGACAGAGGTATATCCAGTGGGAATGGCAGAATAATCCATTGTCTTGTCACGTTCCTCACTGTAGTTCGTGGGAAAGAGGAGATCGATCTCCCCGCTGTCGAGCATTTCGACCGCTTCCGCCCAAGTCGCATGCACATATTCGTATTCCCAGTCGTTGAGATCGGCGAGTTGTGCAAGATAGTCGGCATAGTAGCCCGAGACATTCCCCTCCCCATCGACTTCAAGGAAGGCATTGAAGCCATAGGGAATGCGCACGATCTGCTTTGCCCCTGCAAAAGAGAGCAGGGCTGGCATGCTTTGCAGACAGATCAGTGCTGTCAGTATGATAGAAACGATCCTGCGTGAAATGCTGCATTTTTTCATAGGCTGTCCCCCTCCATTTCTTCTATTATAACAGAAACCATGTCATATTTCAAGAGTTTCTGAAAAAAATAGGTCGGCGGTCTGCACTTTTTCATTCCGGAAGAAAAAAATTCAAATTTCCCCCTTGACAAACGCAGCGGAGTGTGTTATAATATGCATATAATTTATTTTTGAAATCCTGTGAGCAAAAGTAAGTAGTCCCGCAAAACAGTGTCCAGAGAGCCGGCGGTTGGTGGAAGTCCGGTACATATGCTGCGTGATGAATGGATTTGTGAGGAGCAAGGGTGAAAGCACTGCCGTGTCAGTATCCTGCGCCGCATGCCCTGCGTTATCGGGGTAGGATATGTTAGTATCTGTCAAGAGGAGCGGGCATTCTGTGTCTGCTCGAATCAGGGTGGCACCACGAGTCGATCGTCCCGGAGTTTTCGGGAGGATTGGCTTTTTTTATGTTGTCCCCTGACCAAGGAAAGGAAGGATGTACCATGCTGTTTCCATCACTGGAGGAAGTGCGGAGGCTATCTGCACAGTACAACACCATACCGGTGTTCTTCACCTGTCCGGCGGATCACCGGACACCCATCAGCCTGTTTTCGGCACTGAGTGCGGGAGAGGAAAATGCATTCCTGCTCGAAAGCGTCAACAACGGCACACAGTGGGATCGCTATTCCTTCATCGGCTTCCATCCCGTGAAAGAGATCTATGCCTATGGCAGTCGGTTTTCCATCCGGGAAAATGGCTGCATCACAGAGTATAGCAGCGACACGCTGTTTGACTGCCTGCAGGATCTGCTTGCGCAGAGATCCTCTCCCAAAATAGAGGATATGCCGTATTTTACGGGGGGACTGATCGGGTATTTTGCCTACGATGCCGTGCGCTACACCGAAAAGAAGCTCACCAACGTGCCGGAGGATGACACCAAAATGCCGGATGTCCATCTGTTTGGCTACGATGAGCTGGTGGCGTATGACCATCTGAGCAGCAATGCCATCATCATCCTCAACCTGCATACGGAGGGAGATCTGGAGGAACAGTACCGGCATGCCGAACAGCGTGCCATGCAGATCGCCGCACTCATGGAAAATGCAGGCTGTGCCGGACAGCAGCGGGGCGATGCGTCCTCCATCCGTGTCGGCTCCAATCTGACAAAGGACGGGTACAAGGCGATCGTGAACAAAGCCAAGGAATACATCCGAGGCGGTGATATTTTTCAGGTCGTGCTGTCCCAGCGGTTCGAGGTCGAGGACCCGCCGGACAGCTTCGAGGTCTACCGCAGACTGCGTGCCACGAATCCCTCTCCCTACCTCTATTACTTCAAGACAAAAGATTATCAGATCGCCGGGGCATCCCCGGAGCTGCTGGTCAAGGTCACTGACGGCATCGCTGCCACCCGGCCGATCGCCGGCACCCGTCCCCGCAGCACCGATCATGTACAGGACAAGGCACTCGAACGCTCCCTGCTGGCGGATCAAAAAGAACGGGCAGAGCATACCATGCTGGTCGATCTTGGCAGAAATGATCTCGGCAGAGTCAGCGACTACGGTACCGTGAACGTGACGGACTTCATGCGGGTGGAACGGTATTCCCGTGTGATGCATCTCGTTTCCGATGTACAGGGAACGCTCCGCAGCGGCATGGCGCCCCTCGATGCGCTCCGGGCAGTGCTTCCCGCCGGTACCCTCTCCGGTGCGCCGAAAGTGCGTGCCATGGAGATCATTGATGAGCTGGAGAACCGGAAGCGTGGACTGTACGGCGGTACGGTCGGCTACTTCGGCTACAACGGAGATATGAACACCTGCATTGCCATCCGCACCGTGCTGTACCGGAATGGCAAGGCATATGTACAGGCTGGTGCCGGCATCGTTGCCGACTCCGACCCCGAACGTGAATTCGCAGAAACGACCCATAAGGCAGAAGCCATACTGGGTGCGATCAAGGAGGCAAAGTAAATGATACTCGTAATTGACAACTATGATTCCTTTACCTACAATCTGGTACAGGAGATCGGCGAAATGTACGCCGATATCACCGTAAAGCGAAATGATGAGATCACCATTGACGAGATCCGTGCGATGGCACCGAAGGCGATCATCATTTCCCCCGGTCCCGGCTATCCGGACTCTGCGGGCATTTCTATGGAAACGATCCGGACATTCAGCGGCAGCATCCCGATCCTCGGCGTCTGCCTCGGACATCAGTCCATCGTGCAGGCATTCGGCGGCACGATCGTCCCCGCCAGACAGCTCATGCACGGCAAGGCAAGCAACATCCGCATGGAGGAAAACCATCCGCTGTTCAAGGGACTTCCCTGCCCTTTCCAAGCGGGCAGATACCACTCCCTGATCGCCGATGAGCATACCCTCCCGGATTGCCTGACGATCACGGCACTGGACGAAAATGGGCAGATCATGGCAGTTTCCCACAAAACGCACAAGACCTACGGCGTGCAGTTCCATCCGGAGTCGGTACTCACCGGTGACGGAAAGCTCATCCTGCGCAATTTCCTGACCATTGCCGGACTGCTCCCCGCACAGCCGGAGGAAAAGCCCGTTGACCTGCGCCCCATCTACAGCAAGCTCATCGACCATCAGGATCTGTCCCTCCAAGAGGCAGAGGAAACGATGGAAATGCTCATGAGCGGCAAGGCATCACAGCTACAGATCGCAGCCGTTCTTGTGGCACTTGCCACCAAGGGCGAAACGCCGGAGGAGATCGCCGGACTTGCCAGAGGCATGCGTGCCAAGGCTGCGCTCGTGCCCGATGCGGCAGATACCATTGACATCGTCGGCACCGGCGGCGACAAGGCATTTACGTTCAATATCTCCACCACCTCCGCCTTTGTGGCAGCGGCAGCAGGCGCAAAGGTCGCCAAGCACGGCAACCGTTCCGTATCGAGCAAGAGCGGTGCGGCAGATGTGCTGGAGGCACTCGGTGTCAAGATCGCCACCAAGCCGGAACAGGCAAAGGCATGCATCGACAAGGTCGGACTGTCCTTCCTGTTTGCACAGAGCTATCACGCCAGCATGCGCTTTGTGGGACCTGTGCGGGGACAGCTCGGCGTGCGCACCGTGTTCAATGTACTCGGACCGCTCACCAACCCGGCAAGGGCAGATTACATCGTACTCGGTGTCTATGCCAAGGAGCTGACGGAGGTCATGGCGAACGTGCTGATGCAGGTCGGCATCAAGCGGGCAATGGTCGTATTCGGCAATGATGTGATGGATGAGATCTCCGTCTCCGCACCGACAACGGTCACCGAGGTCAGGGACGGCAAGCTCTCCACCTATGAGATAAAGCCGGAAGATTTCGGGCTGTCACGCTGTGAAAAATCTGAGATCACCGGCGGTACGCCGCAGGAGAATGCAAAGATCACACGGGGCATTCTGGACGGCAGCATCACCGGCGGCAAGCGGGATATCGTGCTGATGAACGCCGGTGCGGCACTCTACACCTATGGCGTGGCAGATTCCCTCCATGCCGGGGTACAGCTTGCGGCAGAGACCATCGACAGCGGAAAGGCACTTGCCAAGCTGGATGAATTCGTAAAATTCACCAACGAACTGGAGTAAGCTATGATCTTAGATGACATCTGTGCAAAGCGCAGGGAGCAGCTTGCGGCGGAGCTGGCACGCTGCCCGAGAGAGGAAATGCGCCGCCGTGCAGAGGCGGCACCGCAGAAGCCCGGATTTATCGCAGCACTGCGCAAGCCGGGACTGTCCTGCATCTGTGAGGTCAAGAAGGCATCGCCCTCCAAGGGGCTGATCCGTCCGGACTTCCATCCGGTGGAACTGGCGCAGGAATATGAAGCCGCCGGTGCCGACTGCATCTCCTGCCTGACGGAGGAACACTATTTTCAGGGCAGCAGCAGCTACCTGAAAGCGATCGCAGAGACGGTCAGCATTCCGGTGCTGCGGAAAGATTTTATTATCGACGACTATCAGATCTACGAGGCGAAGGCGATCGGGGCATCGGCTGTGCTGCTGATCGCAGCGGTGCTGGAATTCGACCGGATGAAGGCATTTTTCGAGCTGGCACATGCCATCGGGCTGGACTGCCTGATGGAGGTACACACGCCGGCGGAAATGGAGACGGTACAGAAGCTCGCTCCGCAGCTCATCGGCGTGAACAACCGGGATCTGAAAACTTTTGAAGTGCGTCTGTCGCACACGGCGGAGCTTGCCGGCATGCGGCAGGCGGGGCAGCTCTTTGTCTCAGAGAGCGGTATCAAAAACAATGCTGACATGCACACAGTACAGGCAAACGGTGCGGATGCCGTCCTCATCGGCGAAACGCTCATGCGCAGTGACAACATTGCCGCAACACTTCATTCTCTCCGGGAGGGAACGGTATGAAGCTCAAGATCTGCGGCATCCGGCGCATGGAGGATGTGGACTGTCTGAACCGTTACAAGCCCGATTTTGCCGGGTTCATCTGTTCAAAGCCATTCTGGCGGTATGTGCCGCCGGAGGGATTCCGGGAACTGGTGCATGCACTCGATGCGAGCATCCTGCGTGTGGGCGTGTTTGTCAACCCCACCATGGAAGAAATTTCCCGGTATGCGGCGCATCTCGATGTGCTGCAGCTCCACGGAGAGGAAACGGCAGAGCTTATCACAGAGATCCGTGAGACGATCAGCCATGACATGCAGATCTGGAAAGCTGTCCGGGTGCGCACCCCTGCGGACATTCAGGCGGCGGATGCACTGCCCGTGGACAAACTCGTGCTGGACAGCTTTTCGGAAGTGCAGCACGGCGGTGTGGGCAAGGTCGCCGACTGGGAGCTGATCGCCCGAAACCGCCCGGAAAAGCCGTTTTTGCTGGCAGGCGGCATCTCTGCCGAAAATATGGCAGAAGCCGCAGGGCTCCAGCCGTGGGGACTGGATGTCTCCAGCGGCGCAGAGACGGAACGTTGCAAGGATCCTGAAAAGATCAGAACACTTGTGGCGCAGATAAGGGGGCTTTGAGATGGAATTTTTCACACCGCCCGATCATGTGGATCTTCGGGCAAAACAGTTGTATGGGATCACACAAACGGAACAACGACCATGCTCGGCATCAACATCATGCCGGGGGAAAGGAACGAATGACTATGGAGAAAATCGGTAGATTCGGCGAGTTCGGCGGACAGTATGTACCAGAGACCGTCATGAATGCCGTTTCGGAATTGCAGGAGGCATATGAACGTTACCGCAGCGATCCGCAGTTTTTGGCGGAGCTGCGGGATCTGTACCGGAATTATGCCTTCCGTCCGTCACTGATGTACTACGCCGAAAAAATGACAAAGGATCTCGGCGGTGCAAAGATCTACATCAAGCGGGAGGATCTGAACCACACCGGTTCGCACAAGATCAACAATGCCCTCGGTCAGGTGCTGCTTGCCAAGTACATGGGCAAGAAGCGTGTGATCGCCGAGACCGGTGCCGGTCAGCACGGTGTCGCAACGGCGACCATCTGCGCCTACTTCGACATGGAGTGCGAAGTCTATATGGGACGTGAGGACATGGAGCGTCAGGCACTCAATGTCTACCGCATGGAGCTGCTCGGCGCAAAGGTCACCGGTACGGACTCCGGCACGGCGACTTTGAAAGACGCCATCAATGAGGCAATGCGTGACTGGGCGACCAATGTCGAGACAACATTCTACTGCATCGGCTCGGTCATGGGACCGCATCCCTATCCGACAATGGTGCGGGATTTCCAGAAGATCATCGGCGAGGAAGCCAAGGCGCAGCTCATGGAAAAAGAGGGCAAGCTCCCGGACTGCGTGGTCGCCTGTGTGGGCGGCGGCTCCAACGCCATAGGGATCTTCTATGACTTCATTCCGGACACCTCCGTGCGCCTTGTGGGTGCGGAGGCTGCCGGACGGGGCATCGACACCAATGAGCATGCCGCAACGCTGAGCAAGGGCGACACGGGCATCTTCCACGGGATGAAATCCGTCTTTCTCCAGAATGAAGAAGGACAGATCGCCCCGGTCTTTTCCATCTCGGCTGGACTGGACTACCCCGGCATCGGTCCGGAACACGCCTACCTGCACAGCACGGGCAGGGCGGAATATGTCGCCATCACGGACGAAGAGGCGGTACAGGCTTTTGAGTATCTCTCCAGAACGGAGGGCATCATCCCGGCGGTGGAATCTGCCCATGCGGTGGCGGCTGCCCGCAAGATCGCCCCGACCATGCGCCCCGACCAGATCCTGCTCATCAACCTGTCCGGCAGAGGAGACAAGGACGTGCAGCAGATCGCAAGATACAGAGGAGTGAACATTGATGGCTAACAGGATAGATACCACATTTGCCGCCCTGAAAAAACAGGGGAAAAAGGCACTGATCACATACATCGTCGCCGGGGACAGCGGCACTTCCGTCCCGGCGGACAAGACATTCGACCTGACAGAGCAGGCGATCTGCGCAATGGAGCAGGCAGGCGTGGATCTCATCGAGATCGGGGTGCCGTTCTCCGATCCGATCGCAGAGGGCAAGACCATCCAGGAGGCGAGCCAGAGGGCACTCCGGAACGGCACCACACTGCATGGCGTGTTCGGGATGGTGGAGCGTCTGCGGAAGAAAACAGACATGCCGCTGCTGCTGATGCTCTATGCCAACTCGGTATTCCGCACGGGGACAGACCGCTTTTTTGCACGCTGTGCCGAGGTCGGCATCGACGGCGTGATCGTGCCGGATCTGCCATTCGAGGAGCATGACGAATTTCAGGATGCGAGCGAGCGCAACGGCGTGTACAACATCAGCCTTGTGACGCCGACCAGCCACAGCCGCATCGCCAAGATCGCCGCCGCTGCACAGGGATTCCTGTACTGTGTGTCCTCCACGGGCGTCACAGGCATGCGGGAGAATTTTTCGACCGACTTCGACACATTTTTCGGAGAGATCGGAAAGCATGCCTCGATCCCCTACTGTGTGGGCTTCGGCATCCGCAACGGAGAAGCTGCACGGCGGATGGGCAGCTACTGTGACGGCGTCATTGTCGGCAGTGCCATCGTCAATCAGGTCGCCGCACATCAGACAGAGGCAGTCCCTGCGATCACTGCCCTGTGCCGGGAACTGCGGGAGGGCTTGGATACATGAAACGCATCCAGAGCTTTTCGGTCAACCATGACCTGCTTGACAAGGGGCTGTATACCTCCCGTGTGGACGGGGATGCCGTGACATACGACATCCGCATGAAACAGCCGAACAACCCGGAAAATGACTACCTCACGCCCGCAGCGGCGCACACGATAGAGCATCTGTTCGCCACCTATGTCCGCAATTCCGACCGGAGCGATGAGATCATCTATGCAGGTCCCATGGGGTGCCTGACGGGATTTTATCTCGTTGTCCGTGACACGGTCGCCCCGGCGGATGTCATCCGTCTGGTACAGGAGAGTTTTGCCTTTGTGCGGGACTTCACCGGAGAGATCCCCGGCAGTCAGCGTCAGGAATGCGGCAATTACCGGATGCATGATCTGGAAGGTGCCAGGACAGCGGCGGCAGATCTGTGCCGGGTACTGGAAAACTGGACACCGGAACAGCTGAAATACCGGACATAAGATCACCATACATACGACCGGCACGCCCCTTGTGCCGGTCTTTTTTTGATTATTGTAATTTTTTTCCGAAAACCCCTTGCCATTTACCCTAAAAAATGGTATAATGAAAGTAACTACTTTTACGCCCCAAAGGCAGATAAAAGGGATCATAAGGAGGATCCATCTATGAATGAGAACGATCAGGAATATCAAAGCACACCAGAACAGCCGCAGGATGCGCAAAATGGCTATCCGGGTGGCATGCCGCAGCAGCCGAACATGCAGAATGGCTACCCCGGTGGCATGCCGCAGCAGCCGAACATGCAGAACGGTTATCCCGGAGGAATGCCCCAACAACCGAACATGCAATACGGCTATCCTAATGGCATGCCCCAGCAGCCGAACATGCAGAATGGCTATCCGGGCGGGATGCCCGGACAGCCGCAGACAGTGTATGTGCAGCAAGTGGGAGAAACGAAGAAAACATCCGGATGCGCTATCGCCGCAATGGTGCTGGGAATTATTTCCATCGTTTTGTTCTGCTTACCATATGTCAATCTGCTCCCTGCGCTTCTTGCCTTTATCTTTGCCTTTGTCGGCATCGGTCAGACATCGAAAGGAAAAGCAAATGGGCTTGGGATGGCGGTCACCGGTCTCATCCTCAGTATTCTGGTAGGACTTGAGAACGTTGTCCTTTCTGCCGGTCTGGTTCCCTCGTTCCTCGGGTATGTCAACAAGTCGAAAGCAAGTTCTGCCAACAGCAATGCGAGAACACTTTACAATTCTGCGTCTACTGTATTGAATGAAATGGATACAAAGGGTGAAACAGATGCAAAAGATATTACCTTTGCCGTTTCTTCTGACAGCAGCCTGACATACAATACGGATGCGCTGGATGTTGATGAATTCACTTCAGAAATGGAAAAATATTTCAGTGGTCTGTCGAATTTAGATGAATATTATGTGATCGTGTCCGATGGTGAAGTCAAGGAAGCGGCATGCAAGAACAATGGATATGCCGGACGGTATCCGGATTCGATAGCGGATCCTTCGGAAAGCAGCGATGCAACGTTGAAAGAACTGTATGACGAAGCCATGAAGTCTGTAAAGAGTACATCAGAAACGGCAAAGACAGAAGAATAAGCCCCCCGAAAATTTCCCGGCACGCCCACCGTGCCGGGTTTTTTCTGTCTGCTGTAAATTTTTTTTGAAAACCTCTTGCCATTTGCCCCGTAAAATGGTATAATAGAAGAAGCGGTTTCACGAAACCCGGATATTACAGAAAGGCTTTCCCCTCCGGGGGATAGAAAAGAAGGTCATTATGAATCGTTTTTTTTCTAATATCTGGACAAAGCGGGTCGCCTCGCTGCTCGGTCCCCTGTACTGTGCCTGTATCCTACAGTTTGCCTATTATTCCATATTCTACGAAATGTATGTACGCAGTGCCGTCCAGACATGCCTGCTGGTGTCGGCTGTCTCGGTCATCGCACTGATCGTCATGCTCTACTCCCGCCGGCAGCTCCTGACAAAGCTCACGAGCCTCGTGTTGCTGCCCGGCATGCTGCTGCCGATACTGCTCTACTTCGGACAGTGGGAGGTGCTGATCCCCCCGCTCGTTGTGGCACTTGCCATTTTCTTCTTTTCGGGTCTGGGCGAGACTGCCAAAACGGTCTGGGGAACGGTATTCCTGCTGCTCTATCTGCTCGGCTCTCTGGTGTACTTCCTGATGACATCGCTGTTTGCGCCCTCCACGGTGACGACCGTCGTGCAGACGGGCAATTCCCCCTCCGGCATGTATCGCCATACCGTGACGGAAACGGTAGACAGCTCCGATGGCAGCACCAAGGTCACAGTGGAGACGAATGCCCTTGACAAGGATATGGGGCTGGTGCTTTTCCGCATCAAGGGACTGTCACGGGATGTCATGGTGGAACGCCCCCTGAACCAGAATATCACGCTTGAATGGAAAACGGAGAGCCGTGCGGACATCACAGCGCAGATCTCCGGCATTTCCGACGATCTGACAGTCACCCTCAGCGATGCGCAGATGGATCTTCTCGGCTTGCCGGCTTATCAGGTGACCTACGAGGACGGCAGGGGCGGCATGCTGATGCAGGCGGACTATCATGCGGTCGTTGTGCCGCTGTCCGATGCAGACCGGGAGTTTTTCAAGATCGATGATACGGAACTGAAACTCGATGAGATGAGCAGCCGTGCGCTGACGCACATGGGGATCACAGTGGACGATCTGCGGACGATGAAACTCTCCTCCCTGTCGGATGCACAGCTCGCAAGGCTGGGGATCCCGGTACAGGGCGATGTCCTGTACTGTAACGGCAAAGTCGTGTTCCGGTACTATATCGCCATACTGGAGGAATATTTTGACATTTCCAAGCAGGATCTGGGGCTGACCTGATCTTGTGAGAATATATTGATGGTCTATACTTACAAAGAACATCCGGAAGGAGCATTTCAACATGGAACATCCGATCCTGCTGCATCGGCGTGCAGAGGCATTCTTTGAGATCAAGGCTATCCCGTCCCTGATGGACAAGGTGATCCGGTACGGCGCAGACATCCTGCGCTCGCCCAACATGCAGGCGGAACGCCGCTATTTGCAGCACGGTGTGACGAGCTGCTATACGCATTCTATCTGTGTCGCCTACATGGCACTGCGTGTCGCACAGCTCCTGCATGTGGAGATCGACACCCGCAGCATGGTGCGGGGCTGTCTGCTGCATGACTATTTTCTGTACGACTGGCATGACAAAGAGGCTGCCTGTACATTTCATACGTTCCGGCACCCGATCGTTGCCCTGCGCAATGCGATGGCGGAATTTGACCTGAATGCCGTTGAGCGGGATATCATCCGCAAGCACATGTTCCCGCTCTGCTTCCCGCTGCCGGTCTACCGGGAAAGCTACCTCATCAGCATCGCAGACAAGTGCTGTGCGGCAAGCGAGATCTGGCATCTGTATTCGCTGGAGAATGTCATTGCCGGGCTGGAGCTTCGCATCCGGGCACTGCTGCGGGGACACTGAGGAGGTCTGTCATGCCGGGATCCTTTACTAAAGAATTAAAATTTGGCGCATTCATCACAGGCTTCCTGCTGATCTCCGTGATGCTGAAGTCACTGCTGCTGACCTTGCTGATGCTGTTGTTTGCCCCGGTGTTCGGCATGCGGTGCAGCATGGTCTCACTGTTCGGCTTGACGTTCGTGTTCGACCGTGACGGCAGCCACACCTGCCGCTTTGCAAAACTCACACCGATATGCACCTACAGCGTTGCCGCAGACCTGAAAGACAGCGACAGCTATGATGCAAAGAAGTCCGACCAGAAGCAGTTCCTGTGCGATCTGCTTGCCCGTGTGCTTCTGCTGCTGATCGGCATCGGGATCGCACTCTGCTGCATGGACAACATCCGGCACTGTATCGAAGGGAATGCCTATGTCTGGGAGTTCTTCCTCGCCGGGTTTGGCACCGGTATGGTGTTCCATTCGCTGATGAGTCTCGTGAGCATGGGCTATACGTGGGGCGTCATGATGAAAAGGCTCGGCGGATTTACACAGAAAATGATCCACCGCCTCCGGGCAGGCGAACCGATCGAACAGCTCCCACTCGGATCCGTGAAGGAACTGGGATATGCCCACGCCAGCAAGACGGAAAAGATGCTGTATTACCCGCTGTATCTGGCATGGCTCTTTCTGCATGACCGCATCGGGGACATGCAGCCGCCCATCCGGGAAATGACAGAATATCTGCTCGACAAAGATCTTTCCATGAACCTGACGGGCTGCTACTACTGGCTGATCTTCTACTATTCCCGGTACGAGATCAATCCGATGCTGGCACGGGAGTTTTTCAAGAAGACCGAAAAAATACTGCTGAGCGATAACGATCCTAATGCCAAGCGGGTACTGGGATATTACTATTTTGGTATCGAACGGGATCCAGCGGCAGCGGCACGCTATGTGGCAGACGGCTTTGCCTGCCTTGACCGTTTCCCGGCATCGGAGCGTGAGATGGAACGCCGCCTGCTCCACGAACTGGATGGATCTATCCGGTCGGAGCAGACAAGCACTCCGGGCTGAGATCTGCCCGCACAGAAAGGAACCAACATGAAAGTCTATATCAACGAGATCACCGGAATTGCGGATGCGATCACCTCCATGTTCATGAGCAAACGCACCTGGAGCCGGGAACTGGAGACCGAGATCCGCAGGGTCTGCGACCGTGTCCTTGACCGTCACGGCAGACTGCGGGAGGATGGTGCCTGCACGCAGGAGGAGCGTGCTGCATTTGACAACTGGCTGAACAATCTGCTCAAATGGGGCTGGAAGCACACCACCATGCTGCGGTTCATTGATATTTCTGTGACAGTCGAGGGACTGCACCGTGCGGGGCAGGATGACTGGGATGCCCATGCCAAGCGTTTCAACAACCGCATCATCCGTTCCAGCACCAGACTGGCAAACTTTGACTACGAGATGTCAGAATGGTATGAGGGCAAGATCCTGCCGACTGACAAGGCATTGGCGATCCTCGGGATCACGACACCGGAGACCCTTGAGGTGGACGGAGAGACCTATGTCAGGGGCGTCAACGGCTACATCAAAGAGGAATTCAGGGACAATGCGGATGTGAAGCGGGGACTGTATATGCTGAGTATCCCGAGCAATTTTATTTTCAAGATCGACCTGACCGAGTGGGGGCATGTCTACAAGGAGAGGAACGGCAATTCTCCTGCCAATCCCGAAGTCCGGCTCTGCTGTGAAAGCATTGCCGACCAGCTTGCGGAATTTCATAAACAATTCGACCGTGAGCTGTTTTTGAAGATCAGGAATTGAAACAAAAACCGGCAGACTTGTGCTGCCGGCTTTTTTGTTGAAAATGTATTTTCATTTTTTATGATAAGATTCGCCTGCATAAAATCCCCCGTCCGTCACATACTATCCATATCAAACAATGGAAGGAGCAAACCCTATGGAAGATATGGAACAGGTCGCCGGGAATCCGGTGGAACACGTCCTGAACGGCTTTTATAAAAATGCCGCTGTCGGCTCTGACAGCATCAGCGAACTGCTGCCGTGTGTGGAGGATATGAAGCTGCGGCGGGAACTGTTTGAACAGCGTGCCTACTATAACGATCAGAAAACGGAACTGCGCCGGCAGATGGCGGAGATCTGGATGGAACCGGAAGAAAGCGGCAAGATGGCAAAACTTTGCAGCAGCATGATGATCCGTGGAAAGGCATGGCACGGCATCACCACAGAAGAAGCTGCCAAGCTGATGGTCGAGGGTACCAATATGGGGATCGTACAGCTGCACCAGCTGCTCAACCGCAACCAGAATATCCCGGACGAACTGCGGGAACAGGGAGAGCGTATCCTCGTCCGGGAACAGCGTTATCTTGACCGCATCACCCCGTACCTGTAAGCCGGAAAGGAGACGCCATGACTGAGCCGCCGACCAAGATCTACGAGCCGCATACCACAGACCGGGCACGCATCGCCGTCCTTGCACAGAGCGATGCACCCATGCGCATCTACCAGCCCGCTACTCCGCCCCCTTCAGCTTGCCAACAAGGCAGCAAAGCAGGAAGATCCCCACACTGACGACCTCGACACTGGCACCCGGCGTGAGATCCATGAGAATGGCGATCAGGAAACCGATCACAAATCCCAGTACCGACAGACAGACCGAACCGATCACAACGCCCCGGAAACTCCGGCAAATGCGCATGGCGGACAGCACCGGAGTGACGATCAGGCTGGAGATGAGCAGCACGCCCATCAGCATCATCCCCATCACGACCGTCACTGCGGTGAGTGCGGCGATCACAAGGTTGTAGATGCGTACCGGGATGCCGGTCGCCTTTGAGAAACTTTCGTCAAATGTCACCGCAAAGACCCGGTGATACAACAGCACGAATGCGGCGATCATCACGACCGCCGTTACCACGCAGAGCATGACCTCTGCCGGACGCAGCGCAAGCATGCTGCCATACATGTAGTGACTGACATCGTTGACCAGTCCCGCTTTGGAGGAGACCAGAATGCCGATCGCCATTGCGGTGGTGGAAAACAATGCGATCGCATAATCCCCTTTGAGAATGCCCGACTCACCCCGCCCGAGCAGCAAAAATGCCGCCGCCATCACCACCGGCATCGCCACATAGAGCGGTGCGAGCTGCATGACCGCTGCCACGCAAAGTGCGCCGTAGGCGACATGGCTCAGTCCGTCTCCGATCATGGAATACCGCCGCAGCACCAGCGTGACGCCGACCAGTGCCGCACAGACGGCGACCGCCGTGCCGCCGATCAGAGCGGGCAAGATCACATATTGCAGCAGTTCCGGTCGCAGCAGCTCATTCAGATTTTCTGTCATCATAGACCTCCCTCAGATGCGCATCGGTGTGCAGATGCTGTGCATAGCCGGAACTGCGGAATTCCTCGATCGGTGCATAATACTGCACCGTTCCGTCCAGATACAGCACATGCCTTGCATCCCGCAGCCCGCCCTCCATGTCGTGGGAGACCATGATCACGGCGATATGATCCTGTTCATTCAGCTCATGGATGATGCTGTACAGCTCTGCGGAGACTTCCGGATCCAGTCCCGTCACCGGCTCATCGAGAAGCAGGAGCTGCTTCGTGGCGCACAGTGCCCTTGCAAGCAGTACACGCTGCTGCTGACCGCCGGACAGCGTCCGGAAACTGCGCCGCCGGAGCTGGCAGATACCGAGACGATGCATATTTTTTTCTGCCTCGAGTTTGTCTGCACGGGTGTAGAAAGGCAGGATCTTGTGATGCCCCAGACAGCCGGAGCGCACGACCTCCTCGACAGTAGCGGGAAAATCTTTCTGGATGCCGCTTTGCTGCGGCAGGTAGCCAATGTCCCGGCGGGAAAAATCGTCTGCCGGCGTAATGCTGCCCGAAGTCACCGGACACAGCCGCAGCAGGCAGCGGATGAGCGTACTCTTGCCGGAGCCGTTCTTGCCGATGACAGACAGATAATCCCCCCGTTCCACCGGAAAACTCAGCCGGTCAAGGACGGTATTGGTACCGAAACGTACCGTAATGTCTTTGCAGTCAAGCAGCGGTGTCATGTCAATGCCTCCCTGATCGTTTCATAGTTCTCCTGCATCAGCGTCAGATAGCTGACGCCTTCCTCCATTTCCTGTGCCGAAACGGTATGACACGGGTGGAGCATCGCCGCTTTCGCACCGGTCATAGCACAGACCCGCTCTGCGATCTTGTCCGAGGAAAATTCGAGATAAAAGACCGTAGATGCCCCATTTTTGCGGCAAGCCTCTGTCAGCATGTGGAGCGAATGGATCGTCGGCTCCGTCTCACTGCTGCACCCGCTGAAAGCTGCCACATAGTCGAATCCATATTCTGCCGCAAGGTAGCGGAACGGAAACCGGTCAGCCACGACCAGCACGGCATTTTCCGCTGGAAGCGCACGGAATTCCTCATCCAGTGCATGCAGCTTGGCAAGATACGCCTCCGCACGCTGCCGGTACTGTTCCGCATGGGCAGCATCGGCACGGCACATGGCATCCCGTGTTGCCTCCACCATGGCGATCGCATTGACGGGCGAATTCCAGATATGTTCGTCAAATTCCTCCTCATGTGCCTCCTCGGCGGTATCATGGTCATGTGCCTCCTCGGCGAGGGGGACGGCGATATGCTCCATGTAGGTCACGACCTTGGATGCCGGCAGAGAAAGAGAGGCAATGAGCTGATCTGTCCAGACCTCGGATTCCCCGCCGATGCGCAGAAAGAGATCACAGCGGGAGACTGCTGCCACATCGAGCGGTGTCGGCTCGAAGCTGTGGACATCCTGTCCGGCAGCAAGCAGCAGCGTGACATCAGCATCATCACCCGCAATGCTGCGGGCAAAATCATACTGCGGGAAAGCAGTGGTGACGATCTGCAAACGTGCCGTTTCCGGGGCAGGCTGCGGCGCACAGCCCGTGCAGCAGAACAGGAGCAGCACCGCACACAACAGGCGTTTCATGACTTTTCCCCCCGGCACCGGGCACAGACGCCGTACAGTACAGTCTTTGTCTGGTCAATGGCGAATCCATGGTGTTCCAGCACATGTGCGCCAAGTGCATCGAGCTGCTCGCAGGTGACATGGTACAGGGTATCGCAGCAGGTACATTTGAGATGAAAATGCTCCCGGCAGCCGCACGGATCCGGGACATATTCATAGCAGGAGCCGGAGCGGGCGTCGATCGTATATTTCCGCAGGATGCCCTGATCGGCAAGCTGTTCCAGACAGCGGTAGACGGTCGCCGTCCCCACAGAGAACCCTTCCTCATTGAGCTGCCGGGTCAGTTCCTGTGCCGTGATATGCCGGCTGCTGTGGGCGATGAGGTAATCTAAGATCTGTTTTTTCTGCTTTGTCTGATAGCCGCTTTGTTTCATGGTGCGCCTCCCTGAAAATGAAAATCATTATCATATTCATTATAGCACACTCTGCCCCGTTTGTCAAGGGCGAAATGCCTGTCGGCGCAGTTATCCGGACAGAGAAAATCACATTGTCTAATTTATGTATAAAATATGAATTGATTTCAAATTGTTTTGTTTTATGCCCGTTTTCACATTTTTACCGGACAAAATCCAAAATTTTCTTCAAAAATGCAATATTCAGTAGACTTTTATTTAGTTTTATAGATATTTATGCATTGAAACCTGTATTGAAATCGTGTAAAATAGAATTGCAGTTCAAAAATGCAGTCAGTAGAACGTATGACGGACTTCCCCTCTCAACCATGTCTGTCACGCAGTGGAACAGAAACCAGAACAGATGACTGAAGAACTGTAGAAAAATAAGACCTTTTAGCTGATAGCGCAGCGGAAACAGTGTTTCCGGTTAAAAGATCTGATTTTTCGCATTGCAGCTTGTAGTGCAGATGGACGAAATGTCCAGAATTAAGCTGTTATTTACCTTCCTCTTTATGAAAACATCCGGCGTTCCCTGCCGGATGTTTTTCTCTGTCCACATAGCGAAAATAGTGCAAAGAAAAGCGATACCCTCCCCGCAGGGAGAATATCGCTTTTTGTTCTGGTTCAGGCGACCGGAAGATCTTCCAGTATCTTGACACAGTATTTCAGGATGTTGAGGGAATCCGTAGAATTGAGCGTCCCGCTCCGGTCGACATCCGCATTCTTCATGCCTTCGTCCGTGATCGCCTTGATGTCACCGAGCAGATATTTGTTCAGCTGGATGACATCGGCAATAGAGACCTGCCCATCCACATCGGTGTCACCGTATGCCGGTGTATCCGGTCCCTCTGTCTCCGTTGTGGCAGGCACTGTCGGTGCGGTAGTCTCCGGTTCTGTCACATCGGTATCCGGCACGCTGCCGTCCGGCTCGATACCACCGACCAGCACACCGTCATCATACACGCAGATATAGTCCGTGCGCACCTCATTGTTGTCTGCGAACATATCCGTATCGCTCAGTACCGGCAGTCCCTGATAGCTGTAGTCGTTCGTCGGATCCCAGTTGTCCCCGTAGTACATGCCCATGGAGAACTGGTACTTCTTGCCGGAGTTGGCGATCTTGTAGCCGTCCCAGCTCACTTCGACATAGTAGATATTGTCTGCCTTGTCGTACTTGAAAGGACCCGAGCAGATGCCGTCTGCACCGTCTTCCTCCGCTTCGGCATTGGACTGGTCATACAATTCCTTGCACTCCACAGAATTGATGTTGGAGATCTCATCGCTGTTGAAATAGTACCGGACAGAGATCTTGTCAGACGGCTTGTTGGAATCCGTCCGCACCATAAAGGAGATCTTTGTCACGCCGGCACCGTCAGGATGCAGATCATCCACAGCGAACGCCTCGACCCAGTAGCCATTGCCGCCGCTGCCATCGCCGGAACTCTCCTCTGCGGGCGGGAAATTCTCGTCCACCTTGTCCGTATCCTTGCCGTAGAAGTGATACAGTCCGGCTGCTGCGCCGACAAATGCGGCATTGTAGTCGATCGTCACTTCATTGTAGACATAGTCGCTTGTGATGTCATTGTGGGCGTCGCTGCCGTCAGGACCGCCGACCAGCGCACCATATAGCACATGCCGCTGCGGTGACGGGTCTTCACACTTGGTCAGACCGGATGCCGCACGGTGATGCGGGTATTTCACGGAATTCTCCTTGTAGCCGACGACGAAGCAGCGGCTGCCGCTCTCTCCGGAATCGCTTTCAAGGAATTTCACATCGTTCTGTCCGCAGATATACTCCATCTGCTTCTTTGCCCAGTCGGAATACTCAGAGGGCTTATCGTTGTTGTGGTACTTATCCGTAACCAGCAGAATGAGCTGCATTGCCGTGTTGTAACGTGCGCTGCCCCACTCGCTCCGGAAAGCATATCCGCCCGGCGTTTCCAGTGCCTTCCACGTTGTAAAGCACTTGCCGAGACAGTCGTTATCCCAGAAATCATCGAAAACATACTGATTCTTTCCCTGTGCCTGACGGATCTTGTTGACAAGGTCAAGCTCCGGATGTTCCTGATTGATCACAGCCCACATCACCGCAGCACCGCTCCACATATCGTTCCAGCAGTACGCCCAGCCGGACGGTGCATAATAGTCGAAGATCTCGACAGCGTAATCAAAGCAGGAGGCATCGCCTGTACACAGGTACATCCATGCAGCAGCCCAGCAGTAGTCATCTTCCCATTTGCTGGAGGCGTAATACTGCTTCGGGCCATCCCCGTTGTCGCTCAGCTCCTTCGGGTTGTCGTTGGCAAAATTCCAGAGTGCCTTTGCATAGTCAAGGGACTTTTCCGCATAGTCGGGGTCGGTATCCTTGAAATTCAGGTAGTTGATCGCAAGGGATGCCGCTGCGGAAACGACATAGTCCGTCTGCGGCTTCTCGGCAGTCAGGAAGAATGCCGGTCTTGCCATCGTATCCACCTCCGGCGACTGCCAGAGGGCATGGTCGATGTCACCGTCGCCGACCTGATAGCAGTGTGCAATGACCGTGCCGTCCGCATCCCGGAACGTGCATCGCATCAGGTAGTCATTGAAATACCGCAGGAGCGTCTCCACATGGGCATCCTGTCCGGTCTTGGTGTAGGAGTCCCGGAATTCATAGTAGCCCCAGCCAAGGGTCGCTGCCGTGTAATTCTCGGGCATACCAAATTCCACATGGTCGCCGGCATCATGGAAACCGCCGGAGACATCCACGCAGCCATCGCCGTCCGGATCGAGAACATCCTTGTACTTGTCGATGAAACTCTGTGAGAGATTAGTGCCGACGCTCTTTTCATTCATCGGCTGGAGCGGCACCTGCGCATCGTAGGTATGGCAGTCGCCCCGCCATGAGAGAAGCGAATTCTCATCCACGCCCGTGCCGCACATATTGGCATCGTAGAAGTACATGGAGTGCTGGAGCAAACGGGCGAAATTTTCCTCCTCGGCAGCCGCAGCGGGAATCGCAGCAGACAGACCCGACATGCACGAGGATGCCAGCATCGCAGCACTGACAGCCAGTGCTCGCAGTCTGCCGGAATGGGATTTGTTCATAGGGATCAGACCTCCTATCTGAAAATATTTCATGAACGAATTTCCTCCATTTTCATTATACATGGTTTTCTTCATTTTGTCAAGCACTAACTGGCAAAAAAGACCCCCGGCGCACACCGGGGATCCTCTTTGTACTGTTCTCTTTTCCCATCACAGGATATCATCATGATGTTTTTGCAGGGACTTCACGTCCAGACACTGGTTCTCCTGGAGCGCACGGATGCCCTCTGCACTTGCCCGTGCTGCTGCCATTGTCGTGATGTAGGGGATCCGGTGTTTGATGGCGAGCTTGCGGATGTAGCTGTCATCATGCATGCTCTCCTTGCCAACGGGCGTATTGATGATGAGCTGTATCTCGCCGTTGGCAATGTGATCCCCGATGTTGGGTCTGCCCTCGTACATCTTGAATACCCGCTCACAGGGAATGCCCTGCGCACAGAGCAGCTTATAGCACTTGTGCGTGGCAAGGATCCGGAATCCGAGCGAATGGAAAGCCGCTGCGATCTCCGGCAGCTCCGGCTTGTCCCGTTCGCAGACGCTCAGGAGTACCGTACCCTCCCGTGGGAGACGGGTCTGTGTTGCCTCCTGTGCCTTGTAATATGCCTCGCCGAAGGAATCGGCAATGCCCAGCACTTCCCCGGTCGAACGCATCTCCGGCCCCAGCAGCGGATCCACCTCCGGGAACATGTTGAACGGGAATACGGCTTCTTTCACGCCATAATGGCTGATCTTCCGGTCATGCAGCTCCGGCACCGGAGACGGTCTG
>CANQYC010000022.1 GCA_947627945.1 uncultured Clostridia bacterium
TACCGATATTTATTCCGTTTTTTGCGTCCTGATTTCGTTTCAACTATGTTTATTTGTGGACTTTTTTGACAGGCTGATTAATATTATAAATAATATTAATGTTTTCCTCATTGCCCGTATATGATAAAATGCAAAGAATATACTCTATACACTGTTCATTATAGTAGCCTATATTATCGATAACAGAATCCATAATCAAGTATTTGGCTATATCATGTGTTTCTATCAAAGAAACAATAGCATGAAACATCGCTTCTAATACTATTGGATCCTTTTCTTTAAAAGACATCCTAATAATAGTGTTTCCCATATCAATAAGAGTACTGTTACTTAAGCTTGTAGTTTTAAAATCATCAGACAGTTGATCAAAAATCTCGTCCTTATTCATTAATTAACCCTCCGGTTCAACAATTGGAATATGCGTATCATTTGCTGTCGTCTCATCGATATTTGGTGCTGTAAGTGTTTCTTTTGTTTCCTGTGCAAATGCGCAAATGGGTATATTAGCAGCAAATAAAGCACAAGATACAAATACAAGAAAAATTTTTTTGAAATCTTTCATATATTTCCTCCCGTATATTCTATTAGAGAGAATGCGTTGATATTGTCTCTGATTTTTTGAATAAAAGATTCGCCAAACACATAAACTGTATTTCCAATGGTGAACCATCCCCATTCTTCAAGCATATCAACGATAGCAACTCTATCCTTATAAATATTCAAACCTATTTTATTACTCCTGGGCTTGTATTTATATATTGATACTTACTGGTTCAGCAGGGCAAGGCTTTGGTCGTACTTTTCCTGTGTGATGCCGAGCATGGTCAATACCTCATCAAGCGGTTTTTGTGTGTTGGTCATAAGCATTTTGACGTTTTCTATCAAAGTTTTCGCCTCACCTCTTGTCTCACCAATGCCGGCACCTTCTGCTTTTCCTCTCTCATGACATTTTGTCTCCGCCGCATAGAATGACGACCTCATATCCAGCATGGATTTCTCACGCCACATTGCAAGCTCACTCACGGATCTTGCTATCCGCTGCAATCATCTTTTTCAGATTCTGATACCTCTGCCCTTATGCAGGAAAATGCAAGAGGAAATTTCATATTTGTGAAAATCATTGCGTACATTTTTTCTAAAAAGGCATGTTCCCTATCAAACTTACCACTTCAGCATCGCTTGCATCAGGATATAATTTTTTGACTCTGCCGAAGATCCTCTGCCATGACTGTGCCGGTTCTTCACCGTAAGCAGATGTCACAAGCTCATAGCCCCATAGTTTCTCCGGCGGAAACATCACGGACACGCTCATTCCATAGGCTTCCCCTTTTTTATTTTTCCGCCGCCGGAAATCCGTAATGACAAGATAGAGCTGCATTTGCAGTCCGGCGATAATGCCTTGATAATTTTTTAACCCACCTTTCCCGAATCCCGCCATCTTTTTCAAGTCAGTGGAGAGGATCTCATTATCTTTGAAAATCATTTCTCCCTCGCTGTCCTCACCGATAAAATAATTCATAATGACCTTTTCCCGATGACCTGCAAGCCCCTCTGCATAACGTGCATCAAAATCATATCCGTTCCGCCTTGCGTTCGCAAAATATGGCAGCCACTCCTTGCTGATAAATCCTGCTTTATTGCCAAAAAATTTACCATATGCAACTTTCTGACTGCGTGCAATGATCTCACGCCATTCCCAAGGATCCTGCTCAATATCACCCGTCCACCAGTAATTCGGGGAAACGTGTTCTTCTGCCGAAAAACCGGTCACTTCATTAGCAAACAGCGGCAAAAAGCCGACCTCATTTACCCAGTTGATCAATTCCTGATATGTCCGTATCCGGAACGGATCATTCCAGGCAAGACCCTGCATATAAAATTCACCATTTTCGTACCGCATAAGCTCACCTGATAAAATGCGTTGTGATATGCTCTTCTTTTTCCGGAAGCCCAAATTTCTCCTTACCAAGAGAAATACTCTTCATCAAAAAAATCATATTCCGTGCCAGTGTACGCATCGTTTGTCTGCCCTCGTCATCAAATTCCGCTTCACCCGGCGTTCTGCCGTGAATGCTGTTCCAGTACTGACTGGATGCGACCGGCATATTGGAAATGGTAAAATATTTATTCAGCTCGTCAAATGTTGCGGAACATCCGCCCCGCCTTGCACAGACCACGCTTGCCCCGACCTTCATCGTCTTGTCAAAGCTTGTGCTGTAAAACAGCCTGTCTAAAAAGGCGATAAGCGTCGCATTTGCAGAGGCATAATAGACCGGACTTGCGACCACCAGACCATCAGCCGTTTCAAATTCCGGTGCAGCCTGATTGACGGCATCATCGAAAACACAACGCCCATTTTTCGCACAATAGTTGCAGGCAATACATCCCCTGACCGACTGATCACCAATGTGTATCGTCTTGACTTCAATGCCCTCCTGCGCAAAGATCTGCGCCATTTCACGCAGTGCAATTGCTGTGTTTCCCTCGCTGTGAGGGCTTCCGTTGATCATCAATACTTTCATGATAATTCCTCCAATTTGGTGTTTTCTTAATTATATCACATTTATTTCTACTTTGCAATACCTTTCACACAGAATCCCCCGTTGTGTTTCATCCCAGCATTCCTCCTCATAATTTTCAAATACCCAAAAGTCCAACGATAAACAACCCCCACCCGACTCCACCTGCCACCCCTACACAGGTTGTACTATAACAAGATCCCCCTCCCCGAATCCGGCACCGATGCCGGCACAGGCAAGCAGCTTGTCCTTGTATTTTCCTTTCCGTAGATAGCTGCCGATCAGGCGCACGGCGGTGTCCTGTATTTCCCGCCATTCCATGTCGGTATGTTTTGGCATGTCGATCACGCCGACCTCCATTTCCACATCGCATGCCCATTCCTCATCCTCTGCATCAAATCCGGCTGTGAGCGTCAGATAGATCTGGTAGGTATCGTCATTCCCCTCGTACAGCTCGAAATACACGCCGCAGTGTTCCGGCAGTGATGCCTGTTGCAGGAGTTTGTCAAGCTGCCGGGTAAACTGCACCCCGGGGGAAACGGTGCGTCTGGCTGCTTTGCGTTGGTATGTCCTTGTGAATACGAATTCCTCTCCGGTTTTCACATAGCCGCTGATCGTGTCCTCATCAATGAGATAACGGTATATTTTCATCGGTGATCCCTCATATCCGGCAGGCACGTCTTTGGAGGTACCGCATTTGTTGGGGAGATAACGATAGAAAAGGCATTCGATGGATCCGTCCTCGGGATAGGTATATTCCTCCCCGCAGAGATAGCATTTTTCGATGGTGTAATACGAAAGGATGCGCCCCTGCGCATCGTACTGTATGCGGTGCAGAGGACTGTCGTAGGGAAGTCTGCCGTTCTTTCCCATTTGCGCTGCCCAGATAAAACCCTTGTATGGGAAAAAGAAATGCGCATCACGTAGTCCGAACTGATTTCCATACCGGTATGCGATCGGATTTCCGTCTGCATCATAGGAAATGATCTGGTAGCTTTTTCCCTTCGGGATCGTTTTGATGATCTTGCCCTTTTTGTGGCCGCCGATGACAATGTGCCGCACAAGGCTCGGACAGATGATGCCCAGATCATAGCCCTGCGTGGTAATGACCTGTTTCGCAGCACACTGCTCCGCCCTCTGCAATTCAGGATTCAGCCTGTCGGCATAGTCCAGTACTTCGTCCCTGACGGCAAGGATCTCATCGAATTTTGTGAACCGGTTTTCCATGTGTGACCTCCTTGAGGTGGTTTTAGTATATTATAGCATGTTTGGCAGGGGAGCGCAATGGGGGATGTTTTATCTGAATTGTAAACTTTCTGTGAACATATCTACAACAATATTGCTAAATCCCATTGGATTTGTTATAATATTTTTAATAAATGTGATTATTGGAGGAAAATGCAATGAAACGAACGTTTGCAACGCTCTGTGCGGCTGTCTTTGCGGCAGCGGCGGTCTCCAGCTCTGTCCTCGTCGGCACGGCACAAAACCCGATCGCACAGAATGTCTACACATCCGACCCTGCACCGATGGTCTACGGGGATACATTCTACATGTATACCGGACATGACGCAGACGGTGCGGACTACTACACCATGCCCGACTGGAAATGCTACTCGTCCACGGACATGCAGAACTGGACAGACCACGGCACGATCCTGTCATGGGATGATTTCAGCTGGGCGGAAAAAGACACCGCATGGGCTGCACAGTGTATCGAACGGAATGGAAAATTCTACATGTATGTCACGCTCGTTCCGGCGGAGACCGGCGGACGTGCCATCGGTGTGGCTGTGGCGGATTCTCCGACAGGTCCGTTCAAGGATGCACTGGGAAAGCCGCTTTGCGGTCCGAACTGGGATTTTATCGACCCGACAGTCTTTATTGATGATGACGGGCAGGCGTACCTCTATTTCGGGAATCCGAATCCCTATTATGTGCGGCTGAATGAAGATATGATCTCCTACGATGGCGAGATCACGAAGGTGCAGATGACGACCGAGGGCTTCGGGACGAACCCGGCAGGAGACGGCACGGCTTACACCGAGGGTCCATGGCTGACAAAGCGGGGGGATATGTACTATCTTCTCTATGCAGCCAACGGCATCCCGGAGAACATTGCCTACTCCACCAGTTCCTCGCCCACTGGTCCGTGGACATACCGGGGTGTCATCATGCCGACAGAGGGCAGGAGCTTCACCAATCACTGCGGCGTGGTGGATTACAAGGGACATTCCTACTTTGCCTACCATAACGGCGCACTGGAGGGCGGAAACGGGTTCCAGCGTTCGGCTGCGGTGGAGGAATTCACCTACAACCCGGACGGCACATTCCCGACCATCACAATGAGCGAAGCAGGTCCCGCACAGCTTGCGTATGTGGATCCCTTTGAAAAGCACGAGGCGGAGATGATGAGCTGGAGCCAAGGCATCGAAACAGAAGCCTGCTCTGCCGGCGGTCTGGATGTGGCAAATATTGAGAACGGCGACTATGTGAAAGTCAGCGGCGTGGATTTTGCTGACGGTGCAGATACATTCACCGCAGGCGTTGCCTCTGCGACACAGGGCGGCACCATCGAGATCCATCTTGACAAGGTGGACGGCACACTTGCCGGAACTTGTCAGGTGCCCTCCACAAACGGCTGGCAGACATGGACAGAGGTCACCTGCGATGTGAGTGTCAGCGGGGTGCATGATGTCTACTTCGTCTACAAGGGCGGCAGCGGGTATCTGTTCAATGTGGACTGGTGGCAGTTTGCGGGCAGCACGCCTTCTTATGCTATCGGGGACGTCAACAATGACGGTATCATCAATGTGGTCGATCTGGGACTGGCAAAGCAGGGCATGCGGAACGGGTTTACAGACAGTGCCGCAGAAGAAGCTGCGGATGTTGACCGGAACGGCAAGGTCGAAACGGCGGATATTTCCCAGTTACAGGACTTTATTCTCGCAAGGACAGACGGTTTTTCCCAGATCATCCCGGATGTATCGGACACGCCGAATCCATGGGATACCTATGAGGAGACTGCCTCTCCGGAGATGCAGCAGTTCTATGCGGATGCGATCTATCAGCTCGGCAACACCTCCCGCCTTGTGGAGAAGATCCAGAAAGCACAGAGCGGTGAACCTGTCACACTTGCCTACATCGGCGGATCCATCACAGAGGGCGGCAGGACAGACACCTGCTATGTCAGCCGTTCTGCAAAGTATTTTGCCGACACGTTCGGCACGGGCAGCAACGTCAGCTTCATCAATGCCGGACTGTCGGGCACTTCCTCGGTGGTCGGTCTGATGCGGGCACAGAAAGAGATCCTCGATGCGTCACCGGATATTATTTTCATTGAATTTTCCGTCAATGACCATCCGGAAATGATCTACAAAAAGGGCTATGAAAGTCTCGTGAAACGCTGCCTGACACAGCCGGGTGCCCCGGCAGTCGTCCTCATCATCAACCGGGCAAAGGGCGGCTACTCCATGCAGGAGCAGATGGCAGCCATCGGCGAACACTACGACCTGCCCATCATCAGCATGGACAATGCGCTGACAAAGGCATTCAACAGCGGGCTGCTGACCGTGGAGGATTACTATACGGACGAATATCATCCGCACGAAAAGGGCAGCGCACTCATCTCGGACAGCATCGCCTATTTCTATCGGCAGGCTCTGAAAACGGAAAACCGCACCGGCAGCTACACCATGCCGACAGACGCCGTATACGGCACAGAATACAGCGAAGGTACGATCGTGCCGCTTGACAGCCTGAACGATCTCAAGACCGGCTCCTTTGTACAAAGCACGCCCGGCTATGCCGCACTTCCTTACACCCTCAAACACAATGCATGGGGCGGCTCCGACCCGATCACATTTACCACGCAGGGTAAGGGCGTATTCATCGTGTACAGCGCAAAGCAGGACAACAGCTTCGGTGACTTGGATGTGACCGTCAACGGACAGCAGACACGCATCAGCGGCAACAAGCTCTATGCATGGGGCGGACCGGAGGCGGATGTTGCCTACATGCAAAGCGAAACGGGCACGCTGGAAGTATCTATCAACGTGGCAGATGCAGGCACGGAATTTACGATCTGGGGCATTGGCATCGTGCCGTAAGAAAGGGCTATTTTATGAACAAAAGCAGTCTGTACGATCTGTACAGACTGCTTTATTGTTTCACTGTGCTGCCTTATGGGGCATCGTTGTCATTCTGTTCCGTCTTGCCAAGCATACTGGTCAGCAGTTCTTCGGCATTTTGGGGAAAATTTGAAAATATGACGGGGATGGACAGACAAAAAAGCAGGGGAGACCCTCTCTCAAGGCTCTCCCTGCTCATGTCAGCATATTCTGTTATTTTACCAGCTCCCGGATGTCGAAGTCCTTTCCGTTTGCGCCTCGGATGGCGGCGTATTGCAAAATATATGCCGCATCGCTGGCGTTTATCCTGCCGTTGCCGTCGATCTCCGCCGCAGTGATCTGTGCCTTGGTCATGTCGTCATAACTTCCGGTCGCACCGTATGCAGCTGCCGCAGAGAGCGTCAATGCTGCATCGCCGGCGTTGATGAGACCATCGCCGTTGACGTCGCCGAGTTTAGGTATATTTCCCAGCGTGTCAAAAGTGTAACCCCACTTTTCGGCATAGGCTTGTGCAGTAGAATCGTCATAGCCGTAGATGGTTCCGGTGAAAGTGGGCTTTTGGGCACCGTAATCAAACTCGTTGCAAATCGTACCGAATCCTTTTATCTCACAGTCTGGATTTTCAATGATGATCGTGTCCAGACTTCCGCACTCCATAAAGGCACACGAATCGATACTCGTCACACTGCTTGGGATCGTCACGGAAGTCAAAGAATCACAGCCCTGAAAAGCGAAACTGCCGATACTTGTCACACTGTCCGGAATTTTCACGGAAGTCAGCAAACCACAGGATTCAAAGGCACCAATGCCGATGCTCGTGACACCATCTGGTATTGTCACAGACGTCAGGGAAGGACAACAATAAAAGACATCATCACGGATGCTCGTGACACCATCCGGTATTGTCACAGACGTCAGGGAAGAACAACGTTTAAACGCATTATCACCGATGCTCGTGACGCTGTCCGGGATCGTCACGGAGGGCAGGGAAGAACAGTCCCAAAAAGCGGAACTGCCGATACTTGTGACACCGTCCGGGATCGTCAAAGAGGTCAAGGAAGAACATCCATAGAACGCCCAACCGGCGATACTTGTCACACCGTTTTCAATGTTCACACACTCTATGTCAGGCAGATAAGAGTTCCACGGCATAGGAGATCCTTCAAGATCCTCCATATTCCCCGTCCCGCTGATCGTCAGCGTTTTGGTGGTCTCATCATATTTCCACGTTACATTCTCTCCGCAAGTCCCCGATGCCGCATCCGCTGCCTGTGCTGTCAGCACCGCACCGAGCTGCATGACCGGCTCCGCCGGCAGGGCGGTGCCGCCGAGCAGCATTGCTGCCGTCAGAAAAGACAGCACTTTTTTACTTTTCTTCATAAGCCGTTCCTCCTTTTTGTCTGGTGCCTCTGTCTGTCACAACAGCACGGGATCGGTCTTACATCGATTCAAAGAAATAATCCGAGATCGTCTTTGCCTCTGCGGCTGCCATCTTTTTCAGGTTGTTGTCATTGAGCAGCCACTTGGTCGCACGCAGATTCGTGTGGTAGCTATGTTCGAGCAGGATGCCCGGTGTGCCGACAGAGGCTGCGCCCCGCAGGACACCATAATAATCCTTTGGCGTGGAATAGTCACCGAGACGCTTCCAGATCGTACCGCCGTCCTTGGTCTGCATCACCTCTGCGACCGTATCGGCAAGCCGCTGTCCCAGTACGTCCGTTGAGCCATTGACCTGACAAAGTGCCATCGGACCGTCAATAGACGGATCCCCGCAGGCATTGCTGTGCAGGCTCAGGAACAGGTCGCATCCCTCGGACGCCTTGCCACGGGATTCCAGTCCTCTGTCCTTGTCTTTCTCCCTGCGGGTCGTGATGACCTCGATGCCATAACTTTCCAGCTCTGTTTTCAGATACAGATGGAATTTCCATGAGAAGTCAGATTCCCAGTATTCCGGATTGATGGGGCTGTGGTTCGCCTTTGCGTAGTGACCGGCATCCAGACAGATGATGATGGGATCGAACACGCCGTCATTGCCGAAGCGGTACTTGTTGCCGCCGATCTCCACAACGCCGGTCTGCATGACACCGCTCGTGTCAAAATAGTACTTCTCGTCATCGAGCGTTGCCCATCCGAGCAGCGTGATGCCGTCTTTGAGATAATATTTTTTGCCGTCAATGGTCTGCCAGCCCTTGAGCAGGGCACCTGTCTTGTCGGTCGCATAGCACAGACCGCCGCTTGGCAGTTTGTTCCAGCCGCCTTTCTGGAGTATGCCGTCTTCATCAAAATAGTACAGACTGCGATTGATCTGCCGGATGCCGAATGCCTGGACGCCGTTGGAATCGAACCAGCAAAGTCCATCCTCCAGCTCCATCCAGCCGGTCTGCATCACGCCGTCTTCATTGAGATAGTAGTGGTTATTCCCCAGCACCAGTTTCCCGGTCTGCATCCTGCCAAGCGTGTCAAAATAGTAGCGTTTGCCCTTGATGCTCGTCCAGCCACGGTCAAGCGAATACTTGGCACCGACATGATAAGATGCACCGGCATACTGTATCCAGCCCGGACGGAGATAGCCGTCTTCGTCCGCATAGTACATCGTCAGTCCAAAGGGCTGCACATCGCCGCCGCTGCCATATCTTGCGGCATAGTTCAGCAGCAATGCGGCATCGGAGGCATTGATCGCCCCATCCTCACTGACGTCTGCGATCTGGTAGGCTTCATATTCATTCTCGGCGATATTCTTTTCCGCTGCGATGATCGCCCCTGCGGACTCTCCGTTGGCTGCGGATCTGGCGGCGGTTTTCAGGATAAGAGCCGCATCGGAGGCATTGATGAGTCCGTCTCCGGTGACATCTCCCCGGACATATTCCGGTATTGTGTAGAAGAATCCTGTCAGACGCTCCCCCTGATACAGGAACCATGCATTGCCGTCTGCGTCGACATTCAGCCCATTTTCAGAATGATCCGGCTCCGGCTGCAGCGGGATGGTGTAGGTCTCGGCGGGTAAAGACTCCTCCGTGGTGCTTTCCGTCTCCGAGGGTACTGTGCTTTCTTCCGAGGGATCCGTACTGGTCTCATCTGTCCCGGTCTCCGAGGGATCGCTCTCTTCGGTCGGATCTGCCGTGGCATCTTCGGGATCGGTGCTGGTCGGGTCTGCTCCGGTCTCTGCGGGGTCGGTGCTATCCTCGGTGGGATCTGCTCCGGTCTCTGCGGGATCCGTGCTATCCTCGGTCGGGTCTGCTCCAGTCTCTGAGGGATCTGTGTCTGCCACATCTGTCTCTGTGGCAGCAGGCACTTCCTCCGAGGGATCTGGCTGCGCTTCCTCTGCTGCGGCATATACGGCAGGTGCATCCTCTGCAAATGCCGGTACTGTGACACAATTTGCCAGAAGCAGCATACCACTCAGTAAAACAGCGGTGATCTTACAACGCTTCATGCTTTCAACTCCTTTGTATTTTGGGATGTCCCAATATTAACTATACCACATCAGGGAGGAAAAAGCAAGCGTTTTTTGAAATTTTTGTGCTAAAAGGTACAAATTATACCATGCTATCCCGAAAAAATTGATCTGTAAACTTCTTGCAAAAAAATTTTTGTTGCAATATGACGTCATTTGTGATATAATAGTAAGTGAGCAGATCGGAGGTGATCATGATGGATAACAAAAGCGAAAAATTGGTATCAAATGCCAACAAGACGTCAGAAAAAGCCGGTTTTACGGGATAATGCCGGTCATCCATACACATATCGAAAACACATACAATAACAAAGGAGGATATACCTTGACTGTTGATACCAAAGAAGTCGTCACCACGATCGCCTATATGATCGGTGTCCGGATGTCGGCACTGAATGTAAGCTATGGGGAATGCGCCGAGCTGATAGAGACGCTCAGAGCCGACCGTGATGCTACGACAATACGATATTTGTGCAAGCTCCGCACTGCGCTCTTGCAGCATTTCAGAAAAACCGATGATGCCATGCGCTATGAGCTGAAAAATCTGAATATCCTTGAATGGTATGATCATGACAACATACAGCAGCTTGAAAAATGGGGGATCCCGATCATCCATGCAAATTACCGGGCGGATAAGTATGTACATGATCTTACAAAACTCATCAATGAAAATATTGACAAATGCTCTCATTTGTTTTATGACTGGCTGAACTGGGAGTATATCCGGGATCTGTTTTTCGTCCCGAAGTACAACAAAGACGGCGTGATGAAACGTGAATTCAGAAAGTATATGGCAAATATCGAACATTACCCGTTCCAGATGTATATTCACTGGCATCCTGCGGATGTGGGAAGTATTGTCTATTCCGACCGCAAATTTCTGAAGATCATCTACGGTCAGCATAATGACAGTTTCACCGATTACACAAAATACCGGGACGCAGGCGATGAGACCAGAAACAATATTTATCATTTTATTGACAGCACAGAGAAAACGGCGATCGCTGTGGACTGTGAAAATTCCAATCCGTTCAAATTGTATAGTGTTCTGAAAGGCTTAAATCCCGAAGAACTTTCCAAGATCGAAAAAATCACGCTCTATGACGATCCGAACACGACAGCGGGCTGGGACTGGCTCTCCAAATTCACGCAGATCCCCGTGGAGCATATCGAGATCGACCGTGTGACTGACAGGAAATCTCTGGTCGATGTGCGGATGACGGCAAGTGTCGTCACGGACTTCTATCAGGGCGGCATTACATCATTTATCATTGTGTCGAGCGATTCGGATTACTGGGGGCTTATCGAGAGCCTGCCAAATGCACATTTTCTTGTCATGTATGAATATGAAAAGATCGGCACGGCGATCAAAACGGCACTGACAGAGCATGATATTTATTATTGTTCCATTGATGATTTTTGTTCCGCTGCGACGGAGGATATGAAGAAAGCCGTCCTCTTTGCGGAGCTTGAAAAACATCTGCCCACGCTCATAGGAGAAAACCCCATGGAGCTGACACGGAAGCTCTACGAAGCCACAAGGGTGACAGCGACCAAAAAGGAAATGGAAAACTTCTGCAATCGGTTTGTCAAAACGCTGCGGCTGAAGATCGTGGATGGGAAATTTTTGATTGAGATACAGAGATAATGAAATGGCACATACCCAAAGAACATATCCCCCGAATACCCCCAGCAGCGGCTGATCGAGTAAGATCAGCCGCTGCTGTATTTTTATGCGTATTTCGTTTTGCTGTTCCGTGAAACGGGGGACTGCTCAGCCTTCGATCAGCTTGCGCTTCAGGAGGGCAAGGTCAAGTATGTTGATGGTCTTGTCCCCGTTCATGTTTGCAGCTCTGCACTGCTCTGCGTCAAACGTCATGGATGTCAGCAGATATTTCTGCAAAGCGATCACGTCCACGAGGGTGATGCTTCCGTCGAAATTGATGTCACCGATCATGAAGTCATTGACAACAATGTTGAATGATGCTGTCTTTCCATCTTCATCCGTGAGCGTGACTGTGCCCTCTCCGGAACCCTTGCTCGTAACGGTGTTTCCGCTCGAGGAGACTGCATTTCCCTCCGATGCAGATGACGCATCCTCTACTTGGTTCAGACCGGCAAGACTGCCTCTGAATACCAGTTTTGCGCCCTTTGTCAGCACGATCGTTCCGGTGGTCGTCTTTGTGCTTTGTGATGTGAAATAGTGCGTTTTTGCGCCGGCAAAGATCAGGTTCACCTTGCTGTCCGGCAGGAAATTATAACTATATCCATCATCAATGCCGCTTCCAGAATATTGATAGAGATCCCCATATACAGTGATCTTTCCTCTTGTAAGATAGTTATTATCTTCGTTCTTGATGATAAAGTCTCCCTTGACATTCACACAGCCCTGTGCATTGTCCATTTTGAGAACACCTGTTGTATCCCGTACTTCTTCACCCAGTTTCGCATCATAATGCGTGCCGGAAGACAGGATATAATCTCCATTTACCTGCAATGTGCCGTCGTTGATGTAAAGGGTACCGCCCGTCTGCGTCAGATCGCCCTGAACGGTCAGCGTGTAGCCATTGAGATCCATTGTGCCGGAATTGAGCGGGAAATCTCCCTGAACAACAAGATCCGTGTTCAGCGTGATGCCGGTCAAAACGCCTGTGAATGTAAGAATGGCACCGTTTTTGATCCTAAGTCCTGTTAATGTTGAGCTGTTGCTCTCAAAATACACCTCATGCACACCGCCGCCGTTGAATACAAGATTGAATTTTGAAGAAGAAGGCGCAAAGTTACTGCTATATCCATCATCGAGACCGTCGCCGCTGTATTGGTAAAGCCCGCCGATGATCTGCAGGGTGCCAAGCTGGAGCGTGTTGGATTGCTCAGTGTAAACATGCAAGTCACCGTTGACCCGGACAGTGCCGGTCGCATCGTCCATTCTAAGCGTCGCTGTGCGGTCACGGTAAGTCTTATCTTCCGATGCGCTGTAATGTGTCGTATTTCCCAATGTATAATCCTTGTAGACCAACAGCGTACCGCCGCCGACAACGATTACAGCACCTGTTTGGTTTAGATTGCCCTTGACGGTCAAAGTATGACCGTTCAGATCAAGTGTACCGTAAGTTAGCGGCATATCGCCCTCTATGATGAGGTCATTTGACAAAGTAAATCCGCATAGCTTTCCTGTCAGTTTAACGGTTGCGCCGTCTTGTTCTTCAAGACCTCCAAGGTCTGCATGAATGTCTTCAAGATATGCCTCGTGGACACCCTTTCCTTTGAATACGAGATGGAAAGTAGAGGAAGTCGGCTGGAAATTGGATCTATCATATGACGCTTCAAAGTATCCATCATCCAACCCCGTTCCGCTATATTCATACAAATTTCCGTAAATCGTCATCGTTCCCTTTTGAAAACAATTATAAGCTGTAGACGAAGAACAATCCGCTTCGCTATATGTCCTAAAGTCCCCATGAATAATTACATTGCCCTGCGCATCTTTCATTTGTAGTATACCTGTATTATCTCTGACTTCATATCCTTGTTTTTCATCGTAGTGTGTAGTATTGGAAATTGTATAATCTTCCATGACCTCAAGCATGCCGCTGCCGATGATTAGCGTACCGCCTGTCTGGTTGAGGTTGCCCTTGACGGTCAAAGTGTGTCCGTTCAGATTAAGTGTACCGCAAGTCAGCGGCATATCGCCCTCTATGACAATATCATTATAAAGAGTGAATCCCCTGTTTTTTCCTGTCAGTGCAATGGTTGCGCCGTCCTGTTCTTCAAGACCTCCAAGGTATGCAAGAATGTCTTCAAGATATGCCTCGTGGACACCCTTTCCTTTGAATACGAGATGGAAAGTAGAGGAAGTCGGCTGGAAATTGGATCTATCATATGACGTTTCAAAGTATCCATCATCCAACCCCGTTCCGCTATATTCATACAAATTTCCGTAAATCGTCATCGTTCCTTTTTCAAATTTATTATAGCCTGAAGACGAAGAACAATCTACTTCACTATATGTAATAAAATCCCCATGCACATTTACATAATCATTAGCATACAACATCTGCAATATTCCCGTATTTTTGCGGACATCTATACCCTGCTTTTCATCAAATTCGATCAGATTGGAAAGCGTGTAGTCCCCGCCGACATTGAGTATACCGCTGTTGATCTTCATGGTGCCGCCCTTTTGGATCAGGTCGCCCTCAACGGTCATGGTGTGCCCGTTCAGGTCGACCGTCCCGCCGCTGATGACCAGATCGCCGTAGGTGTGGTAGTCTTCGGAGAGGGTGAGGTTGCTTGTGATGTCGTTGTTGGTGTAGAGTTGGTCGATTTCCTTGCTCAATGCAGTCATTGCAATTAGATCGCCCTCTGTCACAGAGGATGTCTCTGCACTTTGTATAACTTTCGCTCCAATTTTATAATATGTTGTATCAATCGGAACACCGGACAAATAATTGCTATACGCATTTGAATCAATGTATTCGACCAGTTGCTTGTAGTAGCCCTCAATGTTTTTCAGCCGATTGATCATCTTGTCAGCTTCGCTGCTGTCTTGGATATGTAAAAATTTAGTGATCTGGTTATAAAGTCCCTGATCATTACAGCATTCAACATACTTTTCTCCATATCTTGCGCCGTCATAATAGATACGGATCAACATTTGATAGGAGGTTGTAAATAATTTGGCATTTTCAGTTGTAGGAGAAGATTTGTAGATACTGCAGTAGGACTGCACCTGCTTGACCATAGTATCTTCCATGTCATACAAAGCGGACATCGTGAAAATATTTTCAACTATATCACTTGTACTGAAAAACAGATCAGAAGCGAATTTGCCAACTGCCTGACCTATTTTTATCGCACCCGAAAAACCTGCACTGACACATGCATCCACGCAAGCATCCCATGCTTTGGAAACCATCTTGTCATAGAGGACTTTTACCCCCTCAGCCCCTACGGCAACAGCGATCACTTCCGAAGAATTAAGCGCATTATCAAGCAAAGTTACCATGCGTGCGCAAGCTTCCTGCAAATTCTTATCAGTTGTTTTGGAAGACATATCTGTAAGAATGATCTTCAAATACTCTTTTCTGTCGTTGACTGCTTGGATAGCACCAAGATTTTCTGCAAGCTCGACGATATTGGCACTATGATCCAATATTTCCGAAAAAGCTCCGACTGCGCTGAGTGATTTACTGAACGTATCCATTTCTTTGATGTTTGCAACCATTTCCTTGTATTCAGCATCAGTAGGTTTCAGTTTTTTAAGCCTTGCAAACTCCTCAAGTGCTTCTTCATCCGTTGAGGTCGCTGCTCCGACTACAGTTTTGAAAACATCTAACTTTGTGTTCTCAGCGACGCTTTTCATCGTTTCAATAGCCGGAAGCTCTTCATCATTTCCAAGAATGATGTCAAAGAGGATGGTTTGATAGTAGGCGATCAATTTTTCATTGTATCCGACGATGTTTCCGTCAAAAGTAAGTGCCTCCCATGCTGCAAGAGCAACACTGTTTTCTGTGTCGTTTCTCCAACCCTCAACAAACGTCCTGTAAGGGAGAGAGCAGTCCGTTGTCATATAGCTTTTTGCGTATTCGTCTGTCACAATAAAATCAGCAAGATACTGATCATATGTGTTGTTGGATGCCGCCGCTGTTTTCAACTCCGGCAGCAGGCATGTGCATAGCATCACTATGCTCATTATGATCCCGGTAAAAGTCGTTCTTTTCTTCATAAGTACACCTCTCATCATAAGTTGTGATTCGTCTCTGTCTTTTCCTGGGCGGGATGCCCGCAGAAAGACTGCCGTCTGCGGCTGCCCTATGGTACACCTCTACGCATTTCAACGTTCACCTGCCTTTCTGTTTCATCACCTGTGAAAACAATGATCGCATGTGCAAATAATCATCACATTGTGATCCACTCTTATTATACCACACTTTTCTTAAAAAAAGGTGCAAAATGCAAAAACGCAGCGAAAAACGACAAAAATGCAACGAAAGTAAACCGCAGTGTACTACTATGAGTATACTGCGGTTCAAATATTACTTGATTTTCATATACAGGATCACGAAAAATTCATGTTTTTTGATGTAGATATGGTAAAATCCCTTATACTTTTTTGTGATGTCTGATACGATAGAAAGACCCAGACCGTGCCCTTTTCCTTTTTTCATCGAAGCGGGGAGCCTGTGTGAAAATGTCTGATCCGGACGGTTTGTCGTGTTGGAGAACTTTATGACGAAATATTCGTTCTTCATGCTGGTCCTGATCGTGATGTTCGGACGCTCGATGTCCAACTTTTCACACTCTGTTATCGCATTGTCATACAAGTTGGAGAACACACTGCAAATGTCATAGCTTTCAAAAGGAAGGTGGGCGCAGCTATGGAGAATAATATCAGATCGTATCCCATGCTGCTGTGCTTCTTCGACCTTTACGGCAAGAACACTGTTGATGATCGGATCTTCACAGAACTCCACTCTGCCAATGTTATCCAGTTTGTCCTGCAATTGCTGGATGATCCGTTCCGCCTCCGAATAGTCCTTGTATGCGATCAACGCCTTTACAGATCTGATCTCATTGTGCAGGTCATGGCGGATCTTGGAAACATCTTCATACCGTTTGTTGGCAAGCTGATAGTATTCGTATGTATAACGCTTCTTTAGCTTCATAAGTTCGTATTCTTCATTTTTCAACATCAGTTCATGGTTCCGCTTATTGGAATAATACTGTGCAATGATCAGGCAAATGATGATCATCTGAAAGCTCCACTGCATAAGAGCCATTTCATAATTGGCAGGCATATCCCTGTCAGCCATACAAAAGCATATGAACACGAAATGGATCATCAGCAGTATACTCATGAAAATACAAAATGATGTGTTTTTCCATTTGACTTTCTTTCGCCTGTTACTCCACTCTATGACAAGCAGTGTTACAAAAAGATGATAGTCCGTATAACTCAGTGTGCCTATCGCCTGCATCGGACAGGGATAATGGATCTCATTGTAGGTAACATCATAGAAATCGAGGAACACAGGGTTCAGGATCACTGAGCCTGTCATCATTATAAGCTGCAATCCAAGATACATCAGGCATTTTTTCAATATGCTGTCTTTGAAAAAAATGAAAAGTGACAGTATGAGCGGAAGGTTCCGTGCAATATTCCAAGGGATATTTCCGAGAGTTGGGTGAAATAACAGTGCGCCTACCAGATAAGCTGTATAAAATCCCGTAGAACAAAGAGTAAGTAAAAACCAGAATGGTCTTTTGGGCTTTCCGACATTGCAAAACATAAAAATAATTGCACTTGTTTGCGGAATATTTCCAAGCATATAGAATATGTGATCTGTCATAGTCAGTTCCACGTTACAGATCCTCCTCAAGGAAATGCAGGTACTGGTCTTTTACGGTATTATATTTCCTTTGGGCAATATCAATGATCTTTCCGTTTGAAAGCACAAAATAATGACGCTGCATGCTTTTCGTATAATTCAGATTAACGATGTAACTGTAATGACACCGGACAAAAAAGCTCGGAAGTTGTTTTTCAATGCTCTGGATCTTCACATGTACGGCACACATCTGGTCGCAATTTTTATCGAAAAAGCACAGTTTTCTTCCCTTTATTTCAACGTAGGAAATATCCACTGGGAAAAGCCTCACGACTTTGTTCTGATCTTCAAACACGATCGCTTTTTGAAGTTCCTGAAGGCGCAGCAGAAAGCCGAGTGATTTTTTTACTTTTTCAATTGTCACCGGTTTCAGGATAAACCCGGATGGGTCGACACGAAATATTTCTTCACAATATTTGATGTATGCAGTAACGAAAATGATCTTTAGCTCCTTGGAACGGCTTCTCAGTCTTTCAGCAAAACGGATCCCGTCCTTATCCTTATCAAGTCGGATATCGAGAAACGCAGCACAATAATCATCCCATGCAAGATCCATTGCTTCTTCGTAGGTTTCGACCGCTGTGATCTCGACAGTTTCCTCACCGCAGATCTTCTTTATCATTTCCGACAGAAGGTCACAATCTTCGTGCTTGTCATCATAAATAAGTACTTTGTGTTTATTTATTGCCATGGCATTCATTCCTTTTCCTGATAGTTGAGACTTCCAAACCGTATCGCCCCCAAATTATCTATGCAGAAAGATCTCATTTGTTCTGGTTTTGTACAGTATTTTGAAGATTTTCTTTGCTTATGTTATATTGTATCATATAATGCCCGCTGATTGCAAGACATTTTACAAAACTTTTTCCAAATTTTAATTTTTTCACTGTGAATGCGGTGGTTTGCATGGTGGTTGGGAGGGGAGATGATATAATACGGACACGCTCATTTTCACCGCAAAATACTCCAGCGTAGAGCATGTTTTTGCTTTTTTATACAAAACACCCATAAACGAATTGACAGATCCGGGATGATGTGCTATACTATAAATAAACAACCCGAAAAATAAACAACCCGAAAGGAGTATTTTCATGAAAAAAATCAAAAAAGTGCTGTCATTTCTGACGGCAGCAGCCATGCTCTGTGGGGCGGCATTGCCGGTGGAGCCGATCATGCAGATGGGGACGATGATTACGGCGCATGCGACGAAGATATTGGGGACGTGCGGGGAAAATTTGACATGGGAGTATGATACTTCTACCAAAGTATTGACGATCAGCGGGACGGGGGAGATGGAGGATTACGACATCATTAACTCTCATTATGCCCAGTGGTGGCAGTATGGAGATGATATAGAACGCTTGGATATTGCGGACAGTGTGACACATATCGGCGATGGTGCTTTTTATAAATGCACTTCTCTGACTTCCGTGACGATCCCGGACAATGTAAGGAGTATCGGAAGTACAGCGTTTACCTATTGCTTTTCGCTGTCCACAGTAATGATCCCGGACAGCGTAACGAGCATCGGAGATAGTGCGTTTTATGGTACTTCCTTGACCTCTGTCACGATCCCGGTCAGCGTGACAAGCATCGAAAATGCTGCATTTTATGGTTGTACCTCCCTGACGTCCGTTACGATCAAAAACCCGGATTGCGTAATATATGATGCACCAGGTACGATCTGCAACGATGAACATTTTAATGCAGTCAATGGGTATCATGCATATGTATTTTCCGGAACCATCTATGGCTATGATGATTCTACTGCACAAGCCTATGCCGAAAAGTATGGCTATGCTTTTGACTCGCTGGGAAATGCATTTAAACTCGGCGATGTCAACCTCGACAGCAACATCAACGCCGGCGATGCGGCAATGACGCTTTCTGCGGCGGCGGCATATGGTGCTACGGGAAGTTATGGTAATTTAACTGCCACACAGATCGCTGCGGCGGATATTGATGAAAATGGCAGTGTCAACGCCAGTGATGCGGCGTATATTTTGCAATATGCGGCGATCAAGGGAGCGAATGGGAAAGAATTTGATATACGGAAGCTTGTGAAATAGCATGATCTAATAAAATCAGGGGAGCTTTGAAAAAGGCTCCCCTGATTTTTGATATTTTCCAAAGAGACTTGACAGTATGCCTGTTTTATGATAAAATAATAACAGCGGTGTTGATCATGATGTCCAGACACACCTGACAGACCTGCGTCTTTTTAAGAGGCACAAGAAATCCCACGAAAATCAGCCATTTAGTTACGCTCAACTTTAAGTAGAGTGCGTAAAACAGGCGTTTTTTACAAACTCAACCATAGGTTCATGGTACATAACGTCTCCCTGTGTTATGATGCTATTGAAAGGAGGGGCTCCTCATGGATCAAATGAAAATAGGAAAGTTCATATCGGCTTGCCGCAAGGAACAAGGTCTTACCCAGGCGGTGCTTGCTGAAAAGCTCGGCGTCTCCGACCGTGCAGTTTCAAAATGGGAAAATGGTAAAAATATGCCGGATGTATCGATCATTCCCGAACTTTGTGCATTGCTGAAAATTGATTTGAATGAGCTTTTCGCAGGGGAGCGGATCAGTATGGAAAATTACAAAGAGACTGCAGAAAAAAATATGCTCGAAATGCGCAAACAGGAGGAAGCTGCAAATAAACGGCTCCTGAATGCAGAGCGGATCATGGGCAATATTGCCATTATTGCTTCGTTGATCATGGTAACAGCAGGTTTGCTCGTTGCAGAAAGTCATCCGATCGTTACCATTGTTCTCTGTGCAGCAGGCGGACTATTGGTGATCATATATGCTTTCTATGGCGTTAAGATCGAGCATGATGCCGGGTACTATGAATGTCCGGAATGCGGCGAGAGATATGTTCCGGATTCTTACTGGAAAGTTGTTTTTGCGCCGCATGTTGACACCACCCGAAGAATGACCTGTCCCAAATGCGGTAAGCGTGCCTGGCAGAAGAAAGTTTTAACAAAGAAATGACCTTTCCGGATCGACATTCTTTTTACGTTTTCGGGCTTGCTGTTATTTATTAAAAGTACAAAAAATGACCAAAGTCACAGGACTTTGGTCATTATTTTTATCTGTTCAGGACTTTCAGTATCCACATCATTTCACCTGCAAAATTCAGACACACCCCTCACTTCACAAGCTCCCGGATGTCAAACTCTTTCCCGTTCGCTCCCTTGATCGCTGCATATTGCAAAATATACGCCGCATCGCTCGCATTGACACTGCCGTTTTCGTCAATATCCGCCGCTTCAATCTGTGCATCAGTTAAATTACCATAACTTCCCGTTGCACCGTATGCAGCCGCCGCAGAAAGCGTCATCGCTGCATCGCCGGCGTTGATGGTGCTGTCGTTGTTGACATCGCCGAAAAGTATATCTGTGGGTTCAGGTTCCGTCGGGTCTGGCTCCGTCGGATCGGTTTCTGTTGGCTCTGTTGGGTCGGGTTCTGTTGATCCTGTCTCCGACGGTTCGGTCGGATCCGTTTCCGTGGGTCCAGATCCCTCGGGGATCGTCTCTGTGGTGTCAGGGTCTGTTTCTGTGGGTTCCGTCGGGGCGGGCTGGGTGGTATCAGGTTCGGTAGTGTCGGGTTCTGTAGTTTCGGGTTCAGTGGTATCAGGCTCGGTAGTTTCTGGCTCAGTGGTGTCAGGTTCAGTAGTGTCTGGCTCAGTGGTACCAGGCTCGGTAGTGTCGGGTTCAGTGGTGTTAGGTTCCGTAGTGTTGGGTTCGGTGATTTCAGGCTCAGTGGTGTCAGGCTCAGTAGTATTGGGCTCTGTAGTGTCAGGCTCGGTCGGGTCGGTTTCCGTGGTGTCTGGTTCGGTGGTCTCGGGTTCGGTAGTTTCAGGTTCCGTGGTATCAGGTTCCGTAGTATCGGGTTCGGTCGGATCGTCTTCGCCCTCGATCTCGACATAGCCATCTACAAATGTATAGGGCAGATTTTCCTTGCCATTCGCCGTCAATGACTCAAAGTATGCAGCGACATCATCATCCGAAGCCCCCTGCTCCATGAATGTGAATGTGTAGCGGTCACCCGCAGCGGCAGTCTCCGGCAGTTTTAGCTCCAGAATGCAAAGTGGTTGGGATAACTCGCTATTCTCAGAAGATGCCCATGTCATCCAATAAATGTTCGGATCATTATTGTTTTTATCTACAGCCATGCCACCCATCACGAGACCATAACCGGCTCCATAAGCAGTTAGCCAATCATTGATGATAGTGACATCGGCTCTTTCATCTGTCGTAATACCAAACTCGAACGCACGCAGTGGCTCAGTTTGAGTGAAATGAACATAGATCGGTACCAAATAATTTGCCGCTTCCAGCTCGTCCATGGTCAGCGTGATCCTGGACATTTCGAGAACGACAGGGGTTTCCGGGGCGTCGGATCCCAGTGCGTTATCCAAGCTTTCAGATGTCGCATCTTCCGCCTGCGCTGCGAGCATCGTGCCGAGCTGTGTCAGCGGTTCCGCCGGGATCGAGATGCCGCAGAGCATAGCTGCCGCTGTCAGGAATGACAGCATTTTTTTGGCTTTTTTCATAAACATTCCCCTTTCAAGTTGGTTAGTTATTTATAGTATACCACATCATCCCGTATTTGTCAATTTGTTTATGTATATTTTGTACAAATACACAAAAACATGCGTCGGTATCGCACAAGTTTGTGAATTAAAAAGGCGGCGACAAGCAGAATGCCCCGCACGATACCATCCGCCACCTCTCCCACAAAGCCGTCAAATCGCCCTCACAAATATGAAAATTTTGAAAAATTTTCAGATAATATCTTGAAATCAGTGATATTATGATGTATAATATTGTTATAGCAAAATATTGATATATTCGTATAAATCGGAATTTGCCTTAGCACAGGCGGCGCATCTTGCTCGACTGAAAATTTGCAAATAAATAAAGTTTGCTTTGTCGGGCGGCCGCACAATGCGATAAACCGGATTTTGGAGGTTAGATATTGCAAGAGTAAAAGTAAATATTCTGAAAATCATTGATGATACGGGCTACCCGACCGTTGTTGAGTTTGCGCTAATCGACAGGAACGGAAAAATAAGTATCGTGTATGCCTCACTGCTGTTCTGCGGTACATGGTAAGGTTGTACGCATAAATGAATTTTCGAGGTAATTTGCAATGAGTATGAAAGAAGCATTCGACATCTTTTTTGATGAAATGACAAACAATTACATAAGAGAGCGTGGAAAGCCGCCGTATGCTTATTGTGATGAAGCGAACAGACCCAACTGGCCTTTTTCTGATGGAAACACTGGATGATAGAGGATATGCACAGTGGAAACCCAAACTTCAAGAGCATCCCGTATCATTTGATAGCATTGAGCGTGCTCTCGGTTTTTCCATTCATCCACAAATCAAGGTATATTTTTCTACATATTGGTTTCTTCCTTTGGAGGTCAAATACTACACAGAACAAAAAGAAATCATATTTAATATCGTTGGGATTAATTCTTATTCCTCACTGGATACACTCCTCAAGGATAATTTCAATTTTGAAGGTACACATTATTTATTTGATCATAATTATTTTCTGCTTGGATCCTATTGCAATGTAGATGGAAATGACAGCTATCTTGTAGAAGTAAACAATGAAACTGGAGAAGTAACTGCTGTTGATGTTCAGGATAAAAAAGTATAAAAATTGCTGACTCTATTGAGGGATTACTTAAGAATATGAAAGGAATTTGGTAATAATTATGAACTATTCTTTTGACGGAATTGAAAGTGTAACATATTGCTCAGAGATTTCTTTCTGAAACAAATGTATTCGCCGGGAAAATCTACATATGGTACACTTTAGATATAGCCTATTGGCATACTTGTTAACCGTTCCACACAAGTCTATTTTAGCATTGTGGAGCATACCACAATAAGCACATACCCTAATGACATACACTAACAGCAGGCTCTCGGAAACGCTCTGTAAGCGTTTCTGAGGGCTTTTCCTTTTCAGCGGTTAAAAGTTTTCCGCACAGAGCCTGTGTCCCCGACTCCGCAGACTCGGACAGCTCTAAGGTGCATTTCCGTTCATCTGAGGTGCTGTCAAGCAGAAGTCGGCTTGTTAATGCCGTTCTGAATTTCATACTCCCTCACACGGCGGTAAAATGTATTTGCTGACAAGTCCATTCTCCGCATAAAATCACGCCCCGTGATGTTTTTGGACTTCCACTTCCCATATAGCTTTGAAAATTTCTCCCAATCAATCTCAATTGGCTTTCTGCCCTTGTATTTGCCCTGTGCTTTGGCAATTTGAAGGTCCTCTGCTCTGCATAAGCGATCAGCCACACTCGTTCCTCGCTGGCTGCCTGCTTAACGCTGTCGCTGTTTGAGCTGTTCTCTTTCAAGCTGTGAAAGTGCAGCGAACACGGTGAGCATAAATTTGCCCGTAGGAGAATCGGTGTCAATTTTCTGTAAGCGCCAACCAATCCTGTGGGTAAAAAAATAGAGCCGAGGTTAAACTCGGCTCAAAAGGTATGAGGTAATCTG
>CANQYC010000023.1 GCA_947627945.1 uncultured Clostridia bacterium
CGAGAAGGAGACCGGCGTGACTACGATGATGATGGACGTTGGGCGCATGAACGAACGACAGTTTGCGGAAAATGAGGAAACCTCCCGGCAGGCTATGCTGTATACTGTTGCTTACCTCTATGAAAACCGCAACACTTCTGATTATCATGCGCTGACACTGACGCTCCGGTCGCTGCTGTTTGCACAGAGAGAGGGAGTGATCTAATGGAGATAGGCAGGCTGAATCAGAGGATCACATTTCTGGAACATTCCACGAAAAAAGACGGCATCGGAAACCACAAAGCCCGGTGGGAGGAGGTTTTCTCCTGCTGGGCTGCCGTTTCCGTGAATACCTCAACGGAAACAACAGAGGCAGGTGTGACAAAGGAAATCGTCACTCTGGAATTTACTGTCCGGCAGACAGCGGATACGAAACGTATCAATTCGACAACGCATAAAATTAGATTCAGAGGGCTTGTGTATGATATTTCGGGCGTTCTGCCGAATTACAAGTCGCTGGATTATATGAAAATTACAGCAGGTACACGAAAGGCGGGCGACATAGATGACTTCGATTGACGACATGGCGGACGAGATCATGAAAGGCTTGACGGAATATGCCGAACTTGCCGATTCTGCGATGAAAAAGGCTGTCCACAAGACGGCGAAAACCGTCAAAGAAGAAATTTCCGCAAACGCTCCCAAGCGTACCGGACGGTATGCAAAAAGCTGGACAACTAAGAAAACAAAAGAAAATAGCCACACGCTTGAAATGACCGTTCACTCAAAAGACCGTTATCAAATTGCACATTTATTGGAGCATGGTCATGCGAAAAGAAATGGCGGAAGAGTGGCTGCCCGTCCGCATATTGCACCTGCCGAACAGCATGGTGAGGAATTATTGGAGTCGCTCATCAAAAAGGAGATTTCATGACTTACGAAGAAATAAATGATATGGTCGAGGAAATGGGATTTTCCTTTGCCTATCATCATTTTGCGGAGGGAGAATCTCCGAGACCGCCATTTGTACTGTTTCTTTCACCCGGAGAAAATACCTTTTCGGCGGATAATTTGATGTATTATAGTTTCAAACAACTTGACATTGAATTATACACGGATGAAAAATCTCCGGATGCGGAACAGCGGGTGGAGGAGGTTCTCCTCCGGCACAATATCTATTACACAAAATCCGAAACATGGATAGAGTCTGAAAAACTCTATGAGGTGCTTTACGAAATGGAGGTATAATAATGAAAAAGAATAAGGTCAAATTCGGTTTGACAAACGTCTATTGGGCGAAGATTTTTCAGTGGGCAGTTGACAAGGACGGCAATGCAACAAGTCCTGCTTACCAGACGCCTGTACGCTTGCCCGGTGCGGTATCCCTCTCCATTGATGCCAACGGCGAAAATGAGAATTTTTATGCCGACAACGGCGTTTATTACGTCATCAATAATAACTCCGGATATGAGGGCGACCTTGAGGTGGCACTTATCACCACGGAATTTGCGACTGAAATTCTTGGTGACGTACTGGACGAAAACGGCGTGCTTGTGGAGAAAAATGATGCTGAACCTGCGCAGTTTGCACTGATGTTTGAATTTCTGGGCGACAAGCATCATATCCGCCATGTGCTTTATTTCTGTTCTGTCACACGCCCTGCAACAGAAAGTTCCACCACAGAGGACAGCACGGAAGTCAAGACGGAAACGCTTTCACTGACCGCTACAGCACTTCCAAGCGGACTTGTAAAGGCGAAAACCTGTGAAAGCACAAGCGAAAGCGTATACGAGAACTGGTTCAAGCTGCCGTACGATCCGAATATTAAGAACACAGCGGAGGTTGCGGTAAATTCCAAAACTGCAGCGGCAAAAACGGAAGTAAAGACAGATTAAGGAGGACATTATGGCTATCAGTAAAAATATTACCATTGACGGCGTGGAAGTGCTGTTTAAGGCAAGTGCGGCAGTGCCGAGAATGTACAGAATTAAATTCCGGAGAGATATTTACAAGGATTTTTCGGAGCTTCAGAAAAATGTCGGAGAATCGGACAAAGATAATTCCGGACTCGATATTGAAAGCCTTGAAGTCTTTGAAAATATCGCCTATATTATGGCAAAACACGCTGATCCGGACAATGTGCCTTCCGATCCGGATGAATGGTTGGAAAGATTCAATACGTTTTCTATTTATGAAATTTTGCCGCAGCTCATTGACCTCTGGGGCATGAATGTGGAAACACAAATTGAGTCTAAAAAAAACATCGCCCGACTGACAGACCGATGACCACGCCGCTTTTCCTGCTGCGGTGTGTGCAGATCGGGCTGTCTCTTTCGGAGCTCGATCTGCTCACCATCGGCATGGTAAATGATATGTTCTGTGAAAGTCAGAATGATGAGTATGATGGGTGGGTTCAGCAGGCATCTCAAAGTGACATGGACGCATTCTAAGCTATATGAAATTCAAAATTTCTATTTACAAAACGCCCACGATATGATATAATGAGTATATCAATCAATAGTGGGGTGATTTTGTGAAACTCCGTAAAATTTCTATTGTATTCATTTTTGCAATGCTTCTTTTTACACTTGGTAACTTTCCGGCATCAGCGCAGGAACAGCAAAGCGATAATGAAAAATACACCATTGAAGATATTAAGCTGCTGCAAGATTTTCTGCTTACCAGACCTGTCAGCAAGGATATCAAAGAAAAAAATTATGATATCAATGATGATGGAGTTTGGGATGTCTTTGATCTCTGCCTTATGAAGCGGAATTACTTGCAGGCACAAAAACAGAATGAAATTTATGTGTCTACAACAGAAGAATTCAAATCTGCACTTCTTAGCAGCAATGCCGGTGATACCATCGTTCTGGCACCCGGAGTCTATGAAAGCAGTGAATATGGAACAAAAGCAGCAATCTTCCATTCCGATTTATCAGGAACAAAGAATAGTCCAATCACTATCAAAAGTGCTGATCCGAATGATCCTGCAATATTGAAGGGGGCAGACACGCAAAAAGGGATTGTCCTATATATTACCGGTGATTACTGGAATATCGGCAACATCATATGTTGTGGTGCAGTATAAACAGGGCAAGGTCTGGCTGCTGTATCAGAAGTATGCAGACATGGGATATGTAAAATCCAAAACATACACGGTATCTGAGGAAAACGGCACTATATCGGCAAGAATCCTGACTTGCTGGACACAAAAAGGACGGCTTATGATCTATGAATTGCTGAAAGAACACGGTATTCTTCCTCTTATGGAACAGAATACGGACTAAAATAAAAGGCTGTTGGTGGTATCCGTATTTATATGCGGATACTGCCCACTGCAATCAAAATTAACGGCTGATTTAACGTCTGATGTGCCGTCGGGAGTTTCTTCTTTTTTTGGAGAAGTGACTGCCAACAGTACATCAATCTTTGGGCATAAAAATAACCGACAGACGATGTACACAGCATCTTGAAAACTGAATATGAAACATCTACGCTAATTTGTTTTCTTTTTCTCCGGAGAGGAGGGTAAGCATGACGATCAATGCTGAAAAGAAGGATATTGCGAACAAACTGCGTAAGTATCCGCCTGTGCTGACGGTAAAAGAGGTATGCGAGATCTTGAATTTCGGGACTACCAAGGTTTATGGTATGATCGGTAACGGAGAGATCAAACGTATCGAAAAAAGCGGTCGGCATATCAGAATACTGAAAGCAGACGTAATTGAGTTCCTAATTGCGCACAAAAATGACGGTTAAAAACCGGATAATGCGCCGAAAATAATAGAATTGCGATCAAATAGTCTTGCATTATATTTGGTTCTGATGTATAATAAAAGAGTCAACAGCAGACTTCTACCGCTTTCAACATCGAAGGAGGAAAAATGAAATGAAAGCAAGTCTGCCTTACAAGTATATCACTTCCGTGAAAAACGGAAAACAGTATGTTGTTTTTGATTTCAAAGACAGCGAGGGAAAGCGTAAACGTAAGTGGGTAAACACGGAATTGACTGAAAAATGTTCCAAAAAGGCTCTGAAAGAAGCGATCGATACGATCGATGCGGAGTTTGACGAACAGTTCAGAAACGGAGCGATTGAAAAGCCTAAAAAGTTCAAGCCTGCACCTGTTTTTGCGTTGGGAGAGCCGTATGCTGTTATGGCTGACACTCCCGAATCCAGAATGAAGCTGAGTGCCTACATTGACGAGTGGCTGGCGGCTATAAGACCAAACCTTGCCCGTACCACATACAACTCCTACAAGAGTGTAAACAAGCGTTTTGTGGCATACCTCGAAATTCATTATCCCGGCATCACTCTCGGAGAGCTAAAACATAATCATGTTCAGGAGTTCCTTAATCACAAACTCGATGAGGGATGCAAGGGCAGTTGTACAAAACAATATTATCTTGCAATTCACTCGGCACTTTCCTATGCTGTTAAGATGGAGTACATTCCCACGCACACGATGGATAAACTTGTTATGCCGAGAGCAGATAAGTATGAAGCAACCTTTTATAATAAGGATGAGCTGAATACTTTGTTTGAGGTGTTCAAGGGTGACAGGCTTGAATTGGTGGTACACATTGCCGCCTATTATGGTCTGCGCCGCAGCGAGGTACTTGGTTTGAGGTGGGATGCGGTCGATTTCAAAAATAAGACGATCACCATTCAGCGAAAAGTTATCAGCGACTATGATGAGAACGGTCAGAGAAAGCTTTATGTGGAGACAAGGCTAAAAACTAATTCCACAAGGCGAACACTCCCGCTGATCCCGCATATCGAAAAGATGCTCCTTGAAAAGAAAGAGCTTGAAGCACACTTCAAGAAAATCTGCGGTTCGTTTTATGACAGGGAGTTTGAGGGCTTCATCTGCCGTGACAGCTTTGGCAAATTGATTTCGCCTGAATATGTGACAATGCGCTTTCACTACGTTATCACAAAACACGGTTTAAGACATTTGCGTTTCCATGACCTGAGAATTCATGTGCGAGTCTTTTGCTTGCAAATGATATTCCGAGGAAGAAATGCTTGCAAGGGTACTTGGCGGTGAAAAGAAAGCAAAAAACATGAGATCCCAGTAAAAAAGATCATGTCTGCACGATACATCCGCCACCTCTCCCACAAAGCCGTCAGATCCACCGCACAAATATGAAAATTTTGAAAAATTTTCAGATAATATCTTGAAATCTATAGGCATTATGTGCTATAATAGTAAAGAAGGGCATCTGCTCTCAGATTAACATATCAGGAGGAAACACGTATGGCACTCGTTTCTGCAAAGGACATGCTGAACAAGGCAAGAGACGGCAAGTATGCTGTCGGTCAGTTCAACATCAACAATCTCGAATGGACAAAGGCGATCCTGCTTACTGCACAGGAGCTGCAGTCCCCTGTCATTCTCGGTGTATCCGAAGGTGCAGGCAAGTATATGTGCGGCTATCGGACGGTCGTCGGTATGGTCAAGGGTATGCTCGAAGAGCTGAATATCACCGTTCCGGTCGCTCTGCATCTCGACCACGGCTCCTATGAGGGCGCAAAGGCATGCATCAATGCCGGTTTCTCATCCATCATGTTCGATGGCTCACATCTTCCGTTTGAGGAAAATGTTGCCAAGACCACCGCACTGAAGAACACCTGTGATGTACTGGGACTGTCTCTTGAGGCAGAAGTCGGTGCCATCGGCGGTGAAGAGGACGGCGTTATCGGCAAGGGCGAATGTGCAGATCCCGACGAGTGCAAGACCATTGCAGATCTGGGTGTGACCATGCTCGCTGCCGGCATCGGCAACATCCATGGCAAATATCCGGAAAACTGGGAAGGTCTCTCCTTTGAGACACTCGCTGCCATCAAGGAAAAGGTCGGCGATATGCCGCTCGTACTGCACGGCGGTACCGGCATCCCGGCAGACATGATCAAAAAGGCGATCTCACTGGGCGTTGCCAAGATCAATGTCAACACCGAGTGCCAGCTGGCATTCCAGGAGGCTACCCGCAAGTACATCGAGGAAGGCAAGGATCTTCAGGGCAAGGGCTTCGACCCCAGAAAGCTCCTCGCACCCGGCTTCGAGAACATCAAGGCTACTGTTAAGGAGAAGATGGAGCTGTTCGGCAGCGTAGGCAAGGCATAAGCCGCCGGATATCCATTCATCAGGAAAAGCAACGCACCCATTCCCCTATGGAGAATGGGTGCGTTTGTTTCTGCGTTAGCCCTCGATGGCAATATACTTGTGATGATCCAGTTCCGGCTTGCTTTCCTTCTTCGGCACTTCGAGACGAAGTACGCCATCGCCGAAGTGGGCGTGGATCTCGTCCTCCGTCACGCCGTCTCCCACATAGAAGCTGCGGCTATAGGAGCCGCTGAACCGTTCCCGGCGCAGGTAACTCCCCTCCTGCTTGTCGTTGTCCTGCATGGTCTGCGCATTGATCGTCAGATAACCCTTTCGCAGCTCCACATGGACATCCTCTTTCCGGATGCCGGGCAGGTCGATCTCCAGCAGATAGCTGCTGCCGCTGTCCTTGACATCCGTTTTCATCGCACCATTGGTGCGGGCTGCCGGAAATGGGAATTCAAAGAAATCATCGAACACATTGCGTCTGAAAATATCGGGTACAAACATCTGTATCCTCTCCCTTCCAAAAAATCAGGGAGCAGAAATTGCTTCTGCTCCCTGTTAGTATACCACAAAAACGAAAAAATGTGCGTGACTTCCCTGCTGACATTACAAGAGCATCATTCGCTTTCTTCCAGAATTTTCTTCCGGTACAATGCCGCTGCCTGTTCCTGCTTGTTGTCACCGAATGTATAATAGACATGATCGGCGATCTCATCCGGCAGATACTGCTGACGGACATAATGATTCGGGAAATCGTGCGGGTAGAGATAATGCTGTCCCCTGACCGCCGCACCTTCGCCGTCACAGTGGACATTCTGCAAATGCCGGGGAAAATCGAGCGGTCCGTATTTGTGCAGATCTGCGAATGCCGCTTTGATGGCATTGTTGGCACTGTTGGATTTGGGGGCGGTACACATCAGGATAATGGCTTCGGCAATGGGTATCTGCGCCTCCGGCATCCCGAGCGCAAGCGCATTGTCGACACATGCCTTGACGATCGTTACCGTCTGCGGGTAGGCAAGCCCTACATCCTCCGAGGCGATCACCAGCAGCCGCCTTGTCAGGGAGATCAGATCCCCCGCCTCCATCAGCCTTGCTGCATAGTGAAGTGCGGCATTCTCATCGCTCCCACGGATGGACTTCTGCAATGCCGACAGCAGATCATAATGAGAATCCCCGTCCCGGTCATAGCGCATATTGCTGCGCTGTGTCAATGTCTTTGCAAGTGCAAGGGAGACCGCCATCCCCTGCTCTGTCGGCTCGGCAGAAAGGGCACAAAGTTCAGCGGCATTCATTGCCTTGCGGACATCGCCGCCGCTGCCCATGGCAATGTGCGCCGTCACACCCTCCTCGATCTGAAACGGCGTCTGATACTCCTCCGCCAAAAGAGCAAATGCCCTCTGCACCGCATGTTCCATCTCTGCCGGCTCTACGGGTTTGAATTCAAACACCGTACAGCGGCTGATCACGGCATTGTAGACCGCAAAATACGGATTCTCCGTGGTAGATGCGATCAGCGTGATGTCCCCATGTTCGATATAGGACAGCAGCGACTGCTGCTGTTTTTTGTTCAGATACTGGATCTCATCAAGATATAGCAGGATCCCGTTCACGCCCGCAAACGTCCCTACATCCGCAATGACGGATTTGATGTCAGCCACGCCTGCCTGTGTCCCGTTGAGGATATGCAGCGTCATATTGGTACGGGCAGCGATGATGCCCGCAACGGTCGTCTTTCCGATGCCGGAGGGACCGTAGAAGATCATATTGGGGATGGTACCGCTCTCTATGATACGGCGCAGCGGCTTGCCGGGTGCAAGGATATGCCGCTGCCCGACCACATCATCCAATGTGTCCGGACGGATCCTGTCAGCAAGAGGAGAGGACATGAGACGGCTCCTTTCTGGTCATTTCTTTTTTCCGTGCTGCCGCAGCACGGCATCGAACAAGGCGTCTGCATCCACTCCGGACGGCGGTGCGGATGCGGTAGGTTCCTCAGGATACTGCGCTGCGATGCGTTTGGCGGACAGTTCTGCGGCAGCCTCTTCATCCTGTCTGCGCTTCTGTATCTTCTGGGCAGCAATGGCAGCCGCCACGGCAGGTGTCAGTCCATTGCCGGTGCTGCCGCTGCGCATCCCGAAATCCGGCTCTGACAGGAACCTCCGGTACAGATCCAGATACTGCCAGAGCTTTTCCGCATCCGTCACACCGCCGTTGAACCGCTTGCGGGCAGACTTGGTCGGCAGGAGATACCGCCGGAGCGGGACAGAAATGGTGACGCTGTCAAGGTAGATCCGGAGTACATCCTGCTGCCGCAGATCACGGCCTATGATGTGGTCGGTGCGGACATCCCGGATCTCGGAGACATGAAAACGGAGCGGCTCATGGAACAATTCGGAAAATCCGAACCAGCCTGTCGCACCGTCAAATGTCAGTTCCCAGCGAAATTCCGCCCACAGGATCATGCAGCAGACAAGTGACGCCGGGACAAAGATCAGCATTTTGATCAAGCCGGATGCCCGTGCAAAAAGCAGGAACAGGAGCAGAAGGAGCGATCCCAGCACCAATGCCAGCAGGAAAAGTCTGCCGAACGTCTTCCGGGCAGTACCCCGGAGATTTTCACAGACCTGCTTGGCAAACAGTCTCTCCGCCTCTGGCTGCATGGTCAGACCAGCGATCTCATCCAACTGCATAGACGGCTCCTTTCTGCTCATGTCCTGCCGGAAAGCCAGAGCGCATTATAGACCTTATGAAATACCATCTGATTCGGAGAATAGCGATAGTCGGCGAAGATGAACACACCGTCCGCCGTAAAGAATTCATGAAGTGCAGCAGCACAGCCTGCACTCCGGCTGTCGCCGTTCTCACACTGACAGATGATGTCCAGCCCGTCACGGATGGCGGCGAAAATGAATTCCGCCAGCTCATCCGCCTCGGTGAAATACTCCTCATAGGCAAGACCATACTGCTCCAGCTCCTCGAAACGGATATCCTTGAGTACGATCTGAAACACTCGCTCTGCCCTGCCGGCATAATTGATGGGTGGACTGGTGCCACTGCCCGGCGGATCACAGAAGCTGATAACAGCCGTATGTGACGGAAACCCCCGCATGAAAAGCCGTTCCATGCTTTTGCGGGAGTGAATGGCAATGGTCATGCAAAGACCTCCGTTCCACAACTCTGATTTTCAGTATTCCTCGTATTCCTGCCGCAGCATGGAATAACATGCAAGACCGCCCCGTCCGCCGATCACACCGGCGGTATGGGAGCAGTCATCAGCCGATGGATCGGCTTATTCGTACAGCGGGAATCTCTGGCAGATCTCCGTCACGCCTGCACGGATCTCCTCTGCCTTGTTCTCAAAGTCCGTTGCACACAGGTAAATGTACTCTGCGATCTTGTCCATTTCCTCCACGCCGAGACCTCTGGTCGTGACAGCCGGCGTACCGATACGGATGCCGCTCGTGACAAAGGGCTTCTCCGAGTCATTGTGGATGGCGTTCTTGTTGACAGTGATATATACCTCATCGAGACGATGCTCCAGCTCCTTGCCGGTGATCTTGAACGGACGCAGATCGACCAGCATCAGATGGTTGTCCGTACCGCCGGATACCAGCTCGAAGCCACGCTTGATGAGTCCGTCAGCAAGTGCCTTGGCATTCTCCACGATGCGACGCTGATAGTCCCGGAACTCCGGCTGAAGTGCCTCTCCGAAGCACACTGCCTTCGCTGCGATGATGTGCATGAGGGGACCGCCCTGCGTACCCGGAAAGATGGCAGAATTGATCTTCTTTGCCAGTGCCTCGTCATTGGTTAGGATCAGACCGCCTCTCGGTCCACGCAGCGTCTTGTGTGTGGTGGTGGTGACGATATCGGCATAGGGCACCGGGTTTTCATGCTGTCCGGCAGCGACCAGACCGGCAATGTGTGCCATGTCCACCATCAGCAGTGCGCCGACAGACTTGGCGATCTCTGAGAGACGCTTGAAGTCGATGGCTCTCGGATAGGCAGAGGCTCCGGCAACGATGAGCTTCGGCTGATGTTCCTCGGCGAGTTTCTGCACGGTGTCGTAGTTGATCTGCTCGGTGGTATCGTCCAGACCATAGGAAACGAAATGGAAATACTTACCGGACAGGTTGGCAGGAGAACCGTGGGTGAGATGTCCGCCGTCCGCAAGGCTCATGCCCAGAACAGTGTCCCCCGGCTGGAGCGTTGCGACATAAACGGCAGTATTTGCCTGCGCACCGGAATGGGGCTGTACATTGGCAAACTTTGCGCCGAACAGCTTGCAGGCACGGTCAATGGCGATCTGCTCCACGACATCCACACACTCACAGCCGCCGTAATACCGCTTGCCGGGATAGCCCTCCGCATACTTATTGGTCAGCACGCTGCCCATTGCTGCCATCACGGCGGGAGAAACGATATTTTCGGAGGCGATCAGCTCGAGATTGCGCCTCTGGCGGGCAAGCTCCTGACGCATGGCAGCACCGACCTCCGGATCGGTCTGCTCTACATAGCCGATGGTGTTGATCAGATCCTTGAACATAAAAAAACTCCTTTATTGGATGATGTACTCCGGCATCTGCCGGAGCCACGCACTGCACCGGAACCCTTTGCTCCGGAGCGTACCTAATAATATTATACACGATTTCCCCTCGGATTGCAAGAGCTTTGCGCACATTTATCACTTTTTTCTGTTTTTTTCTCAAAAAAGGGTTGACAAGTGTGATGCAATGTGATATAATGTGATTGTACAACAAGTACACTTTCAATACGAATCAGCACGGCGAAAGGAGTGATCACTTGCAGCTCGAGATCATCATCAGCACCAACACCAACCAGCCGATCTATGACCAGATCGTCTCACAGATCAAGGCAAAGGTCATGAGCGGACAGCTCACGCAGGGAGACCCCATCCCCTCTATGCGGGCACTGGCACGCTCTCTGCACATCAGCGTCATTACCGTACAGAAGGCATATGAGATCCTGCAGCGGGATGGCTTTGTGGAAACGACGGTAGGACGGGGCAGCTTTATCTCTGCGGGCGGGACGATCTTCTTTCAGGAGGAAAACCAGCGTCAGGCAGAGGAACATCTGATGCAGGCTGCCGAGATCGGCAGAAGGAGCGGCATCTCCCTTGAAAAGCTGAAAGAGATGCTGACACTATTTTATACGGAGGATGAAACATGAACATTCTGGAAGTTTCCCATGTGGAAAAGCACTACAAAAGGTTCCAGCTGCGGGATGTGGATATGGCAATGCCGCAGGGCTGCATTATGGGACTGATCGGAGAAAACGGTGCCGGTAAAAGCACACTGCTCAAGTGTATCCTCGGACTGGTACGCCGGGACGGCGGGAACATCACTTTCCGTGGTGAGGAACTGAATGCCGATACGGCACAGATGGAGGAGATCGGCGTGGTCTTTGATACCCTCCCCTTCCATGGGCAGCTCACGCCCGCACAGGTCGGCAAGCTCCACAAGGGGCTGTACAAAAACTGGGACAATGCCAGATACTTACAAAACATCAAACGCTTCGGACTGCCGGAAAAGGAGAAGATCAAGGGATTTTCCAAGGGCATGCTCATGAAGCTCGGCATTGCGGCAGCACTGTCGCACAATGCCCGCCTGCTGCTGCTCGATGAACCGACTGCCGGGCTTGACCCAATCGCAAGGGATGATCTGATGGACATTTTCCTCGAATTTGTCCAGGACGAGACGCACGGCATCCTGCTTTCCACGCACATCACGGCAGATCTGGAAAGGGTGGCGGACTATGTGACATTCCTGCATGAGGGCAGGGTGCTTTTCACCCGTCCGAAAGATGATCTGCGGGACGAATTCCGTCTGGTACACTGCGGGGAGGCGGATTTCCGCAAACTCCGGGAGGAAACGGGTGCCATCTGGCGCAAGCAGGACACGCAGTATGAGGTGCTGCTCCCGGATGGTGCGGCAGCAGCACGGCGGTATCCGGGCTGTCAGTTTGACAGACCCACCATTGATGAGATCATGCTCATGTATGTCAAAGGAGGTACAAACTCATGAAATATCTGCTCTGGAAAGATTATATGATGATGCGTTCCATGGTGTGGTTCCTTTTCATCGTCTATGTGGTGACCAGTGCCATGTCATTCCGTGAACCGGCAGGCATGTCGAGTGTAGAAGCGGTCATGGGGACTACTCTGCTGCTGAGTGCCTTTGCCTATGATGAACAATGCGACTTTATGAAATATGCCTGCATCACGTCCGTATCACGGCGGCAGTATGTAGGGGAAAAATATCTGCTCTCGCTCTGCTATTCCGTGATCGCCGCACTGCCCCCGCTCATCATTGCATGCATTTCCTCACTGTTCAACGGATGGGACAGGATCATCAACGCAGCAGTGGCAAGTGCCCTCGTTCTGGTCATCTCACAGATCCTCGGGGTCTGGGTCATCGCACTCTGCATCCGGTTCGGCTCTCAGAAAGGCAGGATCTACCTGCTGCTTTTCTACGCTGCCGTCATCCTTGTTGTCCTGCTCAATGTGGTCGCTGTCAGATACAGGCTTTTCCAAGAGAAAGCAGGAACAGAAGAGGTCGTGTTCCAGTGGTGGTACCTGTTTCCCTGCGTCGGTGCCATCCTCGCTTCCACCATCCTTATGCTGCAAAGAAGCTTTGTCTGGATGAAGAAAAAGGAATTTTGATCACATCGTTCCGTTAGCTGGGCTAACGATGGGTTGCATTTCCATGAAAAATGTGGTATACTATATGAGCAGTCCCACAAGGGCGCATGCCTTTGTGGGACACTTACAGAAAGAAAGGGAAAATCATGAAAAAAAGATTTATCTACGCAGATCATGCCGCTACGACACCGGTCTCTGATGCGGTGTTACAGGAAATGCTGCCCTACTTTCAGACACATTTCGGCAATCCCTCCAGCATCTATGCCAAGGGAAGGGAAAATGAACGTGCCATCATGGATGCCCGTGCCCGTGTGGCTGCCTGCCTCGGTGCGCAGCCCGGTGAGATCTTCTTCACCGCCGGCGGCTCGGAATCCGATAACTGGGCGATCAAAGGTACCGCCATACAGCTTGCCGCACAGGGAAAGAAGCATATCATCACCAGCGTATTTGAGCATCACGCTGTCCTGCATACCTGTGAATTTCTTGAAAAGCAGGGATTTTCAGTGACATACCTCCCTGTCAGTCCGGAGGGACTGATCGACCCGGCAGATGTGGAAAAGGCGATCTGTGAGGACACTGCACTCGTCACCATCATGTATGCCAACAACGAGATCGGCACCATCCAGCCCATTGCGGAGATCGGTGCCATCTGCAAGGCGCATGGCGTACTGTTCCATACCGATGCCGTACAGGCTGTCGGCAATGTGGAGATCGACGTCAAGGCACAGAATATCGACATGCTCTCCCTCTCCGGGCATAAGCTGCATGCGCCCAAGGGCGTGGGTGCGCTCTATGTCAGAAAGGGCATCCGCCTGCCGAATCTCATTCACGGCGGCGGTCAGGAAATGGGCAGACGTGCCGGCACGGAGAATGTGCCCGGCATCATCGGACTTGCCAAGGCAATGGAGCTTGCAACGGCGGATATCCCGGGCAAGATCGCAAAGCTCACGCCCCTGCGCAACAAGATCATCGACGGCATCCTGAAGATCGAGCAGACACGCCTCAACGGCGACAGGGAGCATCGTCTCTGCGGCAATGTCAATATCTCCATCGTGGGTGTGGAGGGCGAGAGCCTGCTGCTGATGCTTGACAACTTCGGTGTAGCTGCTTCCTCCGGTTCGGCATGTACATCCGGTTCGCTGGATCCGTCCCATGTACTGCTGTCACTGGGACTCAAACATGAGGTAGCGCACGGTTCCCTGCGCCTGAGCTTCGGTGAGGAGTTCACCGAGGAGGATGCAGACTACATCCTCAGCGTGATCCCGCAGGTGGTAGACCGGCTGCGTGCCATGTCCCCGATGTGGGAAACGATCGTCAAGGAAGGCAGAAAGCTGGTATAAGGAGGAATTTCAGTATGAATTACAGTGAAAAGGTTATGGATCATTTTACCAATCCCCGCAATGTCGGCGAGATCCCGGATGCAGACGGCATCGGTGAGGTGGGCAATGCCAAGTGCGGCGACATCATGAAGATGTATCTGAAGATCGACGGGACGACCATCACGGATGTAAAATTCAAGACATTCGGCTGTGGTGCTGCCGTTGCCACTTCCTCAATGGCAACGGAAATGATCAAGGGAAAAAGCATTGATGATGCGCTGAATCTCACCAACAAGGCTGTGATGGAGGCATTGGACGGGCTGCCGCCTGTCAAAGTACATTGCTCCGTACTGGCAGAACAGGCGATCAAGGCGGCACTGTCGGATTACTATCAGCGTCAGGGCATTGATCCTGAGCCGATCGTCGGCAAGGTGCCGGAATGTGAAGAATGTCACTAAAGGAACATTTTTGACCCCCTTCCTTTCAGGGAAGGGGGCTTTTTCGTTCATCCCCGGATGCCATGCAGGAGGCGTTCCAGTCCATCCCTGACACGGGAGGCGGGACAGGCGATATTCATCCGGAGGAAGGTCTCCCCTCCCCTGCCATACTGCACGCCGTCCGAAAGGCGCAGCCCCGTTTCCCGGCGCAGTTTCTCTGCCAGTGCGGCGGCATTGTCCGTCACAGCGATGCAGTCCAGCCAGAGCAGATAGGTCGCCTGTGACGGGACGAGCCGGATCTCCGGCAGATGCGTCTCCAAAAATGTCTGCACGAGCTGCTTGTTGCTGTACAGATAGTCTCGCAGTGCCTCCAGCCATGGGGCACCTTTGGTAAATGCTGCCACGGCTGCCTGCACGGCGAAGGCATTCGGTTCGGCGACTTCATCTGTATTCAGTCCACGCCATACCCGGTACCGCAGGCGGGCATCCGGCACATACACAGCCGCCGTCTGCAAACCGGCAAGATTAAAGCACTTTGTAGGCGCAAGGCAGATCACGCTGTGTGACCGGCAGGTTTCCGATGCGGAGGCATAGGGCACATATTCACATCCGGGGTCTGTCAGGTCACAATGGATCTCATCCGAGATCACCAGCACACCGTATTTCTCCGCCAGTTCCCCGATATGCGCAAGCGTTTCCCTGTCCCAGATCTTCCCGACCGGATTGTGCGGATCACATAGCAGCAGGAGCGTGGTCTGCGGTTCGGCAAGGGCAGCTTCCAACTGCGGAAAATCAATGTCATATACCCCGTTTTCGTACCGGAGGGGGCATTGCCGCACAGTTCTGCCATTATTCTGGATACAGTTGAAAAAAATATTGTACACCGGGGTGAGGATGACGACAGATTCTGCCGGCTGTGTCAGGCGGCGCACGCAGCTCGAAATGGCAGGAATGACTCCCGTGCAGAAATACAGTCCCGCCGGGTCGATGTGAAAGCCGTGCCTTTGCTCCCACCAGTCCACATAGGCATCGTACCATGCCTGCGGGACGGTGGAATAGCCAAATACGCCATGTTCTGCACGGGCAAGCAGTGCCTGTGTGATCTCGGGTGCCGTCCGGAGATCCATATCTGCCACCCACATGGGCAGTTCTCCGGGCGTCTCCCATTTCAGAGAATTGGTGCCGGTGCGGTCGACCGGCGTGTCAAAATCATACATGTGCAAACTCCTTTCCGGCATCGTCGGCATGGCGTTCGATCTTGTCACATTCTATCGCCGTTTCCCGTCCGGAGCCGTTGCCGTCAAGGATGAGCGTGCCGATGCTGTCCGCATGCAGTCTGCCGCTGCCGGGATCGAGGACGCTGTCGATCCTGCCGCTGACGTCTGCGTCTATCGAAGAATACTCAAAGGCAAATGTGGTATTGATGAGACGGCAGTCCCGCAGGACAAGCCCATCCACATAGCACAAGCCCTGCAGGCTCTCGATGGTGCAGCCGACCAAAGTCAGATGATGCGCATTCCAGCCGAGATATTCCCCGGAAATGAAGCTGTCGTACACGGTGACGTTTTCGGAATTCCAGAACGCATCTTTGGAGAGCAGATGCGAATTCCGGATCGTCAGGTCACGTGCGCCGTCAAAACTGTAATTCCCGGTCAGCCGCAGTCCGTCGATCTCCATCCCCGTGCAGTTCATGGCGAAATAGTCCCCTTTCGCCGTGACATTGCGCATCGTGACGTTCCGGCACTGCCAGAGCGTTTCTGCGGCATTCGTCATTGTCACATCATCGAGCAGAATGCCATCGCAGCGGCGGAACGTCTTGGGGGCTTCGATGAGCGTATGATGCAGTGCGATCTGATCGGTATACCAGATGCCCGCCCTGCCGTCAGCACAGATGCTGCAATCTTCGAGCCGGACGTCCCTGCTGTACCACAGCGGATACTTCCACCGGAACACGGAGCGGCAGACCGTCACACTCCGGCTTTCTTTCAGCGGTGATTCCCCATTTTCAAAAACACTGTCGTAAATTGCAAGGTCGTGTCCCCGGAACAGGGCACGCTCCCCGGAAAAGTATGCCTGATGCAATTCGTCCATATGCGGTTCCTCCTTTGATATGTCTATATACAGTATAGCACACTTTCCGGAAAAAAGCAAGCAGGGAGAACCTCTCCCGAGACTCTCCCCTGCTCATGTCAGCATATTCTGTTATTTTACCAGATCCCGGATGTGGGTTCGGGTTCTGTGGGGGCATCCACCGCTGTCATAGTCGGAATCGGCGGGCGTAGACTATGTGTTTATGTCAGTGTACGAAATAACTTTTAACTTTATCAGAAAATTTTTGAAATAAAGGGGCGATTTTATGAAATATGTGAATTTAGGAAAGTCCGATTTGCAAGTTTCCCGGATCTGCATGGGCTGTATGGGTTAGGGAAATAATTTGTGAAAATCTGATGAAATTTCAAAATTAAATATTGACATTGTGCCGGTTGCGATGTATACTAATTGTAATGACACAATGTCAAAACAAATTGGAGGTTTTTATTATGGGAAAAATCACACAGACCGCAGGAAGAAACGCTCTTGGCGAATTTGCGCCGGATTTTGCGCATTTCAATGATGATGTGCTTTTCGGCGAAAACTGGAATAATCAGGACATTGACCTGAAAACACGCTGCATCATTACTGTTGTTGCACTGATGTCCTCGGGCGTGACGGATTCATCGCTGAAATATCATCTTGAAAATGCAAAGACTCATGGTGTGACAAGAGCCGAAATTTCCGCAATCGTAACGCACGTTGCGTTCTACGCAGGTTGGCCTAAGGCTTGGGCGGTGTTCAACATGGCGAAAGAAGTCTGGAATGAAGATTGCACTGCCGAAACCGAAAAAGAGAAATTTCAGAAAACAATTCTCTTTCCGATTGGCGAACCGAATGATGGTTTTGCTCAATATTTCACGGGTCAGAGTTATCTTGCACCCATTTCAACAAATCAGGTCGGCATTTTCAACGTGACATTTGAGCCGAAATGCCGCAATAACTGGCATATTCACCACGCAGACAAAGGCGGCGGACAGATTCTGATCTGTGTCGGCGGACGTGGCTATTATCAGGAATGGGGCAAAGTGGCAATTGAAATGCTCCCCGGCGACTGCATTAACATTTCCGCAGGGGTGAAACACTGGCACGGTGCTGCACCGGATAGTTGGTTCTCGCACCTTGCCATTGAAGTGCCCGGTGAAAATGGTTCCAATGAATGGCTGGAAGCTGTGAGTGATGAAGAATATAACAAATTGAAATAAAATACAAGCATATCTGTTGAGGGCTTAAAAGGTTCTGTTTCGGCGGATACAGAAATTGTTGAGGGAAAATTGCTCAACGACAAACTCTCGGAAAATAAGCTGAAAAAGTGGGTGGAAAGTCTATGAAAATTGTTCTGCTTGAGGGTAGTCCGAACAGGCACGGCTCGTCCAGCACAATGTGAAAACAATTTTCTTGTTGATGATGGAACCCTTTTTCTGATAACAATTCAATTATTTATGATCCTGCCTCAACCTTTTCAGAAACAATTCCGCAATTGGTGAAAACACCTGATACTTTTTCCAGATAATATACATATTCGTTTCAAGCGTTGGTTTTATCGGGCGGAAACAAAGTCCGCTTTCTTCACTTGTGTCGACCAGATGCTCAAAAGTCAGAAGATACCCAAGCCCCTCTCTGACAAAAACAGAACCATTGTAAGCAAGGTTGACCGTTCCTACAAAATTCAGTTTGTCCATATTTTCGCCGCACCAGCGTGGAAAATCCACACGGATAGACTGCTCGGAACAGAACAGCGGCAGCCCGTATAAATCATCAAAAGTAACAAATTCTTTCTGAGCAAGAGGGCTGTCACGGCGCATCACAAGCCCCCATGTATCGCTTTCGGGGATAGATAGGTAATTGTACTTTGACAGGTTCGGCGGCTCGACAATCACAGCAAGGTCAAGAATGCCCCTGTCAAGACGTTCGGCAACAGGTTCGGTATCTCCGCTGAAAATATGAAATATAAAATTCGGGTACTGTTCCTTGAATGCCTTGATACTCCGTGCAAGGTATTTGATGAGATAGCTTTCCGCACAGCCTATGCGTATCTCTCCGCCGATGATATTATCAAGCTGGCTGAACTCCTCCGTGGTCTTGTCTACCATTGCAAGAATATCCTCAGCACGCTTGCGCAGGAGCATACCTTCATCATTGAGGAGCATATTTTTATTCGTGCGGATAAACAGCTCGTGTCCTAATTCTTCTTCGAGTTTTTTGATCTCCTTAGAGAGTGAAGGCTGTGAGATATGAAGTCGTTCAGCAGCTCTTGTCATGTTTTCCTCTCTTGCGATCGCTAAAAAATAGCGTAAGACCCGTATTTCCATAGCACACCTCCGATGTTTGTTATTCTTATTATAACCTATTTTGATATTCTTGTCAAGAATGGCAAGCGATTCAAAATAGGTATTTTACATATTGCTGAATTTATGTTATACTAAAGATACCGGATAACATGGGGGTGAGCATATGCCAAATGCAGCCGACGAAACAGCGGTCTTGACTGAAAATCTCAAAGATATGGGACTGGATGATGAAATGACAGCAAAGTGCCTGATGCTGATCAATCAAAAGCGTTACACAGAGCTTGAAAAGCTCCTGAAAGCCTACCGGCAGACGCTTCTTGACAGCGTTCACAAGTACAATGACCGCATTGACTGCCTTGACTATTTCACCTATCACTTGAGAAAAAACGGAGGTATCTGAAATGAAAGATGAAATGGTTACAATGCATTCCCGAAAACAGTATTGCAGTTGGTGTTCCGGCGAAAGTGATCCGTAAAATTGAGGAGTGATCTTATGAAAAATTTTCTGTTCTCCGCATTCACAATTTTCATCAGTGCGATAAGCGTATTTAGTTGTGCAAAGGCTGAAAATTACAGTATATCGCCGATGACAAAAACATCAGATGTAAATTATACAGTTGAAGATTTGAAAAATTTACGGGATTTTCTGCTGACAAAACCGGCAGAAGATCTATCTGAAAAAAATTACGACCTTGACGGTGACAATGCGTGGACAGTCTTTGATTTGTGTCTGATGAAAAGACAGATCAGTGATATGAACAATATTCAGGATAATGAGAATACCGAACAGGAAAATATTCTTGTTGCGTACTTTTCAAGAACGGGAAACACGGAGAAAATTGCCGAAAAAATTGTTGACATTACAGGTGCAGATGTATTTGAAATTGAAGCGGAAAATCCCTATACCGATGAAGATATTGCCTATCATAATTCTTCCTGCCGTGCGAATTTGGAGCAGGCTGATAAAGCTGCACGTCCCGAAATTGCGGGAGAAATTGAAAATATAGAGCAGTACGACTATGTATTTTTAGGCTATCCGATATGGTGGGGTGAGGAACCCAGAATTATTGACACTTTCCTTGAAAGTTACGATTTTTCGGACAAAACAGTGATCCCGTTCTGCACATCGGGCAGCAGCGGTATCGGTACGAGTGAAAAAAATATCCGTGAGCTTGTTCCTATTGGCGAACAGCTTGCCGGAAAGCGTTTTGAAGTTGACAGCACGGAAGATGAAATTTCAGATTGGATCGACAGTCTTGAAATTGACAACAAAAAGGAGGTGCAGAAGATGAATATTTCTGTAAACGGGCATATTTTGAAAGCTGAACTGGCAGATACACAAGCGGCAAAGGAACTTTATGAACTGATAAAAAGTAAGCCCTTGACGCTCACGCTGAACGAATACGGCAGCTTTGAAAAAGTCGGAAAATTGCCGCAGAGTTTTACCAAAAATGATGAGCAGATCACTGCACAAGCGGGCGATATTATGCTGTATCAGGGCAATCAGATGACGATTTTTTACGGCGAAAATTCGTGGAGTTACACACGGCTTGGAAAAATTGAAAATGTTACAGAAAAAGAACTTGCGGAAATTTTCGGCGATGGCGATGTGACAGTGACTATTTCAGCAGAACGTGAATTTAATTTTGAAACCAAAACAGTAATGCTGAACAGCGGTTACGAAATGCCGATAATGGGCTTAGGCACATACAGCTTGACGGACGAGGAATGTTATAATTCAGTGACGGCTTTGCTTGAAAATGGCGGTCGGTTGATCGATACTGCATATATGTACGGAAATGAAGCGGCTGTCGGTCGTGCAATAAGAGATTCTGATGTGCCGAGAGAGAAAATTTTTGTCATAACAAAGATTTATCCGGGAGAGCAGTTTGCGGACCCCGAAAAGGCAATTCAAGATGCCCTTGATAAGCTGGATATACGCTATATTGATATGATGTTACTGCATCACCCCGGTGAAAATGATGTCAAAGCATATCTTGCAATGGAAAAATTTGTAGAGGACGGGAAAATTCATTCTCTTGGTCTGTCAAACTGGTATATTGAAGAACTTGAGGAATTTTTGCTGCAGGTAAATATTACTCCTGCATTGGTGCAAAATGAAATTCACCCGTATTATCAGGAACCGGAAGTTGTGCCGTGTATTCAGTCGCTCGGAATTGTTGTGCAAGGTTGGTATCCGTTCGGCGGACGTGGTCACACATCGGAACTTCTCGGTGATGAAACATTGAACAAAATAGCTGATGCACACGGAGTTTCTGCCGCACAAGTAATACTCCGTTGGAATTTACAGAGAGGTGTGGTTGTTATTCCCGGTTCAAGTAATCCTGACCATATCAAAGAAAATCTTGATATTTTCGGATTTGCGTTGTCCGACATCGAAATGGAACAAATTGCAAAATTAAATCGTGATGAAAAACACGATTGGTATTGATAAAAAATCAGAAAGGCAGGTTTTTACAATGAACGAACTGAAACTTACAAGCGAGTGGGATAAGACATTCCCGAAAAGCGAAAAGGCGAACCACAAAAAAGTGACATTCCGAAATCGCTACGGGATCACACTTGCGGCGGATATGTACACGCCGAAAAACACAGAGGGAAAACTAGCGGCAATTGCAGTCTGCGGACCGTTCGGTGCAGTCAAGGAACAGTGTTCCGGACTGTATGCGCAGACGATGGCGGAAAGAGGTTTCCTGACAATTGCCTTTGATCCGTCGTTTACAGGTGAAAGCGGCGGAACTCCCCGCTATATGGCTTCTCCCGACATCAACACGGAGGATTTTATGGCGGCAGTCGATTTTCTCTCTGTTCAGGAAAATGTTGACACCGAAAAAATTGGAATTATCGGCATTTGCGGTTGGGGCGGTCTTGCAATAAATACCGCTGCACTCGACACGAGGATCAAGGCGACGGTCGCCTCCACAATGTATGATATGGCTCGTGTCAATGCGAACGGCTATTTCGATGCAGAGGACAGCGAAGAACAGCGTTATCAGAAAAAAGTTGCCCTCAATGCACAGCGTATCAAAGATTATCAGTCGGGAGAATACGCACTCGGTGGCGGTGTAGTTGACCCTCTCTCGGAGGATGCACCGTTTTTTGTGAAAGATTATCACGACTATTACAAGACATCAAGAGGCTACCATAAACGCTCACTCAATTCCAATGGCGGCTGGAATGTGACAGGCTGTATGTCGTTTATGAATCAACCGATCAACACATACAGCAATGAGATCAGGAGTGCCGTTTTAATTATGCACGGTGAAAAAGCACATTCCTGCTATTTTGGAAAAGACGCCTATGCTGCAATGACCATGGACAGCAAGTACACTGACAATAAGGAATTATTGCTGATTCCCGATGCAGTTCACACCGACCTCTATGACGGCGGCGGTAAAAATGCAATTCCGTTTGACAAACTGGAAGAATTTTTCAGAAACTATTTGTAAGTCTATTTCATAACACGTTCTCAGAATTTTTTGAGGACGTGTTTTTTTGCTACTTTAGATAAGTAATATATTTTTACAATAATTCTTTTTTTAATGCCTAATTTTCAAAAACTACTGTTGCAGAAAAAGCAAAGGCTGCCAAAGTCGGTTTACGCCGTCTTTCAGTTTGATAATGTCGCTACATACCGCTTTCACGGAATTTACTTTTGATGAGATCCATTTCAGCTTGATTTACTCTTATTTTGATATATTAATTACGGTATTGTTTTTTTCTTCATTCTCAATAGTCCTTTCTGTCTCCCTATAAATCGAAACACTCTGAAACTGTCCCAATTCCTCCGTTATAGTTTAGGCAACAAGTACGTGTAAAACCCTGCGGTGTAAGGGGGTTACCTGACAATTATATTGTAACAAAAATTTTTTTGATATAGGCTATCGAGGCATAAATTTGTGAACTTCGGTAAAGTGCAGTCGAAACGCATGAAGATCACATAGACTATCACGCTTTAGAATGCGAAAAGCCCCCCGACTAACGTGATTTCCCACAAATGACGCATAAAAGCACTCCAAAGCCGGAAATTTCTCTGTTTTTTTGTTAATCCCGGGGACTGGACAAAGCAAGGATAATATGGTATAATAAAAGGAAAGAAGCAAAGGGGGAAAATAAAATGCGTAAAGCAACAATAGATGAAAAGAAAAGATGTCC
>CANQYC010000024.1 GCA_947627945.1 uncultured Clostridia bacterium
GGAGATACCGACGTCACGAAGGAAGCAGATAATCTTCATTCGCTTGAGGTCATCTTCCGAATAAAGCCGTCTGCCTCTACAGAAGTTCCGGAGATGCGGACAAGCACCTCATCCGGCTGCGTATCGAGTGCCTCTCCTGTCACAGACACGCCTCCTGCCGGAAGGCAGCTCTTCCCTCTGTAAAGAGATCCCCGCCCGCCGCATCATTGCAGACAACGAGCGGAAAGTCCTCGATATACAACCGTTTCACGGATTCACAGCCAAGGTCTTCAAAGGCGATCACCTGCATCTCCCGGATGCAGCGTGCTGCCAAAGCACCTGCACCGCCGATGGCACACAGATAGACCGCACCATTGCGTACAATGGCATCCCGTACTGCCTGTGAACGTTCCCCCTTGCCGATCATGGCGGTAAGACCGAGATCCAGAAGTCTCGGCGCATAGGGATCCATTCTCCCGGAGGTCGTCGGACCGCAGGCACCGATGGGTCTTCCGGGCGGTGCGGGGGTAGGTCCCGCATAATAGATGACCGCACCCTCCAGCGGAAACGGCAGTGCCGCACCCTGATCGAGCAGGGCAGCGATGCGCTTATGCGCCGCATCTCTTGCGGTATACACATACCCGGACAGCAGCAGGTTCTCCCCTGCACGCAGCTCCTTTGCACATGTCCGCAGTTCCTCGGTACGCAGCCGTCTGCGCTCCGGCATATCTCTCACCTCAATGTACTATCGTCAGTCAGTTACGTTTGCCTCGGCATCCTTGATCAGTTCATTCATATCAAATGTAAACTTCTTCGGCTTCGGTGCGGAAGATGCCTTGTTGTCAGGCTTGTTGAACGTCCCCTCCGGATCCGGAAGAGATGCGAAATCATTCATCATGGACTCTGCAAAATCATCTGCCATAGAGGCACCGTTCTTCGGCTTGGAGACTGCCGGCTCCTCGTTCAGGGGCGCATTGATGATCTCATCGGTCTTTTCTTCCTCCAGCTTGGCATTTTCATTGACGCTCTCCCTTGCCTCACTGATGATGGACTTGGAGCTGGCAAGACGTCTGTCAAGCGTCTGTGCTGCCTGCGTCATGAGATCGCCCGCCTCTTTCAGGGACTTCTCAATGCCGTCGATCTCAATGGAGAGCATGGACTTGATGGTAGAAGTGAGCTGACGGATCTTCTTCTCCTGCTGTGCCACTTCATTGGCAGCCTGTGTCCGGTCTGCCTCTGCCTCTTCCTTTGCCTTGTTCAGGATCTTGTCTGCCTCGGCATTGGCACCTGCCGCACGCTCATTGGCATCCTTGACGATCTTCTCTGCCTCGGCATTGGCATCAGCAACTGTCTTTTCTGCCTGTGCTTCGGCATCTTCGATGGTCTTCTTCGCCTTTTCCTCGGCATTCTTGACCGTTTCATCTGCCTTTGCCTTTGCCTTGAATACGAGCTGGTTCGCATTCTTCTGGGCATCCGCATACAGGGCAGCCATATCCATTTCCGGCGCAAACAGCGTACCCTCGCCAGCCTTTTCCTCCAGTTCGGACACCTTGGACTCCAGCTCCGTGACCTGCTTCTTCAGCCCGTCGATCTCGGTATCCTTCTCGGAAAGGGCAGAATCCTTGTCAGCAAGATCCTTCTCCTTTGCCTTCAGATCCGTCTCTGCCTGTTCGAGAGAGGTCTTTGCCGCATTCAGGTCTGTCTGGAGCTGCTCTACCGATGCAGACAGCTCACCGTTCGCACTCACGGAATTCTTGAGCTTGGAATTTTCCATGCTGAGTTCGCTGATCTCGCCCTTGAGGGAAACGATCTCCTCCTGATACTCACGGAGTTTCCCCTCATCGACCTTGCTTGCCTTTGCCTGTGCCTGCTGCAGGAGCTGCTTCATCTTCTGTGCATCAGAGCTTCTGCCCTCTTTCTCCGCTTTCAGCGCAGCAGCAAGCTGGACAGCCTTTTCGTTTGCCCCCTTGAGTTTTGCGATGCTTTCCTGAGCGGTCTTCTCTGCTTCCTTTGCTTTTTTCTCGGCTGCCTCAAGATCACGCTTATACTCCTTGACGAGCCCCGATTCCTTTTCACTGGTAGCGGATCTCAGCTCCTCGTTTTCCTTTTCGAGGTCATGGAGCTTATCACCAAGCTCACCAATGTAGATCATGACGGACTCTTTGTCAAGAGCCGGTGCGCCGAATTTTGCCGGCTTGAGAATTCCGGAAACATCTGCCATAGTGTATCTCTCCTTTAATCACAGCACCAGGGCAGAGATGATGCCCGGCTGTTATCATTATTACTTTTATTATACCATAGTTTTTTTTATGTTGCAAGAGAATTTATGTAAAATTCCATTCTCTTATTTTGTGCATTTTAGACAAAGAACCGGCTGCGATGTGCAGCCGGTTCTGAAAGATATTCCGCAAATGTACTTATTTTCCGCCCAGAATGTCGAAGATCTCGTTCATATCAAAATCGCTCGTCATGGACTTATGGGAGGGCTGGCTGTAGTCCATCTTGTCATCGAGCAGCGGATTGTCGATAACGATAGGCTCCTCCTCATCCTCCTCCGTCACATCTGCCTGTGCCTCAGCAGGGGCATCTGTGCCGTCGGAAAAGTCTGCTGCGATCACCGTGATGGACATCTCGTCCTGCATGTCCTCCTTGAATGCTGCACCGAAGATGAACTGTACATCCGGTGCGGCAGCCTCGGTGATCATCTTGGAAGCCGTATCCACATCGGAAGCAAGCGTATCCTCGGACATTGCCACATTGATGAGCAGACGCTTTGCACCGGCGATAGACGTCTCGAGCAGCGGGCTGGAGATGACAGCCTTTGCTGCCTCCATTGCCTTGTCCTTGCCCTGACCGTGACCGATCGCCATATGTGCATACCCTGCGCCCTTCATGGTCGTGGACACATCGGCAAAATCAAGATTGATGTACCCCTCCTCCACGATCAGATCGGCAATGCTCTTGACACCGGTCTTTAGGATATCATCGGAGAGGGAGAAGGATTCCTTCATGGTCAGCGGCTTTTCAAGTCCCACGAGAAGCCGCTCATTGGGGATCACGATGAGGGAGTCCACATACTTTTTCAGTTCCGTGATGCCTGCCTCTGCCTGTGCCATCTTCTGCTCCCGCTCAAAGGCGAAAGGCTTTGTGACAACGGCAACGGTCAGGATGCCCATTTCCTGTGCGGTCTTGGCAACGACAGGTGCTGCACCGGTACCGGTGCCGCCGCCCATGCCGGCAGTGATGAAGACCATATCTGCGCCCTTGAGGGCTGCCTCGATCTCCTCGATGTTCTCCTCGGCACTGTGCTGACCGATCTCGGGCTTATTGCCGGCACCCCTGCCCTTGGTGAGCTTGGCACCGATCTGGATGCGGGTGGCAGCCTTGGAATTTTTCAAAGCCTTGGCATCCGTATTGATGGAAACATATTCAATGTCGCTGACACCGGAATCGACCATGCAGTTCAGCGCATTGCCGCCGCCGCCGCCGACACCGATCACCTTAATGTTTACATCCGGTTCAAATGCTTCCTCATAGATGAAGTCCGTCATCATTCTTCCTCCTACCGATATTTATTTCCATTTCTTAGCAAATATCCAACTTAACGATATGATACACCACTACTATTGTAACACATCTGTTTTTATTTTTCAAGGGTTTTTTGATAAAATCTATTTTTTTCCTATTCCCGACAACTTATCCCGGCGATTTTCGAGGGATTTTAACAAATTTGTACATAAAACCTTACTGTCCCGGCACCGGTGTGTCGGTCGCTGTCGTTTCCGGCGGGGTATCCCCCGTCTCCGTTCCGGTCTCCGCTTCGGTATTCGCCGCACTCTCGATGGCATTCTGGGATGCCTCATACTCTGCCTTGTTGCGGAAAGCGCACTGATTGGAACCGACCATCACAAGATAGCCCTCCTTGTCGGCAGCCTGTTCGGCGATGACCTGTTCGGCAAAGCGGATCTTGTAGTTGATCTCGCTCCAATTGCCCATATCGAACTGGATGCGGTTGTCAAAATTGACCAGAATGTCATTGTAATCCGCCATGTCCACTGCCACGATCGGCACATTCAGTCCGCCCTGATAGATCAGATCCCGGAATGCGGAAAAGATCTTGTCGCTGCGTTCCTCCTTGGCAGTGATGATCTTGCCGGGGGTCGTTTCCTCGGGGTCATAGCCGGTGATCTTCACCAGTCCCTGCCCGGGATCCATGCTGTTCTCGAGGATCCTGCCATGTTCGCTGACGATGAGCGTGCCGTACTCGTAGACGACATTGTAGGCAGGCGTGCATTTCTGCACCTTGATCTCGAGTGTGCTGGGAAACTGCCTGTCTATGGTAACGCTCTCCACACGGATGAGTGCCGCCAGTGCCTTTTCCTCTGCCTCGCTGACATTGAGCCGCACCATGTTGTCCCCGATGCTGATGCCGGTCGCCTTGACGATGTCCTCCGCCGTATAGCTGTCGGCATTGCCGGTCACCCGAATGGTCTTGATGTTGAAAAGCACGGTCATAGACAGCGTGACTACCACCACGACCGCCAGCACCACGACCATAGCGGCATACGCAGAAAGCCCCCGTCTGCGGCGGCGGCTCCTGCGGGAGCTGGTCTCATGTTCCATGCTCATCTTTTCTACATCTCTCATGCGCTTCCGCCATCCTTTGCTTCAGATTCGTTCGATCTCCGCCCCCACTGTCCGGAGGATCTGTTCCGGGCTATCATAGCCCCTGTCAATATGGGAAATATCCGTGAGGATGGTCTCCCCCTCCGCACCGAGCCCCGCTGTCAGCATGGCAGCACCGCCCCGCAGATCCGTCGCACTCACCTGCGCACCGTGAAGATGCCGGACACCATGTACAACAGCGATGCGCCCTGCCACCTGGATGTCCGCTCCCATCCGCACAAGGGCATCCACATGGCGGAAGCGGTTCTCAAAGATCGTTTCCTCCAGCACCGAAGTGCCGTTTGCCGTACAGAGTACTGCCATCAGGATCGCCTGTGCATCGGTCGGAAAACCGGGATAGGGCATCGTCTTGAGATAGCGCACGGCACGCATGTGTCCGCCCGCAGCGATGCAGATGCTCTCCGCCGTCCGGCTGCACCGGCAGTTCATTTCCTCCAGCACCGCAAGGATGCTTTCGAGGCTTGCCGCATCCGTATGCAGGAGCCGCAGCTCTCCGCCCGTCACGGCAGCGGCTGCCAGCCAGGTGGCTGTGACGATCCTGTCCGGCATGATCCGGTATGTACAGCCCCTCAGTTTTTTGACGCCCTGCACACGGATCGTGCTGCTGCCCGCACCGTCGATCTTCGCCCCGCAGCAGCTCAGATAGCGTGCAAGATCGAGGATCTCCGGCTCTCTGGCGGCATTGGTCAGTATGGTATCGCCTCTGGCAAGCACAGCGGCAAGCAGGATATTCTCTGTTGCGCCCACGGACGGAAATTGCAGATGGATCCTCGCACCACGCAGCCCCTGCGGCGCAGTACAGGTCAGGATGCCGTTTTCCTCCCGGATGTTCACGCCCATGCGCCGCAGTGCTTTCAGATGCAGATCGATCGGGCGGGGACCCAGTTCACAGCCGCCCGGATAGCCAAGCGTACAGCTTCCGAGCCGTCCGAGCATGGCACCTAAAAACATGATGGATGAGCGCATTTCCTGCATCAGTGACACCGGGATCGCCGGGCAGGCAGGTGCATCCGCCGTGACATGGACGGTATGCTCCTGCATCCGGCACTGACATCCGGTGCTGCTCAGTATCCGGCAGGCGGCATAGACATCCGACAATGCCGGGCAATTTTCGAGAATGCTTTCGCCCTCGCAGAGCAGTGTTGCAGCCAGAATGGGAAGGGCACTGTTCTTGGCACCCTGCACAACAATGTCTCCCTCCAGCCTTCTGCCGCCCTGAATGACAAACTTTTGCATTTCCCCCACTCCTTTCCCTGCATAGTATGAAAAGGAGCGGGATTTGGTGCGGACACCGGTGTTACTTCCGGCGGATCAGACTTTCTATGACGTTCCAGATGCGCTCATCGGTATCCCGCACGGCAAGGGATGCCGCATTCTGTGCCATGCTCTGCAGCCGGGGACGGTCGTGGTAGAGGGCTTCGATCCGGGAGATCATATCTTCATTCGTGACATCTTTCTGCTCGATGACCTGCGCCGCACCTGCCTTGCCGAGCACCATCGCATTGTGATACTGATGGTTGCCCGCCACCACAGGGGACGGGATCAGGATGGCGGGCTTGCCGAGTGCTTCCAGCTCTGCTAAGGCATTGGCACCGGAACGGCAGATGACCAGATCGGCAGCCGCCATGCAGGTATCCATGTCATTGATGTACTCCGTGATACGGATGCATTTGCTTTTGAGCGGGATGCCATAGGCATCCATCTTCTGCGGGAATGTCTCCTTTCCCATGCCGCCGTAGCCATGGATGTGGTTGACCGCAAGTCCTTTGGAGGTATGCCACCGCAGCACCTCTGCCATCGTGTCATTGATGCAGCCCGCACCGAGGCTCCCGCCGAATGACAAGATCGTGAAGGCATCATCAAAGCCCAGTTCCCGGCGTGCCTGTTCCCTTGTCTTGTGCAGCAGTTCCGCCCGCACTGGAAGCCCGGTCACGGTGTAGCGGATGTCCTTCTCAAAATAGGGCAGTGCCTCTTTCACCGTCAGCATGACATGATCGACCTCTTTTGCGAGGATCTTGTTCGTCACGCCGGGGTAGGCATTCTGCTCATGGATCGCCGATGGCACGCCCATTTTTGCCGCCGCACGGATCACAGGACCTGCCACATATCCGCCGGTGCCGATGGCGATATCCGGGGCAAACTCCCGGACGATCTGCCGGGCACGTGCGCCGGAACCCGCCAGATACCATACTGCCCGGATGTTGCGTCCGATGTTCTTCACGGACAGTCTGCGCTGGAATCCGGCGACCTTGATGGGGGCGAGGCGGTATCCCGCCTGCGGGATGAGGCGTGCCTCCATGCCGCCGGGTGTCCCGGCAAAGAGAAACTCCGCATCCGGGATATGCGTCCGGATGATGCCGGCAATGGCAAGAGCGGGATTGATGTGTCCGCCCGTGCCGCCGCCTGCCAGTAAAACCTTCATGCATATGCTCCTTTCCTGTGGGGATCAGGCATCCTGCCGGTACTCCGGCTCTGTCGGGGCAGGGTTCTTAGCAATGGGACGTGACACGATCAGTTCACGGGGACGGGAGATATTCAGCACGATTCCCATTTCCGCAAGCTGCATGATCAGTGCCGTGCCGCCATAGGAGAAGAACGGCAGACTGATACCGGTGTTCGGCACCAGATTGCTGACAACGGCAATGTTCAGGAGTGCCTGCAAAGCGATCTGGAGCGTAAAGCCGACTGCCACCAGCATCCCGAAGCGGTCTTTGCAGTGGTTGGCGATGTGGAAACCCAGTATCACCAGCAGCACAAACAGTACGATCACGGTAATGGCACCGATCAGTCCCAGCTCCTCGCAGACGATCGCAAAGACGAAGTCATTCTCCGCCTCCGGGAGATAGATATATTTCTGGCGGGACTCGCCAAGTCCCAGTCCGAACACACCGCCGGAACCGATGGCGATGAGGGACTGCCGGGTCTGCCATGTGTCTTTCAGATACTCCTGATCGAACGGATGCAGCCAGCAGTTGATACGGGTCTCAAAATATGTGATATGTCTGACCTTGACAAGATAAACGACCAGCCCCGCCAGCAATGCGGCACCTACCACGCCGACCAGCAGGATATGCCACCATCTGGCACCGCCGATATAGATCATCGTCACGCCGAGCAGCACGATCAGCAGACTGCATGACAGATGCGGCTCCAGCATCAGCAAAATCACGATCAGCCCGAGCAGCATGAAAAACGGCAGTGTTCCGGTGGTGAAGCGTTTCATCTTGTCATAGTTGCGGTCGATGAGATACGCAAACAGGATGACAACGGCGAATTTGGTCAGCTCCGAGGGCTGGAACGTCGTGAAGCCGAGATTGATCCACCGGGTGTTGCCCGTGTCGAGATCCGTGCCGATGAATGGCACCAGTCCGAGCAGGATCACGCTCGCCGCAAACAGGATCACGGCAATGCCGTTCTTATAGAAAATGTGATAATCAATGACAGAAAAAACCACCATCATGAACAGACCGATCCCCGCAAAGATGACCTGACGCAGTGCGTAGTAGTACCCCGCCTTGCCCTCATTGATGGCAATGGCATAGCTGGCGGAGAACATCATGACGATGCCCATGCACAGCAGAAACAGCACAACGATGCCGAATGTCAGATTGCTGCCGCCGATGCGGACTCGCTGCCGGCTCTGTGCAGCAGGTGCCTGTTTTGTTGCTTCCATGCATTCCCTCCTGTTCTGATGCGGATCCCTTTTGAAAAAACAACCGCTTTCTGCCTTTACAGCGGCAGTGCCGGCACGATGCAGAGCAATGCGAATCCCGCCAGCAGTGCCAGCCGTTTCCACGGTGCCATGCCCGCCTCCTCCATCCGGGACAGCAGCGTCATGCGCCTGCCGTCATGTTTCCGGAGCAGCGGTGCCAGATCGACACCGTATACGATCATATACAGCACCAGCAGTTTCCATAGTCCAAGTGCCGCACACAGCGTCGGCACGATGCTCCCTATCAGATAGCTCCCCGTACACCCCAAGCGGCATTTTGCCGGCGGGAGATTCCAGACCATGCAGCCCATACAGGCACCCAGTGCCGTAAGGGGATAGAGCGCCGTCATCTCCTGTCCCTGTGAGAGCAGCAGAATGACCACTGCCGGGAGCTGCACCACCTGCAGCGTCACGCCGATGCCGTCCGTCTCCTGTGCCGTATGCCGGACACACTGCCAGCAAAGCACCACGGGGATGCTCAGCAGCAGCCGCTCCGGATGTTCCCGGAACAGCGGATACAATGTCCCCGCCGTCACCGCCAGCACCACACCCATCAGCAGGATCGGGCGGATCCGGTAGCGGAGCCTGTGCCGGACGGTCAGCAGATCTGTGATAAAGCCCGCTGCCGTCATCAGCAGCCCATGCGCCAGCACACAGATCAGCACAAGGGACTGTGTGCGAAAGCTCTGCCCGGTGGTATCCGTTCCGGAAAACTCCCGGAACAGCGTGACACCCAGCACCATGCCCGTCAGGATGCCAAATGCCAGCAGCAGCCCGCACATGGTCGGCAGGAGCTTTTCCCCTGCGGCGGCATCCTTCTTCTGTGCAGCGGGCTTCTCCGGTTCGCAAAAGCGCAGTCTGCGCAGGAACGGCACCAGTGCCGCACCCATGACCCCACTTGCCGCTGCCGCACTCAGTGCGGCAATGAGCTGCAGCCAGACCGGCATGGCTATGCGCCGTAAACGGCTTCGATGATCTCCTCGAGGTGCATGCCGTGGCTTGCTTTGAAAAGCACCACATCACCCTCCTGTGCCGTCTCCCGGAGCTGACGGATCAGCTCCTGCGGATCACGGGTACACCGCAGCACCGGGACATTCCCGGCATGGGCAGCGATCTGTCCGGCTGCCTCGCCGTAACAAAGCAGTACATCCAGTCCTGCCGCTGCGGCAGCCTCACCGACCTGTGCATGGAGCGCATCGCTCATCTCACCGAGTTCCAGCATATCCCCCAGCACTGCAATGCGCTTTCCCCCGCACGGATACCCGGCGAGAACGCCCAGTGCGGCACGCATAGAATCGGGGCTTGCGTTATAACAGTCTGCAATGACAGTCTGTCCGTTTTTTTCCATAATATTCTGCCGGTTGCCTGTCGGACTGTAGGCAGCCAGTCCGCAGAGGATCTCCTTCGTCTGCATACCGGTCAGCACACCGGCAAGATAGGCAGCCAGCGCATCTTTCACATTATGCTCCCCGATGGCGGGCAGCACGGCAAGATGCCGCTCTGTGCCGTGGCAGATCGTGAACGTGGTGACGCCGTTTTCCTCCTTGATGTCCTCCGCAGAGACATCGGCAGGGTTGCCCTGTGTGGAGAAGGTGTATACGGGTCTTCGCAGCGTCTCTTTCAGCGGTGACAGCAGTCTGTCGTCCGCCGAAGTGATGAGCGGCGCATCGTCCGCCATGCCCTCGAGCATCTCAAGCTTCGCCTTTAAGATCCCCTCCTGAGAGCCAAGATGCTCCACATGGGAAAATCCGATGTTCGTGATGATCGCCAGTGTCGGCTTGGCACTGCGGCTCATGCGGGAGATCTCCCCGAAATGGTTCATGCCCATCTCGATCACGGCGGCACCGTGTTCTTTCGTCAGCCCGAGCAGTGTCTTGGGCATCCCGATCTCATTGTTGAGATTGGCTTCTGTCTTGAGGGTACGGAAATGCTGTGACAGCACGCAGGCGGTCATTTCCTTGGTCGTCGTCTTTCCCACGCTGCCGGTGATCCCGACAAGCGGGATGGCGAACTGTTCCCGGTACATCCCGGCGATGTCGAGCAGCGCCTGTCCTGTATCTTCCACGACCAGACAGGGGCAGTCCCCGATCTGTCTGTCCGTGACGGCTGCCGCTGCACCGGCGGCAATGGCTGCCTCCACAAAATCATGCCCGTCAAACTTTTTGCCCCGCAGTGCCAGAAACAGACAGCCCTCCGGCAGTTCCCGGGTATCGGTACTCAGACAGGTGATCTGTGCGGAAATGGGTGCTTTCACGCCCAGCCGTGATGCGATTTTCTCCAATGCCACAGGTTCCATGCGTTTCTCCTCCTACAGCTGCCGGAGTGCTTCGGCAACGACTTCTCTCTCGTCAAAATGGATGTGACGGTTATTTTCAAAGATCTGGTAATCCTCATGTCCCTTTCCGGCAAGCACGATCACGTCTCCCGCCTCTGCTGTCCGCAGGGCATGGGCAATGGCATCGGCACGGTCGGTCACCGTCTCATACGGCACGCCGCTGTCTGCCAGACCGGGCAGGATATCGGCGATAATGGCATCCGGATCCTCGTCACGGGGGTTGTCTGAAGTGACGATGATGCGGTCGGCATACTTTGCCACTGCCTGCGCCATCAGGGGGCGTTTTGTCCTGTCACGGTTCCCGCCGCAACCGAACAGACAGATGAGTCTGCCCTCCGTGCAGAGTTTCACATTGCTCAGGATATTTTCCAGCGCATCCGGTGTATGCGCATAGTCACAGATGACGGAAAAATCCCGTCCGGTCGGAATGACTTCACATCTGCCCTTGACACCGGGACATGCCTGCAATTCGGGCAGGATCTGCGCATCCGAAAGCCCGTACAGCCGGCAGACCGCATAGGCAGCCGTGGCATTGGCGACATTGAAGTAGCCGATCATGTTCAGATGCAGTTCCATCGTCCCGCAGCTCTGTCTCAGGGTAAAGACCGTGCCGTCCGCTTTCACGCTGACAGGCAGGTAGGTATAGTTGGCATCCTTGGAGCCATAGTCATACTTCTCGCCGGACAGTTCATCATACAGGCGTCTGCCGTAGGGATCATCCGTGTTGATGACCGCCTTGTCGCTGATGGCAAAGAGCATCCGCTTTGCCTGATAGTATGCCTCCATCGTCTTATGATAATCCAGATGATCCTGCGTAAGGTTCGTGAAAACTGCCGTTTCAAAATGTGTCGGTCCGATGCGCTTCTGCACCAGTCCGAAAGAGGAAACTTCCATCACTACCGTATCGCAGCCGCTTTCGTACATCTTTGCAAAAAGTGCCATCAGTTCGGAAGTCAGGGGCGTGGTATTATCCGTGTGCAGCACTTCGTCACCGATCTCATTCTGTATCGTACCGACCAGACCGACCTTATGACCGTTTGCCGTCAGGATGCGCTTGATGAGGTTGGTGATGGTCGTCTTTCCATTGGTGCCGGTCACGCCGATAAAGCGCATCTTCCGCTCCGGATGTCCGTACCATGCGGCGCACAGTCTGCCATATTCCGCACGGCTGTCCTCCGTCAGGAGCTGGCGTTCGCCAAGTCCGAGGTCACGCTCCGCCACCACGGCGGCTGCGCCCTGTTCCAATGCCTTTGCCGCTGCGCTGTGTCCGTCGAAGTGTTCTCCCTTCACACAGACATACAGGCAGCCGGGGGCAATGCTGCGGCTGTCATCGGTAACAGCGGTGATCTCGGTATCGCCCAGTGTTGTGGGGATCCGGTTTTCCAACAGCTCTGCGAGCTTCATAGTATCTCTCCTTTCGGATGCGGCAGGACGGCTCAGTCGCCCTGACTGTTATAGACGTAGGTCAGCTCAATGACCGTGCCGACATCCACCGTTGTCCCGGGTTCGATGGACTGTGTCTGGACGGTGACGCCTGCCCGTTCAGAGGATGCACCGCTTGCCACATAGTTCAGCCCCAGATTCATCAGTGCGATATTGGCATCGCTGGGCGTATACTGCCGCAGATCCGGCACAACGACCTTTTCCGGAACATAATTTTCTTCTGTATACAGCACGACCACGCCATTGGCGGAGATATTCGTGCTGGTCATCGGACACTGTCCGACGATCTTGTCCCCGCTGCCCTTGATCTCACACCGCAGATTCAGTGCTTCGAGCGTACTCTTTGCCTTTTCGATGTCCGAATCGATCAGCAGCGGCACGGCAACGTCCAGACCCGCATACTCCTCCTCTGTGTATTCCGGATAGTAGCCCAAATATTGCAGCGTCTCCTCCATGACCGCACTTGCATAGTGTGCGACAACTTTGGAGCCGTAGTAGTCAATGCTCTTGTCCGGCTCATCTGCCAGCATCAGCATCACGATCTCCGGATCATCCGCCGGCGCAAAGCAGGCGTAGGATGCCACATACTGCATATTCTCCTCGTCATACTCATCGAGTTTCTGGGAAGTACCGGACTTGCCGCCGATGGCGTAGCCCTTGATGTAGGCATTGGAACCGCCGTTATTGTCCACGACCGCCTGCAGGAGCTTGCGCATGGAGGCGGATGTCTCCTCGGAAATGACCTGACGCTTGACAGTCGTGCCGAACGTCTTGAGGACATTGCCGTCACTGGACACGATCTTGCTGACGACATGCGGCTCCACAAGATAGCCGCCGTTGATGGCTGCGGCGATGCCGGTGATCATCTCGATCGGCGTGACCTTGTTGCCCTGTCCGAAAGAGCTGGATGCCAAATTGATGGGTCGCTGCATGCTCGCATCATCAAAGCTGACACTGACTGCCTCGCCGGGCAGGTCGATGCCGGTGGTCTCCCGCAGTCCGAATGCACTGTAATACTGGGAAAATTTCTCGCCGCCCAGCCGCTGCCCGACGTCGATAAATGCCGGGTTGCAGGAATTGGTCAGTGCCTGAGAAAATGTCTGGCTGCCGTGTCCGCTCCTCAGATGGCAGTGGATCGGTGGCGCACCCGGTATCACATAGGAACCGTTGCAGAAATAGGAGTATGTATCCGGATCCACGACATTTTCCTCGATCGCAGCGGAGCTGGTGAAGATCTTGAATACCGATCCCGGCACATACAGCTCCGTTACCGCCTTGTTCTTCCACTGCTCCTCCCGTGCGGCGACATATGCCTCCTGATACTCGGATTCCGGCAGGGCTTCGAGGCTCTTGCGGGTCTTTTCATCGTAGATCTCGGACGGGTTATTCAGGTCGAAGGTGGGGTATGTTCCCATCGCATAGACCGCACCGGTCTTGGCATTCATGATAATGCCGCAGGTACGGTTCTGCACATTGTATGTCTCATACATCTCCTGAAGATTCTTCTCCAGATAATATTGCAGCGTAGAATCCAGCGTCAGGTACAAAGAGCTGCCCTCCTGCGCTTCATAGGTCGTGGAATACCGGTAGGGCATGGCATTTCCGAGTCCGTCCTTGGCGGTGGTCACCCTCCCGTTGATGCCGGAGAGGTAGTCGTCATAGTATGCTTCGAGCCCATACTGTCCGTCGCCGTCGCCGTTGGTGAAGCCGATGACCTGTGCCGCCAGCTCATTCTGCGGATAGTACCGCTTGGTGTCTTCCTCTGTGGTAATGGATTCCAGCCCCAGACTGTCCAGATATTCCATCAGTTCGTCCGCAACATTCTTTTCGACCTGTGTCTGAAGCACATAATACTGCGTATCCTTCTGGATGGCTGTCAGCACGGTGTCCTCACTGATCCCCAGCTTGTCGGAAAGTGTCTTTGTGATCTCCGCCTCAAGTTCTTCACGGGAGATCACACGCTTGCCCTCCTCGAGCTGACCGCCCTCATCTATGATCTTCTGCCGTTCTTTCATGATCTCCTCGACCTCGTCCATCTCTGAACGGAACAGCTTCGGATCCATGTATACCTTATAAACGGTAGCACTCCATGCAAGGGGGGAACCGTTCGCATCATAGATGGTGCCCCTGCCGGCAGTGATGGTCTTGTTTGTAAAATGGGTATCATTTGCCAGTGCGGCATAGTGCTGATGCTGTGTGGCGGTCAGATCGTAAAGCCCTGCCAGCACCGCACCCGCCAAAATGCAGATCGGTGTCATGACGCCGAAGATCAGCCTTTTGTTCATACCGACCGTAGGTCCGTGATCCGTGGTAAACATGCTATCAGCTCCTTATCCCGCAGCGATGCTGCCTGATACGCAAAAAGGCAGGCAGATCGCCGCCTGTCTTCCCTTGGTTCGTTACGATGTTCCCGGTGCAGCCGGCTTTGCCCATTTTCTCTTTTTCGGACAAAGCCGGCAACGCTTGACACCCGGTTGTTTCCTCTCTTGATCTGCCGTATTCTGAACCCCGCAGGCTTTGCTTTTCTATTCTATTCGCTTCAGCCCCTCAGGTATTCCACTAAATTGTCAAACCATATCTTGATCCGGACGAAAATGTTCTGCTCCTCCTCGGGGATCTCCACTACATCATCTGTCTGGATCTGTACATACTCGATCTGCGACTTGCTCAGCGCATTCATTCCCAGCACATTCTCTGCATATTCCTGGATGTTCTTGCTGGACGTCCGCCCGGCAAGCTCCGACTGCATACGGACATTTTCACTTTGCAGATCCGTATACTCCTGCTCCAGTGCCGTGATCTGATTGTTAAGTTGAAGCTGCTGCACATTGCTGTAGATCAGCGCAGCCACCAGACCAAAACAAACAAATACGCCCAGTATCAACTTGACCACCGGAGTCTTCCGGCTTTGATTCATTCCACTCATTTCGATCTGGCTGTCATATTCCGGCGTATATGAGGGTGATGGCGGCGTCGGCTGTGCCGGTGCTGTACTGCCGGTACGCTCATAATAAGCCATAACAACTTAACTCCTTTCTATCAGTCTGAGCTTCGCACTGCGGCTGCGTCGGTTATCACGCAGCTCTTCCTCCCCGGCTGTGATAGGCTTGCGTGTGAGAAGTTTTGCCCGTGGGACTCTGCCGCAGACACACTGCGGAAAATCCGGCGGACAGATGCACCCGCTGCACCAGCCGGCAAAGGTCTGCTTGACGATACGGTCTTCGAGTGAATGGAACGTGATCACCGCCAGTCTTCCGCCGGAACGCAGGCAGTCAAATGCCGCATCCAGTCCCCGGCGCAGATGTCCGAACTCATCGTTCACTGCGATCCGTATCGCCTGAAAGGATCGTTTGCACGGGTTTTTCTCCCGTCTGTACTTCTGCGGAACCGCTTCACAGATGAGATCGGCAAGCTGCCCTGTTGTCTCAATGGGTGCCTGCTCTCTTGCTCTCACAATTGCCGCAGCGATGCGTGACGCAAAGCGTTCCTCGCCGTAATCCCGCAGAATTGCCGTCAGCTCCCGGATATCCCGGTCGTTGACAATGTCTCTTGCGCTGATGCCCTCCTGGCTCATGCGCATGTCGAGCGGTGCGTCATGGTGATAGGAAAATCCACGCTCCGCTTCATCCAGCTGGTGGGAGGATACCCCCAGATCCAGCAGGATCCCGTCCGCAGCTTCGATGCCCATCTCATCGAGCATCTCCCGCATCCGGGAATAGTTGCAGCGTACCACCCGTGCGGGCAGTCCTGCAAGACGTGCCGCAGCCGCTGCTGCAGCGTCCGGGTCACGATCCAGTCCGATCAACAACCCGTTGTTGTTCAGGCGTAAGGCGATCTCTCTGGCATGCCCGGCACCGCCCACTGTTCCGTCCACATAGATCCCGTCCGGACGGACAGCAAGTCCCTCCAGTACTTCATGCAAAAGTACCGGAACGTGCGCAAACTCCATATGATGCCTCCCTTACAGGCAGAGTTCCTCGAGCTGCGGTGCGCAGGTGGGATCAAATGCTTCGTCCATCTCCCTCCAGCGTTCACTGCTCCAGATCTCGGCTTTTCTGCCGGCACCCAGCACGACAACGTCCTTGTCCAGCCCTGCATACTCACGCAGTGCGGCGGGGATCAGGACTCTGCCCTGCTTGTCCGGTGTCACCTCGGCAGCACCGGAACAGATCCAGCGGCGCAGCTTCTCGCCCTGCGGTCCTTTCAGATCCTTGACCTGCCGCAGAACGTCCCGCCAGCCCTCACTGGAATACACCGACAAAAATCGGTCGCTCGTACCTCTTGCGATCCAGAATGTCTCACCGATGAGTTCACGCAGCTTTGCCGGAAAATTGATACGCCCCTTGGCATCGACATTATGGTAATAGGTACCTGTCATGCTGCACGCATCCAGCTCCGTCTCCAATGCCGCCTCGTTCACCGATGTTCACCTGCCTTGCCTGACCGGCAGCCGCTGAGCGGACGCCGGCATCCTTTCTTTTGTTTCTTTTTCTGTTTTTCTTAGGCTTGTTCTACATAGTTCTACCTGTGCCGGAGATCTCCTGTGTATTTCTTTTTTCTTCTTTCCGCACAGGGCATCTCATCCATAGGGATGAAAACCCACCGCAAAAAGGTACAGTGAGACCTTTGACTATTCCATTATAACACATTTTGAGGTACTTGGCAACCCGCTTATTGCACAAAGATATATCATCTTTTTTGTGCATTTTCATGTAAAACCGCCGGAAAGCCACCCGGAATGCCCTCTGTGCCGAAAAAGTTTCCGTGTTTGCAAAACGGCATCGGAAAATGTATGCTTGCCTTTTTTCATGGGATGTGTTATAATAGAGCTGACAAAGGGAGAAAATCACCCCCTTCTGTGGTGAATTGTGGGTAATTTCAGAAATGGAGGATGACCAAAATGGAAAAATCGCCGAACCGAGCCGTTTCCCTGATCTGGAAATGCGCCGGCAAGCCCTGTATCACAGCAGCGTTCCTGTGCCTTGTTCCCGGGATCCTGCTTCTGAAAGTGCCTTCCGGTGGGACTGCGTGGGTATTTGTGGGGTGCGGGTTCGTATTGCTTGCCGTCTGGCTGTATCTGACACTGCGCAGGAAACTGCCGCTGTGGGGGAGCGGGGTGCTGTGGTGGGGGATCGGGTACTGTCTGCGGTTTGCCTATATCCTGCGCTTTCCCTACTATCAGATGCAGCACGATGTCAACCGGTTCACCTCTGAGAGCGGGCATGCTGCCTATATCTGGTATCTGTTCACCAAAGGGCATCTGCCGGACATGGACGTCCGGACGGTGTGGCAGTTCTATCATCCGCCGCTGCATCACAGTCTCTGCGCCGCATGGATGCGGCTGCTGACGGCACTGGGACTGCCGGAGGCACAGGTCTTTGAGGGCGTGCAGCTCCTTCCCCTGTGCTATTCCTGTCTTGCGCTCGCAGTGTTCGGGCTGCTGCTGCGGGAGCTGGGGCTGAAAGGTGCCGCTTTCACGCTGCCGATGAGCGTGATGGCGGTGCATCCCATTTTCATCATCTTAGCGGGCAGCATCAACAATGACATGCTGAGCATCCTGTTCATGCTGACGGCACTGCTGCTGGCGATCCGGTGGTACCGCACACCCCGGATGCGGACGATCCTCGGACTTGCCCTTGCCATCGGGCTTGGGATGATGACAAAGCTTTCCGCCTACATGACAGCACCGGCTGTGGCAGTTCTCTTTCTCATGATGCTCTGGAAACAGCGCAGGAAGCCGCTGCGGCTGATCGGACAGTTTGCGGCGTTCGGTGCGGTCTGCGTGCCGCTCGGGCTGGGATGGGAGATCCGAAATCTGGTAACATGGGGCGTGCCGCTGACATACATCCCCCGGCTCTCCGAAAAATCCGGTCAGTATGTGGGGAACATTCCCGTTCTTCAGCGGCTGTTCGACTTCTCGCCGCATCAGTTTACCTATATATATGACTGCTACACGCAATACGGACAGGCATACAATGAGTACAACCCTCTCGTCGGGCTGATGAAAACGGCGGTGTTCGATGAATTTCTCAATACCGACCGTTTTCCGTCCTTGCATGGCTTCGGGGAGGTGCTGTTCTGGTCGCAGATCCTGCTGGCGGCGGGTGCATTGTACGCACTTGTCTGGGTGCTGCGGCACAGCGAAACGCCGCTGCGTGCGGCACTGTGCATAACGTATGGGGTGGTGCTGGCGAACTATTTTGTATTCTGCTTCACCCATCCGCACACTTGCACGCAGAGCATGCGCTATGCCACGCCGGTCATCTACACCAGTCTCGCCTGCCTCGGGCTGCGGATGCAGGGCAGCACGGGCGGAAAGGCAGAAACGGCTGCCGGGCAGCTCCTGACAGCTGTCACGATGGTGTTTGTACTGACGAGCTTTCTGGTATTCGGGCTCGTGGTCAGGTAGGGCAAAATACTGCCTGACCGGTTTGCAGAAATTTAGCAATACAGACTCCTGTAAAAATTCATAAATTTCCCTTTTCTTTTTCCGGGATCTGTGGTATAATGATAGTATATCAAAAAGAAAGAAGGAATTCTCAATGACGATTACCGAAGACATCCGCTATGTCGGTGTGAACGACCATGACATCGACCTGTTCGAGGGCATGTACATCGTTCCCAACGGTATGGCATACAATTCCTATGTGATCATGGACGAAAAGATCGCCGTGATGGACAGCGTGGACAGCCATTTCACAAAGCAATGGCTCGACAACCTCCGGGAGACGCTCGGCAGCCGCAAGCCGGACTATCTGATCGTCCAGCACATGGAGCCGGATCATTCCGCCGGCATCGCTGCCTTTCTTGCAGCCTATCCGGAAGCCGCTGTGGTGGGCAACGCCAAGACGTTCGGCATGATGGAGCAGTTCTTTGCAGATCTGGATCTGCCCGAAGAACGCCGTGTCACCGTCACGAACGGACAGACGCTCTCCCTCGGCAGCCATACATTGCAGTTTATCTTTGCGCCCATGGTACACTGGCCGGAAGTCATGATGACCTATGACAGCAAGGACAAGGTATTTTTCTCGGCAGACGCCTTTGGAAAATTCGGTGCGCTCGATACCGACGAAGACTGGGCTTGCGAGGCACGCCGCTATTATTTCGGGATCGTCGGCAAGTACGGTGCGCAGGTGCAGGCATTGCTCACGGCAGCTTCTGCGCTGGAGATCCACACGATCTGCCCGCTGCACGGTCCTGTGCTTTCGGAAGATCTGGCATATTATCTCGGGCTGTATCAGACATGGTCATCCTACGGGGTGGAGAGCGAGGGCGTGATGCTCGCCTACACATCCGTGTATGGCAACACCCGTGAAGCTGTGGAATTTCTTGCAAAACAGCTCGAAGCAAAGGGCTGCCCGAAGGTCGTCGTCTGCGACCTTGCCCGTGAGGATATGGCGGAATCCGTGGAGGATGCGTTCCGCTATGGGAAACTGGTGCTGGCGACAACGACGTATAACGGCGTCCTGTTCCCGTTCATGAAGCAGTTCATCGACAGTCTGACGGAGCGCAATTACCAGAACCGCACCATCGGTCTGATCGAAAACGGCACATGGGCACCGACGGCTGCGAAGCTGATGAAAGAGGCTTTTGCCAAATCCAAGCAGATCACATGGCTCGACACCACCGTGACCATCCGCTCCGGTGTCAAGGAGGCACAGCGTGAGCAGCTCGCCAAGATGGCTGATGAGTTGATGAAGTGAGGGTTCTCTTTAAGTTGCAAATATCCCCCGTGCCAGCACGGGGGATATTTCAACTCTTAACTTGTTTCCTCTGCGGGAAAGGCATCTATCAGGCTGATCGCATACTTCAGGATCAACAGTGAATCCGTGGAGCTGAACATGCCATCCGCATCCACATCTGCCTGTGACAGGGCTTTGCCCTCCAGCATTTCCCCGCCGAGCAGCATCTTGTTCAGCCGGATCACATCGGAGATCGTGACCTGCTGGTCGAGGTTGACATCGCCCCATACGATCTCTCCGGGGTCTGTCTCGCTGTCCGTCTCGCTTTCTGTTGGTACCGGTGATGTCTCTGTGGCGGACGGCTGCGTCTCTGTGTGCGTGCCGCCATAGTATTCCGAAAGGCTGATGCCGTTGGCACCGACCGGAATGCTGTGGTCAAGGCTGATGAACCTGCCTTCCTCATCCTGCCAGAGTGCCGGCTCTACAAGGGCATACTTCTCCTCGTCCCATGTGCTGAAATTGTCATAGACCAGACCGCCCGTGTCACCGGAATTCTCATTGAAGCACCAGAACGTATGGTTGATATGGTACTCGATCATCAGATCACGCAGTGCCGTCATCCACTGGACATTCTTGCCGTCTGTGTCATGTTCCTCATCAATGAAGCCGCCCCATTCGCCCATGAGCAGCGGTGCGATGTGCTGATCGACGAGATAGAACCAGTTGTCATACCACACATCTTCCATCAGTGTCTCCTGCGTGAAGCCGTCATAAAACCAGTCCTGTTCATAGACGAGAGGACCGTAGTCATGCGGAGAATAGACGAGCTGGCTGTTGTTCTCACCGATGTTTTCAAGCGGATGATCTTTCACGCCCCGGAAATTGCCGCCCCACCAGGTATGGTGATAATAGCTGTAGGGATAGTTGGCGTAGTCGATGTTCGGGGAATTCCAGTCATTGCCGTCCTCAAACTTCGGATACACCTCAACGCCCTCCACCATGACGAGCAGGTTCGGATTGGCACCGAGTACGGCGGCAGCACCCCGCTCGGCGGCGTACTTCCAGTTGTTCGGGTCGGTGGAATCGTCCCACTTGGCAAAATCCGGTGCGACATCCGCCGTACCGTGCGGCTCGTTCTTGAGGTCGATGGCAACGATCGTGTCGTCATCCTTGTAATAATCGGCGACCCATTCGAGTGCTTCGAGCCAGTCCTCCGTGGAGAACTTATCTGTATACCAGAGTGCGACCTGATGACCGGCGGAAGCCGTTTCCGCACTATGGATGTCGATCATGATCTTGATGCCGTTCTCCCGGCACCATTCCACGGCTTTGTTCCAGATGTCAAAGCTGTACATCACTTCGCCGCCCTCGGTACCGTCCACAGAAAGCTCCGGGTTGGCATAGGTATTGACCTTGACCATCGGGTCCGGATCATGATTCTTCCACTGGAGCAGCAGCTCGGTGGACATGGGAACACGCAGCAGATTGAAGCCATGGTCGGCGATCTGGTTCAGCATGCTGTGCATGTTCTGCGACCAGACACCATCGAACACCTGACTGCCGACATTGTAGCCGAACCAGTTGCAGCCGGTCATCCAGACGGGATTGCCATACATGTCCACGATCTGGGCGTTTTCCACATGCAGCCAGTCATCGTGATAGGTATCCGGTGCAGTCTCCGCAGTACCGGGCACCGAAGCAGAAACCTGCATAAGCATTGCGCCGGCGGCAAGGATCGCCGCCGCACGGCGAAAAAACTGAGATCTCATCGTGATCACCCTTTCCGAAATTAGGATATTACTTTCATTGTATCACATTTCAGATGGGTTGTCAATGCTTTTTTGGAAAGAAACTCCATGTATCTCCCAGGCGAAACTTCCCTGTGAGCGGCGGGATGTATCACTTCACCCGGAGCAGTTCGCCGTTCGCCCTCTGCTGGAGGCGCAGCTTGTCCGTGACAAGTGCGATGAATTCCGAATTGGTCGGCTTCCCCTTGCAGGTATTCACCGTGTATCCGAAATAGGAATTTAGCACATCGAGGTCTCCCCTGTCCCATGCGATCTCGATCGCATGGCGGATGGCACGCTCCACCCGGGAAGATGTCGTGCTGTATTTCTGTGCTACGGTGGGATACAGGAGCTTTGTGACGCTCTCAAGCAGATCGGGGTTGTCCAGTGACGACAGGATCGCCGTCCGCAGGTAGTGATACCCCTTGATATGTGCCGGCACGCCAAGCTGATGGATGATGTCCGTCACCTTGATCTCCATGTCCTGACTGCCGCCTGCAATGACCGGATGGGATACCAACGCCAGAATGCGCTCCGCAAGCATGTTCACGTCAAAGGGACGCAGCATGAAATACTTCGCTCCCATCTCCATGATCTGACGCTCCACAAAGGGGTTGTCATACCCGGATGTGACAATAAACGCCGGAAATACCGATGCCTCCGCTTTGGCTCGCTTGATCAGCTCGATCGCATCCATGTGCGGCATGACACAGTCCACGACCACCACATCGGGGCGTTCCTCCAGTATGGTATTTAGCAGGATATTGCCGTCTTTCCGGCGTGTGATCGCATAAAGACCGTAGCCCCGCAGTGCGCTTGCTGTCGTGATGCCATAATCTACAGTATCGTCACCGATCAGTACTTTTTTCTTTTCTGACATCTGTGACTCCTCCTTTACTCTACATCCCTATCGTACCATACTTTCGGGGAGAATGCAACGGAGAACGCTGACTACTTTTGGAATATGGTGTCGAACGAAGCCGAGTTCTTCATATTTTGACAAAATTCTCTAATCCATGTCGGATTTTGTTGCATATTGCCGGTGAACGTGTACAGATTTCATTTAA
>CANQYC010000025.1 GCA_947627945.1 uncultured Clostridia bacterium
CGCCCAGAAGCAGATCGGCATGTGGAAACAGGAGTTTCTCCGTGATCCGGACGGGCTGTACAATGATCCGCTGTGCTTCTATTTTGAAGCAGGCACCCATACACTGACATTTGACATTTCCAAGGGCTGCTTTGCACTCGAGTCCTTCTGTCTGCGTGACCCGGAGGCATTGCCGGGGTATGCGGACTACCGCAGCGGCATTGCCTGTGATCCGGCATCGACGCCCTCCACGCTGCTGCGCCTTGAGGGGGAGCAGGCGACCTATAAGAGCAGTGCCTCGCTCTGTGCCACTGCCGACCGTGCCAGCTATCTGGCATCTCCTGCAGATCCTGCCAAGACGGTCTACAATACCATCGGTGCCGGCACATGGGATCAGGCACTTGAGACGATCACGTGGAGCATCCCTGCGGATGCACTTCCGGCGGATGGCATGTACCGCTTAGGCATCAAGGCACGCCAGAACGTCATGCGGGGCATGTATGCCAACCGGCGCATCTATGTGGACGGCAAGGTGCCGTTTGCGGAATACGATCAGGTGAGATTCTACTACGACAATGACTGGCAGCTCACGGAGCCGGAGACGGCAGAAGGAGAACCGCTCTATCTCTACCTGACCGGCGGAGAACCGCACACGATCACGATGGAAGTCATCCCCGGTGAGATCGGGGACTACATGTGCCGTCTGGATGCCGTTGTGCGGGACATCAACACCTGCTACCGGAAGATCCTCATGATCACGGGACCAACACCGGACAAGTATACGGATTACTATGTCCATGAACGCATCCCGGAGCTGCTCAGTGAGCTGGAACGCCTTTCCGCAGAGCTGAAGTCCATCCGGCAGGAGATGGAAACGCTTGCCGCTTCGCAGGGTTCCGAGGCTGCCGCAATGGAACGGATGTACATCATCCTCGACAGCTGTCTGGAGCGTCCGCTGCGCATCCCGGATTACCTGACGCAGATCAAGGACAATATCACCGCCCTCTCCGCATGGATGCATGACTACCGTCAGCAGCCGCTTGAGGTGGACTATCTCGAGCTTGCCTCTGCCGACAGGGAATTCAGCCCCGTCAAGGAAAAGCTGCTCCCCTCCCTGTCCTTTGGCTGGCAGCGTTTTGTCAGCTCGTTCTTTGAGGATTATACCACCCTCTCCGACACGGACGGCGAGAACACCATCAATGTCTGGGTCAGTCAGGGGCGTGATCAGGCACTTGTTATCAAGACGCTCACGGATTCGGAATTCGCCGCACAGAGCGATGCCGACATTTCGATCAATCTCGTGGTCGGCGGCGTGGTGGAGGCATCGCTTGCCGGAAAGGGACCCGATGTCGCACTTTATCTCGGTGGTGAATTCCCTGTGAACCTTGCCGCACGGGGATTGCTGACAGATCTGTCGCAGTTCCCGGATTATGAAGAAGTCATGACCCGGTTCCAGGAACATGCCGGCGTGCCGTATCAGTATGGGGACGGTGCCTATGGACTGCCCCTGAGCCAGAGCTGGGCGATGCTGTTTTACCGGAAGGATATTTTGGCGGAGCTGGGGTATGACCATCCGCCGGAGACATGGGATGAACTGACGGACATGCTCCCCGCACTGCAGCGCAATTACATGTATGCCGGTCTGGTGCTGCCGACGGTGACAAATTCCGGCACGGGCACGGCGACCGCTGTTTCTGCGGCGACCGAGTCGGGGCATACCTTTGCGGCAATGATGCTGCAAAGCGGGATGAATTACTACGATCCGGGGCAGACAAAGACCAATTTCGACAGCATCACTGCCGTACAGGCATTTGAACGCTGGACGGACTTCTACCGGAAATATGGCTTTGAACAGATCTACGATGCCTTTTCCCGTTTCCGGACGGGGGAATATCCGCTCGTGATCGCCGATTACAGTTTCTATAATCAGCTCACAACGGCATCGCCGGAGCTTGACGGGCTGTGGGACTTTACCCACATCCCCGGCACGGTGCAGCCGGATGGCAGTATTTCCCATGCCGTGAACTCCAATTGTTCCGGTGCGGTGATCTTTGACAAATGCAAGGACAAGGAAGGCGCATGGGAGTTTCTCAAATGGTTCACGCAGGCAGACGTACAGGCGGAATACGGGAGACAGCTTGAGGGGCTGCTCGGACAGCTCGGCAGATATACCACTGCCAATACGGAGGCACTGACCCGTCTCGGCTGGTCACGGCAGGAGCAGGAGACGCTGCTGCGTGCGCAGAGCGAGCTGGAGGAGATCCCCATCATCCCGGCATCCTACGCCGTGACACGGAACCTGATGAACGCATTCCGGGAGACGGTGAACAATTATGAGAATCCCCGGGACACATTGCTCTGGTACAACAGAGACATCAATGCGGAAATTACCCGAAAACGAAAAAATCTTGGACTGACCGGATAACGGCAGGAGGTGAGCAGCTTTGGAAAAGGCAAAGAAAGGGCGTCTGTGGAAACGGATCTGGCAGAACCGGGAAGGCTATCTGATGCTGCTGCCTTTTATGGTGCTGTTTCTGCTGTTCACGGTCATTCCCGTCGTCATGTCCCTGCCGCTGGGCTTTACGGATTTCAATATGGTACAGATGCCGCAGTTTGTCGGATTGTCCAACTATACCACCCTCTTTCTCAACGACAAGGTGTTCATCGGCTCCATCCGGGTGACGCTCGTGTTTGCGCTCCTGACGGGACCTGTGAGCTATGTCCTGTGCTTTCTGCTGGCATGGCTCATCAATGAGCTGCCGCCAAAGCTGCGGACAGTCTTTACACTGGTGTTCTATGCGCCGTCCATGGCAAATGTCTACACCGTGTGGCAGCTGATCTTCTCCGGCGATTCCTATGGCTATCTCAACGCCCTGCTGCTCCGGATCGGCGCAGTGACCAAGCCCATCCAGTGGCTGACGGACGGCAACTATGTCCTCGGCGTGGTCATCGTGGTGCAGCTCTGGATCTCCTTGGGTGCCGGCTTTCTGGCACTGCGTGCGGGATTTCAGAACATCGACCGTTCCCTGTACGAGGCAGGTGCCATCGAGGGCATCCGCAGCCGCTGGCAGGAGCTGATCTATATCACCATCCCCGCCATGGGACCGCAGCTGATGTTTGCGGCTGTCATGCAGATCGTCGGTTCGTTTACGGCGGGTTCGGTCGCACAGAGCCTGGTGGGCTTTCCCAGCACAGATTACAAGGCACACACCATCATGAGCCATGCCTATGATTACGGCTGGATCCGGTTCGAGATGGGCTACGCCTCTGCGATCTGCATGGTGCTGTTTCTGGTGATGCTGCTCTGTAACAGAGCCATCAGCCGGGTGCTGGGCAGATTTATGGATTAAGGAGGCTGCATATGACGGATATCCGGAAACTGAAAGCCTCCAACCGTCAGGCAGGCAGGCGGATCGGCGGGACGATCGTGATTTTCCTTTTCCTGCTGCTGCTGGGGCTGTTTATGGTATTTCCCATCTACCTTGCCTGTGTCATGGCGATCAAGCCTGTGCATGAGCTGTTCGTCTTCCCGCCCAAGCTCTATGCCATCGACCCGACACTTGATAACTTCCGGGACATGTTTGCGACCCTCAGTGAAATGTGGGTGCCCTTTTCCCGGTATGTGTTCAACAGCGTGCTTGTCACGGTCTCCGTGACGGCGGCGCAGTGCGTGTTCGCCTCCATGGCTGCCTTCGTGCTGGCAAAGGTCGATCTGCCCGGCGGGCGGTTCCTCAACAAGCTCATCGTGGTGTCTTTGCTCTACCAGAGCAATGTCATCTATCTGATGCAGTATATCGTCATGGCAAAGCTGCACATGATCAATACTTACTGGGCACTCATTCTGCCCGCCGTCGCCTCGCCCATGTGTCTCTTTCTCATGCGGCAGTCCATCCTCTCCATGCCGGATTCCATCATCGAGGCGGCAAAGGTGGATGGTGCGGGACTGTTTACCACCTGCTGGCGGGTCGTGATGCCCAACCAGAAGCCGGCACTGATGACGATGGTCATTTTTGCATTTCAGGCGGCATGGAATTTACAGGGCGGCTCGCTCATCTATGACGAATCCCTCAAGACATTGCCCACCGTCGTGCAGCAGGCAGCCGCCTCCGGTCTGGCAAGGGCAGGTGTGGCAATGGCGGCGGCGGTGTTCATGCTCATTCCGCCGATCGTGATCTTTCTGCTGGCGCAGCGGCAGGTCATCGAGACAATGGCACATTCCGGCATCAAGGAATAGGAGGTGCTGCATGAAACGAATGCTCACAGCATGCCTGCTGTGTCTGGCAGCAGTGCAGATGCCGCTGACTGCGGCAGCGCAGGAACACTATGATGTGTATAACTATGACCGCTGGTCGGAGGCAGTGCCCTCTCAGGCAGGCTATACCGCCGTGCGCAGCGTCAGCGGGGAAATGCTGGGTGCCGGGGACTTTTCCCAACCCAGTGATCTGTTCCTTGATGCCGAAGACAGGTTATATATCGCCGATACCGGCAATGACCGCATTGTGGTGACGGATGCCGCCCTGACAGAGGTGATGCGCATCTATGACACCTTTGTCATGCCGGATGGCAGTGAGACTGCCATTTCCCAGCCGAAGGGCATCTATGTCGCACCGGAGACAGAGCTGCTCTATATTGCCGACTACGGCAATGCCCGTGTGCTGGTGAGTGATCTGGACGGGCAGGTGCAGCTCGTGCTGACACGTCCGGAGGATGCGCTGTATGAGAAGGAATCTTCCTTTCTCCCGCAGCGGGTACTGGCGGACAAGGGCGGCAATGTCTATGTGGTGACAAGCAGTACTTCCGGAGCTGCCATGTTCGGTGCCGACGGGACATTTCAGGGATTTTTCGGTGCCAATGCGGTGGAATCCACCCCCGCAGTGATCGCAGGGCATATCCGTGATCTGCTCTCCACGCAGGAAATGCGTTCCCGCCGGGCAAGGACAGTCCCTACCGCCATTACAAGTTTTGATCTTGATGCAGACGGCTTTATCTATACCTGTACCCAGTCCACTTCTCAGGATGCGGACATTGTCAAGAAACTCAATCCGGCGGGCAACAACCTGTTTTCAGGCATGTATGGCTGGGGCGACTTGCAGCCGGTCTATGATGCGGGGACAAATACCACCTATGAACCGATGCTCTGTGATATTGAGATCTCGGAGGATGAGAATATCAACTGTCTTGACCGGACGACCAACCGGGTCTTTCAGTATGACAAGGAGGGGGATCTGCTGTTCATCCTCGGCAGCACCTCCGACCAGCTCGGCGGCTTCACCGAGGCGACTTCCCTCGAGACCTGCGGAAACACCATCCTCGTGCTGGACGGGCGGAAAAATACGGTCACGGTAATGGAGGAGACAAATTTCGGGACACTGGTGCATAAAGCCACCGCACTTTTCAATGACGGTTACTATGAGGAGGCACTGGAGCCGTGGTATGAGGTGCTGCGCTATGACGGCAGCTACCGGCAGGCATTCCTCGGCATCTCGGCGGGGCTGCTGGTACAGGGCGATTATGAAGGCTCTATGAAGTATGCCAAGCTTGCCGACTCCTCCTATCGCTACGACAGGGCATTCGAGTGCTGGCGGCAGGAATGGCTGACGGAGCATTCCCGTGCGCTGGCATTGGGAGCTTTGCTGCTCATAGCAGGGGGCATCCTGCTGCACAGGTACTGGAAAAAACACCGGAAAGGGGGCATGAACAGATGATGGAGCTGACGAGCGGACAGTGGGTCCGGCATGTCGTTCTGCATCCCTTTGAGGGCTTCGAGGATGTGCGCTGGAAAAAGGCAGGTTCGGTACGGATCGCCTGCGGCATTCTCGCACTCTGGTTCTTGGGGGCGGTGCTGTACAGCCGGATGTATGGTTTCCAGTTCCGGGCGACCTCGGATAAGCTGTTCAATGTGATCCCATATCTGGTGCAGACGGTGATCCTGTTCCTGACGTGGACGGTCGGCAACTGGGCGGTGTGTACGCTCCTCGACGGAGAGGGCACCATGCGCAATATCTTTGTCTACAGTGCCTATGCCTTGGTGCCGTATGTGACGAGCCTGTATGCGGAGACGCTGCTGTCCCACATCCTCATCCGTGACGAGGCGATCTTCCTGACGATCATCCATGATGTGGGGCTGTGGTGGAGCGTGCTGCTGGTGATCTCGGCGGTCAAGACCGTACACCAGTATTCTGTCATGCGGACGCTGTTTGCCATTTTGCTGACGATCGCCGCAATGCTGGCAATGCTCTTTCTGATGGTGCTGGTGCTGTCACTGTTCCAGCAGGTGTATGTATTTGTCTATTCCATCTATACCGAAGTGGTCTATCGCTTCCGGGTGTAAGGCGGTGAGTGCAGATGAGATCTCTCGATCACAGGATCATGGCTTTGCTGCTCTGTCTGGTGTGCCTGACGGGTATCCGTGCCGCAGCGGCACCGGACGTGCCGTCTGAGCCGGCATCCACAGAGGAGGAAAGCAGCGTTGTCCTGACAGAAGCAGAGGAAACATGCGATGTCCGGATGGACGAGGTGCAGGCGTATTTCCGGCGTCTGGGCACAATGGACGGTTATGAGGTCTGGCTGCGCCCGGAGGATTACCGGGAGGTGATCAAGGCAGATCACACCGCCGGCGATGCAGAGGACATCCTGTCCCGCTGCAAGGAGGCAGAACTGGTGCTGACAAAGGGAAATGCCGTCACCGCATGTCTCGAAGAAACGACCCTTGGCAGCGGGCAGCACAGTTACCTGAGTACGGCGGGACGCTATCTTGTGATACTGGATGCAGAACAGCAGACCGTGGAGCGCATCCGGTACCGTGTGTCCACGCTGGACAGTCCCTGTCTGTTCCTGACACAGGATAAGCAGACACTGGAACTCTACAACACAGATTATTCTGAACTGCGTGAGACCATGACCCCGGACGGCAGGGAAAGCGGGGGGCTTGCCTATCGCTCCGCAGACGGGACACGCCTTGCGATCCTGAGTGAGGACTGTGATGAGGCATGGGTCTGCGTGAAGCAGGCGGCGGAGAATGACCGGTTTGTCCTGTACTATGACGAGGACACGGCAGTCATTGGTCTGAAAAACAAGGAAAATGGCTATATCTGGTGGTCGTCCCCCCTGCGCAGCAACCGGGATGCCCATGCAAAGGCACTGACCATGACGGAACTCGGTTCTTCGCTGGTGCTGACCTACGGGAACCGGAATGCCTACAGCACCAGCACGCAGCGTTCCCGGGACGGTGCTGTACTGACCTGCACGGCGCAGCCTGACGGCGTGAAGATCAGTTACCGCTTTGCCAAAAGCGGCATCACCGTGCCCGTGAGCTATACACTGTGTGAGGACTATCTTTCCGTGAGCGTGGAGACATCGGAGATCAAAGAAGAAAAGACGGAGGAGGGGCTGATCGCCACTTCTTTGACGCTGCTCGGTGCCTTTGGTGCAGGGGATGACCGGGAGGATGGGTATTTTGTGATACCGGACGGCTGCGGCGCACTGGTGCATTTTCATAATGGCAAGGATTCTGCGAAAAACTACAGTGCCCGTGTCTATGGCAGGGATCTGACGATGGTGCCGGACAGCAAGCCGGCTGTCACGGAGACCGTCCTGCTGCCGGTCTATGGCATCGTCAAAGAGGGAAATGCCATGACCGTGATCGCCGAGCAGGGGGACAGCGTCGCCTCGGTCAATGCCAGTGTGCAGTCCCTGAGCAGCTATAGTCTGTGCAATTTCAGTTTTCTGCTCCGTGACAGTGACAGTTACCAGATGGCAGGGGACAGCGGCAACACCATCACGGTCTTCGAGAATGGCAGTATCCGCACGCCGTCACTGAAGCTGCGGTACTATCCGACCGCCGCAGAGGGAGCGGATTATGCGGATGTTGCCGAGACCTACCGGGCATATCTGCTCGGAGACGGGGGCGTGACGGCACATCCGGATGAGGTGCAGCTCTCTCTGTCTCTGTACGGCGGCACCATGAAAACACGCTCCATACTGGGCTTTCCCATCCGAATGAAAACGGCAGTCACCACATATGACGAGGCGGCAGAGATCGTCGGCGAGCTTTCTGACGGCGGCGTTGACAGGATGTCCGTGATCTATCATCAGTGGACGAATGCCGGGATCACGGGGAAGGTGGACAGAAAAGCCAGCCCCTCCGGCATGCTCGGCGGAAAGAAAGGCTTCACACGGTTACAGGACTGTCTGGAAGAAAAGGGCTTTTCGCTCTATCCGGCTGTGAACAATACGGTCTTTCGTTCGGGGAATGGCTATTATCCTTTCCTGCATACGGCGATCCGCATTTCCGGTGCCTATGCACGCATCCTGCCGTACCGGCTTTCCTATGGCGTGCAGGATACCAGCAAGAAGACGGAGAGCCTGCTGTCGCCGTCCGTTTTCGGGAATGTCTATGCCTCACTTGCAAAGAGCTATGCCGGGCAGGAGCTGACCGGCGTTTGCCCCGGTGATATGACCTCTGCGCTGTGGGGCGATTACGGCAAGCGCAGCATGGGACGGGAGGACGCCCGGCAGGCGGTGCAGCAGAGCTGCGGGACGATCACCGATGCGGGGCTGTCTTTGCTCTCTGACGGCTGTGCAGCGTATGCACTGCCATACACCGACAGGATCGCCGATGCGCCAATGCAGTCAAGCGGGTTTGATCTGTTCGATGAGGACGTCCCGTTCTACCAGATGGTGCTGCATGGCGTCATTCCCTTTGCGGGCACGCCGCTCAATGCCGGTTCCGATGCGGATGCGGCATTTCTCGAGGCGATCGCTTTCGGCTGTGAGCCGTCATTTACAATGATCCATGCCGAAGCCGGGGATCTGAAAGATACATCACTGGACGGGCTGTATTATGCCCATTACAGCTACTGGACGGACACCGCTGCCCGGATGTACCGGATGGCAGATGAGATCCTCTCCGGCGTGAGCGGTCAGAACATGACGGCGTACACCCGGGAGGGAGACCGCTCTGTGACGACCTACGCCGACGGCACCCGGATCGAGGTGGACTATGCAGCGCAGACGGTGACCAGCGGGGAAACCGTCTGGACATTGACAGAGGAGGGCGGAACGACGTGAAGCTGACCTATCAAAAACGCCGGAGCCTGTACGGTTATGGATTTCTGGCATTCTGGCTGGTGGGGACGGTGGTCTGGTTCCTCTATCCGCTGGCAAATTCCCTGTGCTACTCGTTCATGGACGTCACCCCCGGACAGGGCGGCATGGAAGGGAGCTGGGTGGGGCTGAAAAACTACCGGTACATTTTTACTGGCGATCCTTACTATACCCAGTATCTGACCGATGTGCTTCAGGAGACGGCATTGAAAACGCCGCTGATACTGGTGTTTTCCCTCTTTGTGGCAGTGCTTCTCAACCAGAAGTTCCGGGGGCGTGCCGTGGCAAGGGCGATCTTCTTTCTCCCGGTCATCATCGCCACGGGACCGGTCTACAACATCATCAACGGCGATCTGGCAAAGACCGGCACCGCCGATGCAGGACAGTTTTCGACGCTGTTCTCTACCGATCTTGTGGGGGAACTGTTCCAGTTTCTGGGCATCTATGGACTCGATACCCGCATCCAGAGCGGGATCGAAGCGGTATCGAATGATATTTTCGGACTGGTATGGAGCAGCGGCATCCAGATCCTGATGTTTTTGGCGGCACTCCAGAGCATCCCAGCCTCCGCCCGGGAGGCAGCGCAGGTGGAGGGCGCCACGGCATGGGAGTATTTCTGGAAGATCACGCTGCCCTATGTCAGCCCGATGGTGCTGGCATGCCTGATCTTCACGGTCATTGACAGCTTCACCGCACCGGATAATCTTGTCATGGGCAGGGTGCTGGCACTTCAGGGCGAGTGGCAGTATGGCTATGCCTCCGCAATGGCATGGGTCTATTTTACCATCGTCATGGCGGCACTCGGCGTCATCACCATGCTGATGGATCAGTTCATTTATTACGAAGTGGAATGAAGGGAGGGATGCACTCATGGAAAAAACGGCAGGAAAACACCACCGGGCAGCAGGGGAGTGGGTCTGGCACATCGCAAGAGGTCTGATCTTGGCGGGGCTGTGCTTTATCATCCTCTATCCGCTGTTGTACATGGTCAGCTGTGCCTTCCGTGCGCAGGAGGATATGAACGACCCCACCGTGATGTGGATCCCACGGCACGTGACACTGGATGTCCTGCGTGAGACGGCACAGGTGATGGACTACGGCAATACCTTCCTGCGGACGGTGCTGCTCAATATCGGCTGCTCGATGATACAGGTGGCAGTCTGCGCACTGACGGGATACGGCTTCGCAAGGTTCCGCTTCCGGTTCCGGGGGGTACTGTTTGCCATTGTCATTTTGCAGATCCTCGTGCCGAGCCAGATCATCTCCGGTTCGCAGTATATGGAATTCCGCTACGGACTGGGGCTTCAGCCCCTGATGGCAGAGATCAGCCCGCAGCTTGGCAGTGCATTCAATCTGATCAATTCACCGCTGACGATGTACCTTCCTGCGATGACGGGAAACGGCATCCGGGCGGGGCTGATGATCTATATTTTCCGGCAGTTTTTCAAGGGCATACCACGGGAGCTGGAAGATGCGGCATATCTGGACGGCTGCGGACCGTTCCGGACATTTTTCAGCGTCATGGTGCCGAATGCGGCGGCTTCGTTCCTGACAGTATTTCTGTTTTCCGTGGTGTGGTACTGGAATGACTATTATGTCAGCTCTACATTTTTTACAAATAATTCCACAATGGCGTTGATGCTGAAAAATCTGGACACAGAGATCAGCAAGATGCTGACGGGCAATGCCGCAATGGAGCTGTCAGCCCGTGAGCAGATCATCTGGATGGAGGCGGGCTGTCTGCTGGCGATCCTGCCGCTGCTCGTCCTGTATGTCATCCTGCAAAAGCATTTTACCGAGGGCATCGAGCGTTCCGGTCTGGTGGGATGAGGAGATAAAAAATGGCTGTCTCCCGCATTTTGGCGAAAGACAGCCATTTTATTGTGCCTTGGTGAGATATGAGGGACTTGAACCCTCGACCCCACGCTTAAAAGGCGTGTGCTCTACCGGCTGAGCTAATATCTCACAGCTTTTCTATTATAGCACATTTCGAGGGAATTGTCAAGCTTTTTTTCAAAATTTTCTGATGTCATGATATGTAACGGCTTCTGATGCCCTGTTTTTCACGAAAGATCAGACACTGCAAAGCTGCCGTGCGAGCCGCACCTTGGCAAGTTCCTCCGGCTTTCCCTCCGGGGGATAATACAGGATATGGGAACCGTTGGAAACAGCAAATCCCTCCTCACACAGGCAATAGTCCAGCACGCCCCTTGCCATGACAGTTTCCTCCCCTGCGGGAGAACGCCGGATCAGCACACGGCTGCGGGGAAAGACACCGGGATATTCCTCACCGCTTTTCTGATTTTCTTTGAGATTCTTCTCCGCATGCAGCAGGTTCCCCTCAAAGAACAGATCACGTTCCGACTTCTGACGGCTGCGGGCATTGCCGCCGGAGCGGAGCGATTCCCCGCCGTACCGCATGGAGAATACATTCAGGAACCCGCCGATCGCCTTGACGATCCGCACCGGGAACAGGAGCGTATCGAGCAGGATATTGCCATTGCCCTCCTCCTGCGAATGGTAGGGCTGGCGGATGTACCACAGGCATCCGTCCTTGCCCTCCCGGGGGACGAGATAGTCGTATTTTTCATGTTCTGCGACGTTCTCCATCCGTCCGCTCTGCACATCATACCGGGCGACCGCAGCGGGGGAGTAGAGGATCTTCCCGTTCCAGCGGGCAATGCCGCAGACGGAAAAATACAGGGCATTCCCGTCCTGCGACCAGCTCGGCGCAGATTCGACTACATCGCCCTCGGTGATCTCATTGCAGTAGCTCTGCGGCAGGTGGAACACGCCGATATGGCTGCTGCCATCCGGATAGAGGACGCAGGCGGCAACATCTTCCCCATGGACATCTATGGCACCAAGGCGCATTTCATTGCCGGAGCAGATATGTCCCTCCGGCTCTGCCTTGGCAGAAAAACTTCGCTGATACAGACCACCGCTGTCATCCAGCCGGAGCGTGTAGAGCAGCCCGTCCCGGTAGGGTGCAGCACCGCAGATCTCCGCCTCGCAGTCACGCTGCAATTCCTGAGCCGTACCCATAAAAACGGCACCGCTCCCGCTGGTCTTCCATGATTTCTGGTCATGTATCTGGCGGATGGTCTCTCTGTACTGCATCGCACGGTAGCTGGGCAGTTCCGTGACATTGCCCTTTTCTGCCGTCCACAGGGCATCGCCGGTCGTGTAGAGTATTTTCATGTTTACCTCCTATAATGTGACATCCGGGCAGTTGCGCTTTTCCTCGGTGCCGCTCCCCTCTGAATATAGTATACCATGAAATGAGAGAAAAGGCAAGGGGAATATGATAAAATATTCCGGTCTTTGCCGCCGCAGACGAAACCCACCTCTGCTATTGACTTTTTTCGGAAGATGATGTAAAATAATACATACAGGGCAGATGTCCGGCATGCCGCAGGGGTGCCGGTCATCCTGATGATACGATCGGAGGCTCCACAATGAATGATTCCCGTCAAGATGAGCATATGAACGAAGAAGCACTGATGCGCCGTGCCATTTGTCTGGCACAGAGGGGCATCGGTGCCGTAAACCCCAATCCGCTGGTCGGTGCGGTGATCGCCCGGAATGGGGTGATCATAGGGGAGGGCTGGCACGAACGCTACGGAGGACTGCATGCGGAGCGGAACGCACTGGCGCACTGCACGGAAGATCCCGCAGGTGCGGATATGTTTGTCACGCTCGAACCGTGCTGCCATCAGGGAAAGCAGCCGCCCTGCACGGATGCCGTCATCGCTGCCGGGATCGCAAGGATCTTTGTCGGTTCGGATGACCCGAATCCACTCGTTGCGGGCAAGGGGCTTTCCCGTCTCGAAGCTGCCGGCATCACGGTGGTGCGGGGCTTTCTCAAAGAGGAATGCGACAGGCTCAATCCCGTGTTCTTCCACTACATCACGCACAAGACCCCCTATGTGATACAGAAGATCGCCATGACTGCCGACGGAAAAACTGCCACACGCACCGGGCAGTCCCGCTGGATCACCGGAGAAGCCGCCCGGCGGCATACCCATGAAACACGGAAGCGTTGCGCTGCGATCATGGTGGGGATCGGCACGGTGCTGGCAGATGACCCGGCACTTACCTGCCATCTGCCGGAGCCACGGGATCCGGTGCGGATCGTGTGTGATTCCCGCCTGCGGATCCCGCTGGACTGTCAGCTTGTGGAGACGGCTGCGGAGATCCCGACCTATGTCGCCGCCTGCCGGATGGAGGAGACAAAGGCGGCACAGCTCCGTGAAAAGGGTGTGCATATCCTGCCGATGCCGGAGGCAGAGGGGCATGTCGATCTGCGGGCACTGATGCGGAAACTCGGGGAGATGGGTCTGGATTCTGTGCTGCTCGAGGGCGGTGCCGCCCTGCATGAAGCTGCGCTCCGTGCCGGGATCGTGCAGCATTTGCAGATCTACATTGCCCCGAAGATCTTCGGCGGCGATGCGGCAAGACCGGCAGTCGGCGGACTGGGCGTCGCAGAGGTGGCGCAAGCCTATCGCCTGACAGATCTGGCATGCTCCCGGATCGGGGAGGATATTCTTCTGGAATATGAAGTGGAGGTGTAGCGATGTTTACCGGGATCATTGAAGAGATCGGCACGGTGCAGCATGTCCGGCAGGGGACGGCTTCCTGTGTGCTGACAGTGGCTGCGGAAAAGATCTTGTCCGATGTGAAGATCGGCGACAGCATCGCTGTCAACGGCACTTGCCTGACGGTGTGCCGGTTCGGGGGCGGCAGTTTTTCGGCGGATGTGATGCCGGAGACGATGCGCCGCACGGATCTGGGAAAACTGGCACCGGGCAGCGAAGTGAATCTGGAGCGTGCCATGCCGGCAAACGGACGGTTCGGCGGACATATCGTCTCCGGTCACATTGACGGTACGGGGACTATCCGGATGCTGCGGCAGGAGGACAATGCCGTCTGGGTGACGATCACGGCGGCACCGGATCTGCTGCGGTATATCGTAGAAAAAGGTTCCATCGCCATTGACGGCATCAGTCTGACAGTCGCTGCGGTCACGGCACGGGACTTTTCTGTGAGCATCATCCCGCACACGGCAGCGGAAACCACGCTGCTCCACCGAAAGCCGGGTGACATCGTCAATCTTGAATGTGACATTCTGGCAAAGTATGTGGAAAAGCTCTGTTCACCAAAGTCCGGCGGCGTCACGCCGCAGCTTCTGGCAGAGCATGGGTATCTGTAATGCACAGCAAAACCCCCTTCCCGTGAGGAAAGGGGGTTTTCTCATGCCGTGACCTGTCCGCCGTGTGCGGTCAGCAGGTCAGAAAATTCCTGCATCTGCCGTGTATCCGTCCGGAAAACGAGAACGGATCCGGCACCGTACTGCGCAGAGAGCTGCCTTGTGAGCTGCTCCGGGGAAAACAGGCGGAGCAGTCTCGATGCCTGCCGGGCAGCTTCGTCTGCCGTGTCGCTCTCATTGAGGAGGAGCTGCTCCTGAAAAGCACCGTCCTCCTGTATTTTACAGATGATCTTGATGCGGTCTGCGTCCTGTGTCATTGCCATGCCTCCTGCCTGTATCGACTCAGCGGAAACGGTTCTGGTCTTTGTCATACCGGTAGCCGACCTTTGCCAGCGTTTCTTCCAAAGCTGCCTGATCACAGTCATTCTGGCGGCAGAATTCCTCCAGAGAGGGGTAGTGATCCCGCAGCTGGGTATTCAGAAAGCTCAGGAGGATCGCCGGATCCTTTGGGATGTTCATATGCTGCCTCCTATTTTATAAGATGGGCTTTCTTTATCATAGCACATTCGCAGGGATTTGTCAAGTCTCTGTTGTTTCTTGGCATTATCCACCCCCGCTCCTGTTATGCATTTGTATACTTTGTACAAAAATAAAGACTGTTTTACATCCAGATCTGTCAGTACTGTCTATTGACAGATCTGTGCTTCTGTGCTATACTGTATATATAACACATGAACAGTTGTGAGAGAAACAACCATCAGAAAAGGAGCTGAGGAATTGAAGATCTATCAGAACGCAAGCGAGCCGATCTACAAACAGATCGCTTCGCAGCTCAGGGAGCAGATCCTGACGGGGAAGCTCCATGCGGGCGACCTGCTGCCCTCTATCCGGGTGCTGGCACAGGATCTGCATATCAGCGTCATCACCACGATGAAGGCATATGAGGAGCTGTCGGCGGAGGGGCTGGTCACAGCCACCAAGGGCAAGGGCTATTTTGTGAATACGCAGGACAAGCAGATGCTCATCGAGCAGTACCAGCGGCAGCTCGAAGATCACCTCATGGATGCGGTACAGGCGGCGAGGATCGCCGGGCTGGGACTGGAAGACGTGCAGCAGACCCTTGCGGCACTCTGGGACATGGAAGCATAGGAAGGAGCAGAAACATGAAATACGCAATTTCGATCAATGGCATTACCAAAACTTACAAGGATTTTACATTGGGTGAGATCCGGGCAAATATCCCCTGCGGCTTTTCCACTGCGCTGATCGGCGCAAACGGCGCAGGCAAGACGACGCTCATCGACATTCTCTGCGGTGTGACGGGGAAAACGGGCGGCGAGGCAGTGTACTTCGGGGAGATGACCGACATCGACGACCCTGTCCTGCGCAACCGGATCGGCTACTGTTCGTCGGCAGATTTCTTTCCGCTCAGCTGGACGCCGAAAGACATTGCCAATGCCATGGAGCTTGGATTTGATAATTTTGACAGGACAAAGTTTGCCGACCTGTGCATGCAGCTTCGGCTCGGCGACATCAAAGCGAGAAAGCAGAAAAAGATGATGCAGCTCTCGGACGGCAACCGGATGCGGATGTACCTTGCGGCAGTGCTGGCACGGGATACGGAAATTCTGGTGCTGGATGAACCGGCTTCGAGCCTTGACCCGCTTGCAAGGGACATGCTCTGCGATCTGTTCCGGAAGTATCTGGTGGAGCGGGACGGAGAGCGTTCGGTGCTGTTTTCCACGCACAACATCGCCGACATGGAAAATGTCACGGACTATGCCATTTTCATGTCACACGGGCAGATCATCGAACAGGGCTTCGTGGAGGATCTCAAACAGAAATACCTCCTTGTCCATGGCGATGCGGCGGATGCAGACAGAGCAAAGTCCCTGATGCTCTCTTTCTCCGGCAGTCAGAACAGTTTTGAGGGGATCGCACTTGCGGAACATGCCGGACGCCTGCATGCCGCCAACGCTGTAACAGAGATCCCCACTTTGCAGCAGCTCAGTGTGGGCTTGCTCAGAAAGGCGGAAGCATATGAAAACTAACACCCTGACACCTGCAAAGGCAGTCCAGATCTATCTCGGCGCAAGTTTCGGGACATGTATCCTGATATATACGGGCGTCTTACTGGGGATGTTTGTGCCGTGCATCCTATTTTTCGCTGCCAGCGCAGAAAGCGTATTTAAGGATCCGTATGTTGATCTGTATCTGTATGTTGATCTGTATATAGGACTCACGGTCTCGGCCATGGTCGCTGCACTCATGCAGCATACTTTTGAAAAGACGATGCCGGGCGGCAAATTCTACCGCTCTTTACCGGAGGGTTTCACCGCCTACCGGAAAATGCGCCTCGGGATGCGGTATCTCTGTATCCTTGTGAGCTGCCTGTACCTCGGCATCATCTGTGCTGCGAATATGGTGATCCCGTTCATGAACCACGGCACCGCAAAATGCGTGAGTGTTCTGGTGTGGCTGGTGCATGCGCTGGGACTTGCTGACCTGATCCAGATGATCCCGCACGGCACTGCCCGTGCGGTCCTGAGCAGTCTGGTGATGTTGTTTTCCGGCTTTGGCGGGGTGATGATGGTCTACACCGGGATGTGGTATGTGACAGTACTTCTGGCAGTCAACGCCCTGTGGCTGCTCCCGTTCTCGTACAGGGCAATGTTGAACAGCTACCGCAGCACCCGCTGGGATGTGTAAGGAGGCAATGCTATGAAACGTATGTCAAGAGTATGTAAACTTTGTCTGCATGCGATGATCTCGCATCCGTCCTTTCTGACGAGCTGTATGTTACCTCACTTTGTTGTGGTGCTGTTGGTAGGCGTCTTGGGTGTTTCATCGGAGACTGTCGGCGACAAGGGCTATGCGGTTATGCTCAGTCTCTTAGGCATGGAGCATATCGTGTTTTACACCACCGCCATATTCTGCAAGATCATCTTCCAGAAGCACAAATTCTACATTGCATCTGAAAGTGCCAAGCGGCTGATCACGGTGCTGCCCATCCTGCTGATGCTCTGTTTATGTCTGTTCTATGATGTGATCACGGCACTGCTGATGGGTGTCACCGGGCGGGAGATCTCCGACCTGCTGATCATCAATGCAGTCATGGGTATGGTGACTCTCGTTACGATATCCTCTCCGCCGCAGAGCTTCCTGCAATGGCTCGGTGTATTTCCCTTTCTGTTCTTTCTGTTTTCTGTGAGCGACTTCGGAACGAAGGTGCTGCTGACCGGTTTCGGGCTGCCGGTGTGGGCGGCTGTGTGCATAGCGATCCTGCTGTATGTCATCGGCACCGCCCTTGCACTGCTGATCTCCTCCCTCTGGTGGAAGAAAGGCAGCCGCTTCATGGAATTAAAATTATCCGCACAGCATCAGATGGGATCGTAACGCCCCGGATGCCAAAAAAGCTCCCCCTGTCACCATGACAGGGGGAGCATATTTTTTGTTCCTGTTATCTGACCGGGAGTTCACTCTCGGAGATCAGGTTTACACAGCACTTGAGGATGATCAGGGAATCCGTGGTATCAAGGCTGTTATTAGCATTGACATCCGCATTCTTGAGTCCCTGTTCCGTGACGTCTTTCATATCCGCACTGAGCAGATACTTGTTGAGTGCAATGACATCCGCAATGGTGATCTTCTGATCTTCATTGACATCACCGTATTTCAGGTTGCCGGGCTGAGGTGCTTCAGTGGTGGGCTGCTCTGTGGTCGGTACCTCGGTCGGTTCTGTCGTGGGCGGTTCTGTGGCTTCCGTTGTCGCCGGTTCGGTGGGTGCTTCCGTTGCAGGCTGCTGTGGTGTATCAAAGACAAGCTTAGCACTCTCAACAGTTGTGGAATTTGGCCACCATACCTGGAGCTGAAGTGTACCCAGTCCGCTGGGAACATCATACTCTACAGTAAATTTACCGCTGCCGTCCGGCGTTGCCTTCCAGTTGTCATCACCTACCTGATGCCATTCCTGCGCCGAATTATCCCAGTAGCCCCAGCCACCGGTCGCCTCCGTATCAGAGGAGTTGGTCTTGAGGGTAACGACCAGCTTCTTGGCACCGAATACTTTGAATTCCCACTGAACGGATGAGCCATCGCCCTCTACCTGCTCATAGTCTGCGTCCTTCTCAGAGGGAGTAGTCGGATTAGTCGGAGTAGGCGAAGTAGCCGGTTCTGTCGTCTGCTGCTCACTGCCGCTGGTGGTATTCTCAGTAGTCTGCGTGGTAGGATCCGTTGCGCTGCTCCCATAACCGAAGTCATACGGATATGTTATTTCGCTGGCACCGGAAATGATATTCTTTGCGCCTGCATCGGATCCGCCGTACAGGTTGGCAAGCCCGGCACATGCCAGAACGAAGCAGCCATTATAGTCGATCGCAGGCTCTGTGTACTGATAGCCGTCAGTTTTGTCCTCATACTGACCGGATGCGTCAATGCCGCCTACCAAAGCACCGTACAGAACATATTTTGCTTCCGGATTCTGCTGAGGATCGCCATTTCCCGGATTTGCTGCACGATGATGATAGTGTGTCGGCCACTTATCGCCGTAACCGATCAGGAAACTATATCCTGTCGGATTATCGCCGAGAATATAGTCCATCTGCCATTTGCCGGCTGTTGCATACTCGTTGTTGGGATCGCCGTTTGCCACGGCATAGCCGCTCATCTGGAGCGCACAGTTGTACCGGGCAGCACCCCAGCCATCGCCGTTATATGTGCCGACTCTCAGACCGCCCTGCTTGTTGATCTCCGTCTGCAGTTCCGTTGACCATATGCTCTCGCCCGTTGCCTTGTACATCAGTGCGGCATAGCCCTGGAATACCTTGTTCCAGCAATATCTGTAGCCGTCATAGCCGGCACCATTGCTGTATTTTCCGCCGCCTTCCGGTACCATTGTGGGTTTGCTGCCGGCACCGCAGATCCAGAGCCATGCTTCAGCCAGTGCAATTTCATCCTGATACTGTTCTTCTGTATCGTAGAATCCGTTAAGTCCTTCTTTGTTATTGCCGACATGATTTTTACCGAAATCCACCAGAGCCTTGGCATATTTGAGACAAGTCTCCGCATATGCCGGATCGGAATCCTTGACCACATAGGCAGTACCTGCCAGTGCCGCAGCCATTTCTCCGCAGACAGCGGAGTTATTGTTCCCGGCAGTCAGCTTGTAGACTTGACGGGGATAATCCTGAACTTCGGGAGAACTCCAGATGGCATGGTCTGCATTGCCATCTGCCACAACATGGGCGATCTCTGTGACACTGTCGCCGCTGAGCTGCGTGGTAGACATGAGATAGTCGGCGTTGCGCCGCAGAATGGCGATCAGATGATCCTTGCATCCGGCTTTCTCAAAAACGCCCGGATTCAGGTAGTCTGCCATCGCAAGGCTCGACCCGGCAAAGCCCATGGTCAGGTTGAATTTGATGTGGTCGCCGGCATCGTGATAGCCGCCGGGATACTGGTCATAGGTGTGGCAGTTGCCTCTCCATGTCAGGGGATTCTCATCCACATCCGTACCGCAGGCATTCGCATCGAACATGTACAGGGACAGTGCAAGTGCCTCATAGTAATCGTTATCGGACGCTGCCTTGACGGGCGTGCGGTCGATCGGGACAGCAATAGAAGTCGTGAGCAGTGCAGCACTCAGGACGCTCGCCAAGATCCCTCTGACCGTTTTTTTGTTGTGTTTCATACGCAAAACTTCCTCCATTTCGTCAGACCTCCCCGGATGATCAGATCCAAAGGAGATCCTATTTAGCATGTTACGGGCGGAACGGACAGCGCAGCCGACCCTCTGGATCCTCTCCAGCGAAAAAAGTCCGTCCCCAACAATCTATGCCTATTTTTATTGTAACATAGCCTTCCTGAGATTGCAATTATTTTTTCTAAAGTCACAAAATTTTTGTATAACATGCACAATTGCTTGCCGCAGTTTTTGGTGACCCTCACATAGCGGTGACGTGTTGTCCGTGCATATCCTGCGGGGAGCGGGACATACTATCTGTAAATCGTCATCGGGAGGTGGCTCTATGCCAAAACAAAAAGGCTCCGCCATCCGGCTGGAGCATCCGCCATGTCTGCAAAGCTATGCCGCCATTGTCGGAAAAAAAGAAGGGGAGGGACCGCTCGGGAGCTGCTTCGACCGTGTGGAACCCGATCCGGAACTCGGTGAAAAAAACTGGGAAAAAGCCGAAAGCCATCTGCAAAGCGAGACGCTCTCGCTGGCATTGCAAAAGGGCGGTCTTCAGATCCATGACCTCGACTGCATCGTCGCCGGCGACCTCATCAACCAGTGTACCGGCTCCTCCTTTGCCCTGCGGGAGACGGAGGTGCCCTTTCTCGGCGTCTACGGTGCCTGTTCAACAATGGCAGAGGCACTGCTGCTTGCCGGCATCCTTACGGACAGCGGCTGCTGCAAGCGTGCCGCCGCCGTTACCTCGTCCCACTTTTCCACCGCCGAGCGGCAGTTCCGGTTTCCGCTTTCCTACGGCGGACAGCGTTCCCCCACCGCCCAGTGGACCTGCACCGCTTCCGGTGCCGCTGTGGTGTCCGCCAAGGGAAAGGCACCCCGGCTTCTGGGCGGATGCATCGGGCGGATCTGTGATCTCGGTGTGACGGATGCCAGCAATATGGGTGCCGCAATGGCTCCGGCAGCAGCGGATACCATTCAGCGGTATCTGACCGATACCGGCACGTCACCGCAGGACTACGATGCCATCATCACCGGCGATCTCGGGCGGATCGGTTCGCCGCTGCTCATCGACCTGCTGCTCAAGCAGGGGATCGACATTTCCGCCGTCCACAGGGACTGCGGCTGCATGATGTTCGACGACAAGGCACAGGACACCCATGCCGGCGGCTCCGGATGCGGCTGCTCTGCCAGCATTTTGTGTGCGCATTTCCTGCCGCAGCTTGCGGACGGGACGCTTCGCCGGGTGCTGTTTGCCGCAACGGGCGCACTTTTGTCACTGTTGTCCCCGCAGCAGGGAGAGAGCATCCCCTGCATCGCACATCTGGTGGAACTGGGGGCAGCGTGAGGAGATTCCAGACAGGGAGGGATATAATATGTGGCTGGGATTGCTCAAAGCATTCCTGATCGGCGGCATGATCTGCGCCATCGGTCAGGTACTCATTGATTATACCAAACTGACACCTGCCCGTATCCTGACGGGCTTTGTGGTCGGAGGCGTGTTGCTCTCGGCATTGGGCTTGTATGAGCCGATCGCCGAATTTGCGGGAGCAGGCGCATCCGTGCCGTTGACGGGCTTTGGTCATCTGCTTGCAGAGGGTGTGCGTAAGGCGATCCATGAGGATGGTCTGATCGGCATATTCACCGGCGGCATGACGGCGGCTTCGGGCGGCATTACGGCTGCGCTGGCGGCAGGATTGCTGGCGGCACTGCTTTTCAAAAAGCGTGCAAAGTCGTGACAGGTTATGACAGAATCGGCGGCACAGTTGTGCTATAATGGGCATTACGGAGCGGATCCGTAATTTCTTGACGAGGGAGTGTGCCGCCATGCACCTGTGGTTCCGGAAACAGAAAAAACCCCGGAGGATCACCTTTCTGGAGCTGTATGGCTATCAGGAACAGGTATATCGTGTCACCGGATGGGAACAGGAGGGACAGATGCGCTATACCGTGGAGATCACGAGGACGATCGGTCTGCCGTCGCAGAAGCTGGTAGATTTTACCGATGACCTCTGGACAGCGGACGCACTGGCAAGGGAGCTGCTCGATGCCGGTGCCCGTCCGGGGGAGCTGGCGTGGTATGTGGAGCGGTTTTTGGCAGAGAGGAGCTGGGACGGCACATGCCCCGGTGATGCCGGATGCCGGGCGGGATGTAGATTTCCTTGAATTTTTCAGCAAATTTCCACCTAATTATCACATTACCCGTCTATGCTTATAGATGTCATGAGTGCGACCCCATGCACCATGACATCCCCTATATAATCCCTATATCATGGCAGAAAGACCCGTTTCGACGGGTCTTTCTGTTTGTCGGGTATTTTTGAGGCAGGGGACTAAACCCCTCAATACAGCCATTCCCTTTCAGGAATGGTGCAGGGCAGACCACAAAGCTGCCCCGCATCTTTGATGCGAAGTGATGGGGTGCAGAGAGTGAAGCTCCCACATCTTTAGATGAGAAGCGATGGGGGCGCAGGGGGCGAAGC
>CANQYC010000026.1 GCA_947627945.1 uncultured Clostridia bacterium
GATCGTGCCCTCGGCGGGCTTCATCACCGCCTTATAGGCAGCCTGCACGCCGATCTCGAGCGCATTGGCGACATCCCTGCCGTTTGCCTCCTCCAGACCGGAAAGTCCCTTGGCAAAGCCCCGGAACAGGAGGGAGAGTATGACGCCGGAATTGCCCCTTGCGCCCCGCAGCATGGCAGATGCCGCCTTATCGGCGACCTCGGCGACAGAGACATCATCGGGCAGCACGCCCAGCTCCCGACGGGCAGCAGACATGGTCATGGACATATTGGTACCCGTATCGCCGTCCGGCACGGGATAGACATTCAGCTCGTCGATCATCTTGCGGTCCTTCTCGATCATCACAGCCGCACTGCAGATCGCTGTTTTCAATAGCATACCATTCATGTGTAACAAATCCTCCTGCTCACGGTTCTACGATCTCGTCCACATAGACACGCACACGGGAAACGGGCACCCTGACCGCTTCCTCCACAACAAATTCCACCTTGTGCATCAGGGAATTGACGACAGCGGGAATATTGACGCCGTACATGACCCGGACATGCAGAGAGATCCCGATCTGGTTTTGTTCTGCCGTGACCTCGACCGGACTGAATCTGCCGCTGAACAGCATATCCGTGAGCCTGACCTCTGCAAAGCCGGCAACACCGAAGCATTGCAGGACGGTCTGCTCTGTAAGCTCCCGGAGGTAGGTATCGGAGATCTCGATCCTTCCGATATGATTTTCGATCAGTAGCATAGAGTCGCCCCTTTCTTCTGTTGTTGGGGAACGGATGGCACCGTCCCCGGCGATCCTCCTGCCCCCCACAGGGGAGCGCAGAGATCCTATTATATAGTATAGCACATTTCCCCGGTAAATTCAATACCTTCGGTTAAAAAATTTCTCAGAGAAAAATTGCACACAAACGTCTCATTTTTTCCCTGTCTGCACCTAACCCAGAAAGGAGGTGCCGGTCATGGAGAACAAATCGCAGACTGAAAAAGTCCTTGACGGACTGGAACGCCTTGCCTTCGGAAAGGTGAATGATGCCATCCGACTTGCCTTTGCCGAGGAGCTGCCGTCCCTCAATGTGCTGTCAAGAATGGATCTGTTCAATGTTTCATTGATCAAACGTATCAAGGGCGGTGGGGTGGAGGTGCAGTTTTTCGACAGGCAGAAGGCACTCGAACGTCTGTATGAGTACGCCAGCGCACAGGACACAAGGACAGCGGACAGCCTGCTCGCTGCCCTGACGGGGGCGGATACGGATGCAGTTTGATACCTTTTCCAGAAAGCAGCGTCTCTGTATGCGGTGGTGGGCATTGCCGGAAAACCGGCAATATGATGCCATCATCTGTGATGGTGCAGTGCGCAGCGGCAAGACGCTCTGCATGTCGCTGGGGTTCGTATTCTGGGCATCTGCCTGCTTTGACGGCGGGACGTTCGCACTGTGCGGCAAGACGATCACGTCACTGGAGCGGAATCTGGTGCGCCCGCTGACGAGGGTACTTGACACGGTGGCAGCATCTGTCCGGGAAAACCGCAGCAGACACTATCTCGACATCACCTGTTTCGGACACTGCAACCGCTTCTATCTGTTCGGCGGCAGGGATGAGGGCTCGGCTGCCCTGATACAGGGCATGACGCTCTGCGGGGTGCTGTTCGATGAGGTGGCACTGATGCCCCGTTCTTTCGTGGAACAGGCACTTGCAAGATGCTCCGTCAACGGCGCAAAGCTCTGGTTCAACTGCAATCCGGGACATCCGTATCACTGGTTCTACCGGGAATGGATCCGGAAAGCAGACGAGAAGCGGGCACTGTATCTCCATTTTATGATGGACGACAACCCCTCTCTGACGCAGGACATCCGGGAACGCTACGAGCGGATGTACGGCGGGGTGTTCTACGACCGCTTCATCCTCGGAAGATGGACAGCGTCGGAGGGCGTGGTCTATCCGATGTTCGACCCCGACAAACATGTGGTGACGCAGCTCCCGGAACATTGCAGCAGGTATGTGATCTCCTGCGACTATGGCACGGTGAACCCGACTTCAATGGGGCTGTGGGGCGAATCGGACGGTGTCTGGTATCGTCTCCGGGAGTATTACTATTCCGCAAGGCGTGAGGGCATGTGCCGGACAGATGAGCAGCACTATGCGGGTCTTGCGGCACTGGCAGGTGATCTTCCGGTGGAATGCGTCGTCGTCGATCCTTCGGCGGCAAGCTTCATCGCCTGCATCGCCTCGCACGGAAAATTCCGGGTACAGCGGGCAGTCAATGACGTGCTGTCGGGCATCCGGATGGTCAGTGAGGCATTGCAGCAGGACAGGCTCCGTTTCTCGGCATCATGCCGGGATACGCTGCGGGAATTTCAGCAGTACTGCTGGAAAGACAGCACGGCAGGGGATGTGCCGAGAAAAGAATATGACCATGCGATGGATGACATCCGGTATTTCGTCAGCACCGTGCTGCACAGGGTGCCGGCAGATCTGATCGCAATGTCGGTGCGGAGGTGAGACATTGAAATTCGGAAGAAAAAAAGAAAGACCGATGCAGCTCGTGCAGACGGCGGGCAGAACGGCAGCAGCGGAATTCCCGGTGCAGCTCTACACGTTCGCATTGTTTGACAAGGTGCGCCGGACGGTGCCGATCGTGGATGCTGCCATCTCAAAACTGGTGCGGCTGATCGGGTCGTTTCAGGTAGAATGTGCAGATGCTTCGCAGCAGAAGGCACTGGATGCCTTTCTGTGGGAAGTGCCGGTCGGGCTGACAGGACAGTCGGTCTACCGGTTCATCGACAGCTATCTGGACAGTCTGCTGGTGTATGGCAATGCGGTCGGGGAGATCGTCCTCGACAGCAAGGGCAGGCAGATCCTCGGTCTGTGGAACGGCAAAGTATCAGAGATCGGCGTGAGAGCCGGCAATGCGCCGATGGAGCGACAGTATGTGCTGCGGACACCGGACGGTGAAACGGTGCTGCCGCATCCGGAACGCATCCTGTTTTCGGCACTGAAGCCGCCGGAGGGCGGGGTATACGGCGTGTCGCTGTTACAGGGTCTGCCGGCATTTGCAGACATCCTGCTGCGGATCTATGAATGTATGGGGCAGAATTTTGACCGTGCGGGCAATGTGCGGTATGCGGTGACGTACAGACCCTCCGCAGACCCGGCAGAAGCTGCCTATGCACCGGAGCGGGCAAGGACGATCGCACGGGAATGGTCGGAGGGCATGCAGGCGGCAAAGCATGGAGAGATCCGGGATTTTGTGTCGGTGGGCGATGTGGACATCCACGCCATCGGGGCAGAAAATCTGATGCCGCTGACGGAAGTACCGGTGCGGCAGCTCCTCGAACAGATGCTCTCGAAACTCTCGGTGCCGCCGTTCCTGCTCGGACTGAACTGGTCATCGACAGAGCGCATGTCGGCACAGCAGGCGGATATCCTGACATCCGAGCTGGAGTATTACCGGCAGGTGCTGGAACCGGTCATCTGCCGCATCGCACAGATGTTCCTGCGGCTGAACGGCTCGTATACGGCGGTGCGCATCCGGTGGGACAACATCAATTTGCAGGATGAGACGGCATTGGCACAGGCAAGGCTGCACAATGCACAGGCGGCGGAGATCGAACAGCGCATCGGCATCGCCGCAGAGGACACGGCACGTAGCATCCCTGCATCACGCACATTACAGGAGGTATGAAGCATGTATCAGGAAGTAAAACTCGAAAAGGGTATGTATCATCTCGCAAACAAGAGCTTTTTGCAGGCACTGGAGGAGGCAGACCCCTCCGCACAGTATGCCGGCTCTCCGCTCGCAAGGCTCGATGCGTATGAGCGTCAGCTCAAGCGGTTTGACATCCGAGTGAGCGGCGCAGGCTGCGACAGGGTGGAGAAATTCTTCACCACAACAGAAAGTGCGGTGCTGTTCCCGGAATTTGTGCGCCGTGCCGTGATGCAGGGGATGCAGGCATCTCTGCTCGGAGAGATCACGGCGGTGACATCCCGCAGTGAGTCGAACCGCTATCAGGGCTGCGAGCTGACGGAATCGGCTGCCTATGCCACCACCGCAGCCGGTGAGGCAATGCCGGATTCCAGCATCGGGGAATGCAGCGAAGTGGTGACACTGCTCAAATACGGCAGAACGGTAAAGGCAACGTATGAGGCAGTCCGTCAGCAGCGTCTTGATGTGTTCGCTCTGATGCTGCGCAGGGTCGGCAAGGAACTGGCTGATTCCGTGACATCGGCGGCGGTCACGGTGCTGAAAGCCTCTGCAGAGTCCATTTCCAAGAGCGGCGATGCGCTGGCGTACAGCGATCTGGCGGCTCTGTACGGAAAATTCAGCAGTTTTGACCTGACAGCAGTGCTGGCATCTCCCGCCGTCATGGCGCAGATCCTTGTCATGGATCAGATGCTTGAGACGTCTTCGGAGGATGTGACAGAGATCCGTCTGCCGTTCGGGGCAAAGCTGATCAAATGCCCGCAGCTCGATGACAACACCGTCATGGGCATTGATGCGGCATTTGCACTGGAGCAGATCCAGAGCAGCGATGTGGTACTGGAGACAGACAAGCTCATCGACAGACAGCTTGACTGCATCGGCATTTCCGTCAACATCGGCTTCCGCAAGCTGATGGGGGATGCGGTAAAGGTACTGTCACTGGCATAATGCACCGGAAACTGGCAGCACCGCACAGATCTTCTTTGTGCGGTGCTGCCGTGATATGCAACAGAAAGGAAGATGCACTGTCATGACAGAAATGGAAAAACTCAACCGCTTCACCCGGAGGGAACACGCCCCGGAGGAAGTATATCTCTTCGATGTGATCCTCTGTGACAACGAGATCGACAGGGACAAGGAACGGTTCTCGGAAAAGGCACTGATGCAGATGCAGCCGCTGTTTCTTGGAAAGACCGGTATTTTTGACCATGATCTGCGTTCCCGTGGACAGACGGCACGGATCTATGACACTGAACTGGTGCAGGAGGCAGGCAAGCTGACCTCTGACGGCAGACCGTATATGGCACTGCGGGCAAAAGCGTATATGATCCGGACGGATTCCAATGCCGACCTCATCCGGGAGATCGATGGCGGCATCAAGAAAGAAGTCAGCGTGTCCTGCTGTGCGGCAAAGCGGATCTGCTCCGTCTGCGGTGCGGACAGGTCGGAGGGACTGTGTCAGCATGTGCCGGGCAGACGGTATGGGGACACCGTCTGCTGTGTGATCCTCGATGAGATACAGGATGCGTATGAATGGAGCTTTGTGGCAGTCCCGGCACAGGTCGGCGCAGGTGTCACAAAAACATGCGGAAAGGAGACGGGGCAGATGGAAACACAGGAACTCCTGCTCGGAGAAGTGGAGAATATGCTGCGTGCAGAGGTACTGACACTTTGCGGAAAAGAGGGCAAAGTCTCCAAGGCACTGGCGATGGCGGCAGAGAAAATGGGATTGCAGGATCTGATGCGCCTGCGCAGGATGCTGCTGACAGAGCAGTCCGGTCAGGTGCAGCTTGCCGGAGAGACGGACAGCACCCCGCTCGATGCCTTTGTACAGAGATCACGGGAGGGCTGATGTATGAATTTGGAAATGATCGGGTCGCTGTTCACGCTCTTTTCAGGGGAAAGCACATCGGCACCCTACCTGCCGCTGCTCCTGTCGGCAATGCAGGAAGTACGGGAACAGCTCCGCCCGGAGGCGGATGGCTCGGAAGTGCGGCTCTGCTATCTGACCGCAGCGATCGCCAATCTGCGGTATACGCAGATCTTCGGCGCACGGGACAAGGCACTCGCCACCTATGCGGGCACGGTCGCAAGACAGACCGATGCCGAACAGCAGCTCCGGTTCGCCAAACAGCTCGTGATCTCCTATCAGGGGCTTTGCGCCGATCTGCTGCGGGATGATGCCTTTATCTTCGCCGGTATCAAGGGGTGATGGACATGCAGAAACTGATGGAGCTGGTACTGGATCAGCTCAAAAAAGGTGCCGTGGAGGAGCTGTATCCGGCATTCGATGCCGTACCGTATCCGACAAAATCCGAAACGCTCTTTGTCGTGGCTGCGCCGGAGCGCATCCAGCTCGAAGCACCTTTTGTGTGCCATAGCACGGCGGTGCATCCGTTTACGGCAGATATCCGGATCTCCGTACTCATCCCCATGACCTCGCACATCAGCAGGGCAGAGGACATGCTCTACCAGAAGATCCTGCCGCAGATGGAGCGGCTCTGTGCGGTGCTTTGTGAAGTGTCTGCGCCGCAGGTGGATGTAAAGCTCGGGCGTGTGGTGCTTGCGGGCGTGTTCCGGATGCGGGGGCTGTATTCCGATGACAGGGAGGTGACGGCATGAGCGTAAGACTGACAGGCATCCGGGACTTCCAGTTCCGTCTCGGGAGCGTCACGATGCACATGTCCGCCTATCAGGTGACGGGGAGCTGCACCGTGCGGGAGACAGGCACGCCGGACGGCGGCAATGCCGTCACTGCCCTCTGGCGCAAGGGCACAAGGCTGACGCTGAAAGGCAAGCTCGAACCGGATGTCGATACGATGCAGGCGGCAGCGGCAATGGATGCGGTGCTGCGCTCCGGTGAGAGGACGGACATGGTGCTGTCCGGGGTAAGCTACAGGGATCTGCGGCTGATCGGGTATACGCTTTCGGATGCAGGGGATACGCCGGAAGTGACACTGATCTTCCTGACGCAGGAACCGCTGAAGGAGGACAGGGCGTGACACTGACACTTCGTTTTTACAAGGGTGAGAGCTGGCGGGAAGAGACAGTCTGCACGGGGCTGTTTCTCGAATGGGAAGCCTACACGCCCTATGGATCGCTGACAGCGGAATATCTCACCGAAACAGACGAGATCCCCACGGCAGACAAAGTGGTGCTGCGGTGGGGAGAGCAGGAGATCTTTCAGGGGATCGCCGACAGCATAGAAGCAGTGCGGCAGAACGGCAGGACATTGCTGCGGGTGAAGTCAAAGGGGTTCACCTCGGCACTGGTACAGAATGAGCTGGAGCCGGGCATGCATGAAGATGTGACGATAGAAACACTGCTCAATGGATTTTACCAGTTCCCGCATGTCACCTATGAGACAAACGGGCTGAAAGGATATATTTTTGTAAAAGACGGGATGAGCCTCTGGGACAATGTCGCAAGGTTCGGCTTCCGGGCAACGGGACATTATCCCTATGTGCGCAATGACCGTGTCATGTTACAGCTCCCCGCCTCACCGATGGTGCATACCGTACCGGAGGGGCTGCTGTTAGCGGAGGGCACCGCTCTCGACACGGCAAGAGCCGTGAGCCATTATCATATGGAGGACATCACCGGGACTGCCAATGCCTATGAAATGGAAGAGCCGTCCGTGACAGACCTCGGCATCATCCGTCACAAGCAGATCCCGATGGACAGGCAATTTCTGTATGACCCGGAGGATGCGCTGCGTTTCCGGCTGCGATATGCCCTGCGGGGCAGCCGGGCGCAGTATCTGATGTATGCGGGATTCGACAATGAGCAGGTGGGCGACCTGATGCAGTTCGGAAACGACTGGCTGACGGTCTGCCGGGTGCAGCTCCGGTTCGGCGCACAGGGTCTGCGCACCAAAGTATGGGCATACCGGGATGGCTTCTATAACAAGGGATAACGTTCCCGCCCCTCCCCCCTCGGGGAGGGGCATTTTTTTGCTCAGAACCCGGCAGCATCCTTGATCTTGGAAATGGCACCCTTCTCCAGACGTGACACCTGCGCCTGGGAAATACCGATCTCCCGTGCGACTTCCATCTGTGTCCTGCCGCAGAGGAACCGCAGATACAGGATATTCTTCTCCCGGTCCTCAAGCGCATGCATGGCGTCCCGCATGGAAAACTGTGCGATCCAGCTCTCGGCACTGTCATGGTCACTGAGCTGATCCATGACATACAGCGTGTCCCCGGCATCGGAATAGACAGGTTCATACAGCGATATGGGGTCGCTGATGCTCTCCAAAGCAATGACGATGTCGGCACGGGTCTCCCCGACCTCGGCGGCGATCTCATCCATCGTCGGCTCCCGCTGGAGACGGTTCGTGAGCTGTTCCTTTGCCTGTATCGCCTTATAGGCAAGATCCCGCAGGGAACGGCTCACCTTGATCTGGTTGTAGTCCCGCAGATGCCGCCGCAGCTCCCCGCTGATCATGGGGACACAGTAGGTGGAGAACCGCACCTCCTTGGTCAGGTCGAAATTATTGATCGCTTTCATCAGACCGACGACGCCGATCTGGAACAGATCATCCACATCTTCGCCCCGTCCGGCAAACCGCTGCACCACACTCAGCACGAGCCGCAGATTGCCCTGTATGAGCTTGTCCCGCACGGCTTTGCTGCCGGTCTCCTTATATTCCCGGAGCAGCTGCATTTTCTCCTTCTCGCCCATCACCTTGAGTTCCGACGTGTTGATGCCGGCGATGACGACCTTGTGATATGCCATGCGCATCCCTCCTTCTCTGGTGGTAGTATGTACCGGAGAGGGGGCATTCATGCAGGGCGGTGATACGGTTCCTCTTACTTCCAGCGGACAGAGCTGCCGGATCTTCACAGATCCGTATTGCAGGCAAGTCCCGTGTTTTGACAGATTCCGCCACCGGAATGGGTGTATAATAGAAGCATGACCAGAGGGGAGGTGTTCCATGCGCACGATATACTTGGATGTGCTGATCGTATGCAGTCTGTACATGAATTACCTGCTGCTGCGCCTGACAGCACGGATGACACACACCCGGCTGCGCTTCGGGCGGGCAATGCTCGGTGCAGGGCTGGGGAGTCTCGGCTCCTTGGCGGTACTGCTGCCGAAGCTGCCGTTTGTGCTGTCACTGCTGATGAAAACGGGCATGGCGGCGGGCATGTGTGCGGCTGCATTCGGATGGCGGAGCAGGAGACGGTTTTTCTGGCATCTGCTGGTGTTCTTAGGGGCAGGCTGCATCATGGCGGGCATTCTGCTGGCACTCACGGCAACGGGACGGGTCTGGTATGTCAACGGATACTGGTATCCGGACATCACCCTGCCGTCACTGGCGGTATGCACGATCGCTGCCTATCTTGTGCTGATGCTGGTGCAGCGTCTGCATGACCGGAGCCATGCGGACAGCGGGGCATACCGGGTACTCATCCGCCTCGGCGGCAGGACGACAGGACTGGAGGGACTGGCGGACACAGGCAATTCGCTCGTAGACTTCTTCACGGGGCTGCCGGTGATCATCTGTGACCGGAAACGGCTGGCGGACATCCTGCCGGACACGCTGCCGCCGGAGAAATTCCGTCCGCTGCCCTACACGACCGTCGCAGGGACATGGCTGCTGACGGTGTTCCGTCCGGATGAAGTCCTGATCTGTTCCGACCGGGAGGAACGTTCCCGGCAGGTGGATGCGCTCATTGGTCTGGGGGAGCAGGAGAACGGGAGAGCGATCTTCAACCCGAAACTGCTGCGGTATTAGTATGAGAAAGGAGACGATCTGTCATGAAATGGTTACAAGCGGTACAACGGTTCCTGAAAGGGCTGTTTCGTCCGTGCCGGGTGGATTACATCAGCGGTCCGGACACCTTGCCGCCGCCGCTGTCACGGGAGGAGGAACGGGAGGTATTCGCCCGGCTTGCGATGGGCGATCCGCAGGCAAGGGAGCTGCTGATCGTACATAATCTGCGTCTGGTGGTCTACATTGCAAAGAAATTCGAGAGTTCGGGCATCTGTCTTGAGGATCTGATCTCCATCGGCACGATCGGGCTGATCAAGGCGGTGGGCACTTTCTGCACGGACAAGAACATCAAGCTGGCGACCTACGCCTCCCGGTGCATCGAAAACGAGATCCTGATGTTCCTGCGGAAGTCCTCGCAGTACCGGGGGGAGATCTCGATCGACGAGCCGCTGAATGTGGACTGGGACGGGAATGAGCTGCTGCTGTCGGATGTACTGGGGACAGAGGAGGACATCGTCAGCCGGGGGGTAGAGTGGGAGGCAGAGCGGGAAATGCTGCTCAATGCCGTCCATGCGCTGCCGTCCCGGGAGCGGGAGATCATGGAGCTGCGCTTTGGACTTGGCGGCAGGCGGGAGCTGACGCAGAAGGAAGTCGCCGACAGGATCGGCATTTCGCAGTCGTATATTTCAAGGCTGGAGAAGAAGATCATCAGGAAGCTTCGGGTAGTACTCGAAGAACAGGTTTAAGTCGTCCCCGACATGGACACACACAAATGCAGCCTAATCAGTTTTTTTGCTCCAGCTTTTTTTCCAAAAAAAGCTGGCAGGTGTCCAGAGGACAGCGTCCTCTGGTCGCCGTCCGCAGACGGCGAAATTCCCTGATGCGACGCCATTTTCAGGGGGTGAAGTTCAAAAAACAGCATAGTATGCTGTTTTTTGGACGAGGGGGCACTTTTGGCAAAAGCAGCGTGACGCTGCACCCGTGCGCATCCTATAGTGTTCAAGCTTTGTGACGGTCAAGGCTTGCGCTGAACTGCGTATAACGCTCATCCCCCAATTCGCCTTGCGGCGAAAAGGGGGATGGGCTTTTGTTTTTGGGGGCTTCGCCCCCTGCACCCCCTCTTTTCCCTACACCCAAATAAAAAAGGGGGCTTCGCCCCCTTTTTCACGTCTCCTGCAATGTCCCATGTGTCAGCGACTTGAGATAGGCATGGATAAACCCGTCAATATCGCCGTCCATCACGGCATTGATATTGCCATTCTCAAATCCCGTGCGATGGTCTTTCGCAAGGGTATAGGGCATGAACACATACGAACGTATCTGAGAGCCCCATGCGATCTCACGCTGTACGCCCTTGATGTCGGAGATCTTTTCAAGGTGTTCCCGTTCCTTGATCTCTACGAGCTTGGAACGCAGCATGCGCATCGCATAATCCTTGTTCTGGTACTGGCTGCGCTGCGTCTGGCAGGCGACCACGATGCCCGTCGGCTTATGGATGAGCCGCACGGCGGAGCTGGTCTTGTTGACTTTCTGCCCGCCGGCACCGCTCGACCGGTACACTTCCATTTCAATGTCCTCCGGGCGGATGTCCACCTCCACGCTGTCGTCGATCTCCGGCATGACCTCCAACGCCGCAAAAGACGTATGCCGTCTGCCGGACGCATCGAACGGCGACACACGCACCAGCCGGTGTACGCCCGCTTCCGATTTCAGATAGCCATAGGCATTCTCCCCCTCCACCATGATGGAGGCACTTTTCAGCCCGGCTTCTTCTCCGTCAAGATAGTCGAGGATCTGCACCTTGAAGCTGTGCCGCTCTGCCCAGCGGTTATACATACGATAGAGCATTTCCGCCCAGTCCTGCGCCTCGGTGCCGCCCGCACCCGCATGGAACGTCAGGATGGCATTGCGCTCATCATATTCGCCGGAGAGCAGCGTCTCCAGATTCTTGTCATCGAGTGCCTGTTTGAAAGCTGCCATTTCGGAGACGATCTCGTTTTGCATATCCTCGTCTTCTTCTTCCATGCAAAGCTCGATCATGGCGAAAATGTCCTCGAGCCGTGTCTGCATCCGCTCATATCCGGCAATGCGGTTCTCGAGCTGTTTCGTCTTTTGCAGCACCTTCTGTGAATTTTCAAGATCATCCCAGAAGCCCGGAACGGTCGCCGCCTTCTGCAATTCGGCGACTTCCTCCTCCGCTTTCCGGATATTCAGCACCTCACCCAGCTCCGCAAGCTCCTTGCGGTAGCCGGATGCCTCTGTTTTCAGTTCATCAAGTAGGATCATGGGTTCTCCTTTCTCTCAGGCATCGTCCTGATCTTCGTCCTCATCCAGATCTTCATCATCATCTTCATCGTCATCATCCACATCATCTGTATCTTCGTCCGCTTCTTCCGGTGTCCGCTGCGTTTTGCGGATGACACGCACCAGCAGCCAGATGACGATCACCACCGCAATGACACCAGCCACCACCAGCAGGATCCGCAGGAGTGCCGCCGTGCCGATGGCATTGTGCCGGCGGAAACCCTCGACCTGTTCCGGAATGTTCCTGCCGTCCGCATCCGTGGCAGTGCCGTCCGTGTAGCCAAAGGCATAATCCCCGACCTTGCAGCCGTCCGGCACATGCACTTCTTTCAGCGAGGGGCATGCATAAAAGGCATAGTCCCCGATGCTTTTCAAAGAATCCGGCAATGTCACGCTCTGCAAAGCAGTGCAGTCGGAAAAGGCATTTTCATACAGGGTCTCCGTCCCCTCCGGGATCGTCACGCTTTGCAGGGCGGTGCAGTGTTCAAATGCCCCCGCACCGATCTGCCGCAGAGAGGATGGCAGTGTCACGGTGTTCAGCGCACCGGCGGCAAAGAATGCCGCATCGTAGATCGTCTCCACCCCGTCCGGCACCGTGAATTCTTTTCTGTCCGTGCCCGCAGGGTACACCAGCAGCGTCGTGCCGTCCTTGCTGTACAGGACATTGTCCTGTACCATGTAGGCGGCATTGTCCGGCTCGACCGAAAGTGATGCAAGGTGATCGCACCCCACAAAACACAGCGTCCCCATCTCCTGCAATGCGGCAGGGAGCGTGAGTGCCGTGATGCCGTCACATCCGAAGAACACCGCCGACCCCATCTCCGTCAGACCGGACGGGAGGGCAATGTCCGTCAACGACCCGCACATCGCAAAGGCATAGTCGCCCATCGTCTGCAATCCGTCCGGCAGCTCCGCCCCCGTGAGCGTCGAACACTGATAAAATGCCTCCGTGCCGATGGATGTCACGCTCTCGGGGATGTTGACTTCCGCCAGAGACGGACAGGTGGCGCACATGCCCTCCGGGATGCTCGTCAGTCCCTCCGGCAGCCGGAGCGTTTCGAGATACAGGCACCCGCTGAACGCATTCTTCCCGATGCTCGTCACGGTGTCCGGGATCTCAAGTTTCCGCAGGGCTTCGCACCCCGCAAAGGCAGCATCCCCGATATAGGTGACATACTGTCCGAGCGTGACGGATTCGAGCGAGGTGCAGTTATAGAACGCACTTGCCGCAATGCCCGTGATGCGTCTGCCGTCCGTGGTATCGGGCAGCTCGATGGCAAATGCCCCCTTGTCGCAGGCGACCAGTTCCACGCCGCCGTCATCGGTATAGCCAAAGGTGAACATCCCGTCCTCATACGTCTCTGCGGCGGTGGTCTCCGTTTCGCCCCTTGCTGCCGCACAGGGGAGGATCCCCCCCGCAAGCAGGCACATCCCGGCAAGTGTGCCGGCAATGATCTGTCTGATTCGCATATCTGACTCCTTTACGATCTTTTGCGTCTGCGTTCCGATCTTGCGGCACGCCGCTGTGCCATCTGCTCTTGTTCCTTTGCCATGCGCAGTTTCTTCCGCCGGTGCAGCTCCATGGAAATGCCGATCACAAGCAGCACCGCCAGCAGCACCACGGTAAAGAGGATGAGCATGGTGTTCTGGGAAAGGCTCGCCCGGAAAGGCAGCCCCTTCTCCCGCACATACCGGTGGGCATAGCTGCCGAAGCGGACATCAAACTGTATCCCCGGAACGGCGACATAATTCCCGTCCTGATCGACCGTATAGCCGACGCCCATATCCCCGATCTCCGACACCGATGCCGGCAGCCGGATCTGTTTCAGCCCCACACAGCCGATGAATGCCATCTCGCCGATGCGCTCGAGCTTCTCCGGCAGGTAGATCTCCTCCAAAGCGGCGCAGCCATAGAAACAGCGGTCGCCGATCTTCCGCAGGGAGACGGGCATCGTGACAGACCGCAGCGAGGTACACCGGGCAAAGGATGCCCCGATCAGTTCCGTGATGCCCTCGGAGAGGGTAACGGTCTGCAAAGCACTGCAATTCATGAATGCATCCGCACCGATCGCCGTGACCTGCTTCATGCTCACCGTTTTCAGATACAGGCACCCCGTAAATGCCCACGGCGCAATGGTCGTGCAGGCATCGGCAACGGTGCAGGCGTCCTGCTCCTTTGCGGCAGGGTACCGCAGCAGCGTCTTGTTCCCGGCGGTGTACAGCACCCCCTCCGCATCACAGTACGCCGTGTTGTCCTCCGAAACGGTGATGGCAGTCAGGCTGCTGCACCCCTCAAAGACAAAATCCCCGATCTTCGTCACCCCGGCAGGGATCCCGATCTCCGGGAGGCTCGCACAGTTCTGAAAGGCAAATTTTTCAATGGTCGTGATGGTATCCGGGAGGGTCACTTCCTCCAGTAAAGCGCAGCCGTCAAAGCAGTTCTCCGCCAGTGCCGTCACGGTGCAGCCGTCGATCTCCTCCGGGATCTCTGCCCGTTCGATGGACGTGTCCGTGCATTTCACGGAGACCGTGCCGTCCGCCAATGTCGTACAGGAAAACGGCACTTCCTCTGCGGCTGCCGGAACGGGCGGGATGGCTGCCAGTCCGCAGAACAATGCGGCGGCAGCGGCGGTCAGTTTTCGTATCAGATGCATATTGCTTCCTTTCGCACAAGATCAGTTGAGTTCATACCGCTTCCGGATGCGCCGCTGTATCACGATGATGGCGATGGTGGCAGCAATGACCAGCACCACAACGCCAAGGATGATATAGAGGAACACCACGCTCTGCGTGACGCCGCCGGTGCTGCGGATCTCGAATTTCACACAGTAGGCAAAGGCGGCAGTGTCATTGTCTGCCTCCACCTCAAAATCCGGCAGGCGCAGACTGTTCTCCCCGTCCTCTGAATAGAAGCCGAGCGCATAATCGCCGACCGACTGCACATTGGCACTCAGTGCGATCCGGTGCAGACTGGCGCAGTTGAAAAAGGCATACTTGCCGATGTCCGTCACCGCATCCGGGATGTCGATAGATGCCAGATGCACACAGCCGTAAAAGCAATTGTCCTCGATCGTCGTCAGGCTCTGCGGCAGTGTGATCCCCTGCAAACTGGCACAGTTGTAAAAACAGGAATTGCCAAGGGACGTGATCCCCTCCGGGAGCGTGATCTTCTCGAGCGCATTGCAGTTGCCGAACACATGCCCGTTCAGGGACGTGATGCCGGCAGGAATGGCGATCTCTTTCAGGGCGGTGCAGTAATAGAACGCATCCTCCCCCAGCTCGCTGATGGCGGAAATATCCACATTTTCAAGGTGGGCATTGCCGATAAAGGCACGGTCGTCGATCTTCTGACAGCCGCCCGGCACCACATAGGAAGCATCCGTCTTCGCACTCGGATAGAGCATCAAGCAGCTCCCGTCCTTTGTGAACAGCACCCCGTCCTCATCCTTGTAAGCCGCATTGGCATCTGCCACATCGACCGCTCCTAAGGCATTGCAGCCCTCAAAGGCGAATGCCTCGATCTCGGTCACGGTCTCCGGCACCGTCATCTCCGGCAGTTTCGCACAGCCGTAGAATGTCTGAAAGCCGATCTTTTCGAGATGCGCCGGGATGTTGAGTTCCTCGAGCGCACCGCACCGGTAGAACGCATAGTCATCGAGTACCGTGATAGTCTCCGGGAGCGTCACTTTTTTCAGCTGTTCGCAGCCGTTGAAGCAGTCCACCTCGATCATCGTGATGGTCTTGCCGTCCATTTCGGCAGGCACTTCCACCTCCGTCACCGTCTTGTCAAGGCAGGTGATGGAGACCGTCCCGTCCCCGTAGTCATTGTACTGCCACAGGGCAGTCTCCTCCTCTGCACCCGCCGGCAGCGGCACACCGGACAGCAGCAGCCCCAGCATCACCGCCGCCGCACGCTCAAATATCCGTTTCCTCATCCGTATTCTCCTCCGGCGATGGATCCTCGTCTTCTTCGTCCTCTGTATCTTCGTCTGTTTCGTCCTCTGTCTCGTCCGCATCCTCCGGCGTTTTCTTCTTCCGGAAAGAAACGACCGCCAAGATGATCCCCAGCAGGATAATGACGCCCCCGCCGATGCCGAGACCCGTGCGGAGTGCGGCATTGTTCCGGAGTGCCGCCCCGATGTCACCGAAGACCCCGCCGGAATCCCCGGACGGTCCTGTCGCTGCCGCCGCCGTGCTTTCGGGGACAGAAGTTTCTGACGTTGCAGCGGGATCGGTCACAGCGACCGTCTCCGCCAGCTTGCCGCCGCCGAGTTCATAGGGAATGTCCGCATCCTCGACCGCCGTGAAGGTGAAGTGATTTTCATAGTCATTGTCCGTATCCGAAGCGGTGGCATATTCCTGCGCCATCGAGCCGGGTTCGCCGTAGACGATGAAATCCGGCTGCGCCGTCTCGGACAGAATGGAACCATCCTCAGCCGCATCGAGCGTATAGCCGAACGCACAGTAGGAGATCTCCTCCACGGAGCTGGGCACCGTGATGCAGCTCAGTCCGGTGCTGCAAAAGGCATATTGCCCGATATACGTCAGCGTATTGGGCAGCGTGATCTGTTTCAGTGCCGTATCAAAGGCAAAAGAAGCGTTCGTGATGCGGTCGATGCCGCTCTCGAGCGTCACCTCGCTGAGCGACTCGCAGTAGGCATAGGCATAGTCATCTATCTGGACGACACTGCCGGGAATGGTCGCCTTTTCGATCTTGGAATAGGCGAACGCCCATGCATCGATATATTGCACGCTCTCCGGAATGACGACTTCCTTCAGGTTCTGCGCATAGGCAAAGGCACTCGGTGCGATCTCATCCACGGTGTCCGGGATGGTGTAGCTGTCGCCCGACCGTGCAGGCGGATACGCCACAAAGAATTTTTCGCTGTCCGCAAAGAGGATGCCGTCTTTCACCGTATAGTACGCATTGTCCTCCGCCACAGAGAACGAGGTGATGCCCGAACAGCCGAGAAAGACATCATCGCCCATGTTCGACACGCTCTCCGGTATCGTCACGGAGGTGATGCCGGCAGCGTTATAAAAGCATGCATTGCCGATGTAGCCGACCGGATGTCCGTCGATCTCGGAGGGAATGACCAGATCCCCGGTGAAACTGCCGGACAGCTTGAAATCATACAGCTCGACCTTGCCCTCCGCATTGACCTTATAGGAATATTCCGTATTGACCGGTGAAGTCTCCTCTGTCGTTTCCGGTGCAGCGGCGGCAGACAGCGGCAGCAGGCAACATGCCATTGCCGCTGCGAGCATAGCAGGAAAAAGCCTCATAGATATTACCTCGCTTCTCATTCCACGGTAACAGATTTTGCCAGATTCCTCGGCTTATCCACATCCGTCCCCTTATGGACAGCGGTGTAGTAGGCGATGAGCTGGAGCGGTACGACCGCCAGCATCGGCATCAGCAGATCCTCAAAGTCCGGCAGGGGGAAACAGAAATCGGCAACGTCCTTTTCCGGCGTATAGCCCTCATGGCAGACAAGAATGACTTTCGCCCCCCGTGCCTTGACTTCCTTGATGTTGCTGATGGTCTTGTCAAACAGGTGCCGCTGTGTGGCGACGGCAATGACGGGCATATTCTCCGTGATGAGGGAGATGGTGCCGTGTTTCAGCTCCCCGGCAGCATACGACTCGGAATGGATATACGAGATCTCCTTGAGTTTCAGCGATCCCTCCATACTCAGCGCATAGTCGAGTCCTCTGCCGATGTACAGCAGGCTGTCGGCGGTGATCAGCTCGGATGCGATCATCTGTGTCATTTCCTTGTGTTCGAGCAGCGACGCGATCTGCTCCGGCACTTCCTGTAACAATGCCGTCAGGCGGCGGCACTCCTCCTCCGTGATGGTGCCCTTTGCAAACGCAAGCTCAAATGCAAGCAGGTACATCACAGCGATCTGCACCATGTATGCCTTTGTCGAAGCGACAGCGATCTCCGGACCCGCATGGGTGTAGATGAGCATATCTGCCTCACGGGCAATGGAACTGCCCTTTGCATTGACGATGGCGAGTGTCTCCGCACCAAGCTCCTTTGCCAGACGCATGGCGGCAAGGCTGTCCGCCGTCTCGCCCGACTGCGAAATGATGATGACCAGATCGCCCTTGCCAACGAGCGGCTCCCGGTAGCGGAACTCCGAGGCAATGTCCACATTGACCGGAACATGGGCAAGTTTTTCGATGATGTACTTGCCGACCATGCCCGCATGCATGGCGGTGCCGCAGGCGACCACATGGATACGGCGGAACGCAGCGAGACGTTCCGGCGTGATGCCGCATTCTGTCAGATCGGGCATCCCCTCCGTGATGCGGGGGGTGATGGTCGTCCGCACGGCGGTAGGCTGCTCATGGATCTCCTTGAGCATGAAATGCTCATAGCCGCACTTCTCAGCAGCACTGACGTCCCAGTCAGCGGTCTTCAGCTCCTTTTCGATGCGGCGGTAATGCAGGTCGTAGATCTTTGTCTCCCTGCGGGAGAGGACGGCGATCTCATCCGGCTCGAGAAGGAAATACTTCCGGGTATAGCGCAGGATGGCAGTCACATCGGAGGCAATGAAGCTCTCATTCTCACCGACGCCCACGATGAGCGGGCTTTCCTTGCGCAGTGCAAAGACCATGTCGGGGAAGTCGGCGAAGATGATGCCGAGCGCATAGGAACCCTCAAGCTGCTGCATGGTACGGATGATGGCATCGACGGGATTGCCGGGCGTTTTCTGGTAATAATAATCGAGAAGCTGTGCAACGACCTCGGTATCCGTATCGCTTTCAAAGCGGATCCCTTTCGACAGGAGAAATTCTTTGAGGCGTTTATAATTTTCGATAATGCCGTTATGCACGATGGTGACGCTGCCGCCGCCGTGGGGGTGGGAGTTGCGGTCAGACGGCTCTCCATGGGTCGCCCAGCGGGTATGCCCGATGCCGGCATGTCCCTTTGGCACGCCCTCGGTCTTCATTTTTTCCTGTAAGTCAGCCAGTCTGCCCTTGGATTTTGCCACACGGATAGCCTGATCCTCAAACACAGCGATACCGGCGGAGTCATATCCCCGGTATTCGAGCCGGGACAGTCCCTCCATCAGTACTTCTGTACAGTCACGGTTGCCCACATAGCCAACGATGCCACACATAAAAAGCAGCTCCTTTCGGGTGAATTTTTGTTACACGTTTTTATTATACCATATCTCCGCAGAAAATGCAACTGTTTTTTTGGAATGGATGGCGGTGCAGAGGGTTGGGGTGAGGTAAACAAAAGCCCGCCGCCCTTTGCACGCAGTGCAATGGGTGGCGAGCGTTATACGAAGCAGAGCGCAAGCCTTGACCGTCACAAAGTTTGAACACTATAGAATGCGCACGGATGCAGCGTCACGCTGCTCAGGGGTGCAGGGGGTGAAACCCCCTGCAAAAAAGCCCGCCTCCCCTGAAAGGGGAGGGGGTTGGGGGAGGGGTTTCCTCAAGGGCAGAAAAAACCTCTTGACATTTTTCCCCCGTGGGTGTATAATAAAATACAGACCAATACCCCCCGGGGGTATGAATAACCCCCACCAAAGGAGGAACACTATGGACGAAGAAAGACCCTGCTGCTGCGGCAGAAGCACCGACCGCTCCGACGAAGAACGCCGGAAACTCATCCACCGCCTCAACCGCATCGAGGGACAGATCCGTGGGATCCGGGGCATGGTGGAACACAATGCCTACTGCACCGACATCCTGATACAATGCGCCGCCGTGACCGCTGCCATGAATGCCTTCGACCGTGAACTGATCGCCGGACATATCCGTGGCTGCGTTGCCCATGACCTGCGGGAGGGAAAGGACGAGGCGATCGACGATCTCCTCGATGCCCTGCAAAAACTGATGAAATAACGCAGAAAGGAGACGATCCTATGCAACAATTCGATGTCACCGGCATGAGCTGCGCCGCCTGCAGTGCCCGGGTGGAAAAGGCGGTCTCCGCTGTCGAAGGCGTGACGTCCTGCGCCGTGAGCCTGCTCACCAACACCATGGGCGTGGAGGGGACTGCCTCGCCGGATGCCGTCATTGCCGCCGTGCAGCATGCGGGCTACGGCGCATCCCTGCGGGGAGATGCCGCCAAGCCCGCACAGGAAGATGCCCTTGCGGATAAGGAAACACCCCTGCTCCTGCGGCGTTTTCTGGTATCACTTGCATTTCTCATCGTGCTGATGTATGTGTCCATGGGGCATATGATGTGGGGATTCCCGCTGCCGCCTTTCTTTGCGGGAAATCACATCGCCATGGGACTGCTCCAGCTCCTGCTGACGGCTGCCATCATGGTCATCAACCAGCGTTTCTTTGTCCGGGGCTTCGGCAGTCTCCTGCACCGTGCCCCCAATATGGACACCCTTGTCGCACTCGGTGCGACCGCCGCCTTTTCCTACAGCACCGTGGCACTGTTCGCCATGACCGATGCCCAGCTCCACGGCGGCGATGCGATGGCATATATGAATGAACTCTATTTTGAATCCGCCGGCACCATCCTGACGCTCATCACCCTCGGAAAAATGCTCGAAGCCCGTGCCAAGGGCAAAACTACCGATGCCCTCCGGGGACTGATGCAGCTTGCCCCCAAAACGGCAGTCCTGCTCCGGAACGGCACCGAAGTCACCGTACCCGTGGAGCAGGTCGGCAGGGGAGATGTCTTTGTCGTGCGCCCCGGGGAGACGATCCCCGTAGACGGCACCGTCATCGACGGGACAAGTGCCGTCAACGAAGCCGCCCTGACCGGCGAGAGCATCCCGGCGGACAAAGCCCCCGGCGACACCGTCTCTGCGGGGACGCTCAACCAGTCCGGATTTCTCCGCTGTGAAGCCGCCCGTGTCGGGGAGGACACCACCCTCTCCCAGATCATCCGCATGGTGAGCGATGCCGCAGCGACAAAAGCCCCCATCGCCAAACTCGCCGACAAAGTCTCCGGCATCTTCGTCCCGGCAGTGATCGGCATTGCCCTCGTGACGCTGCTCGGCTGGCTTGCGGCAGGTGCCGCCGTGGGAACTGCCCTCGCCCGTGCCATCTCCGTCCTCGTGATCAGCTGCCCGTGCGCACTCGGTCTCGCCACCCCCGTGGCGATCATGGTCGGCAGCGGCATGGGTGCCAGAAACGGCATCCTGTTCAAAACTGCCGCATCTTTGGAAGAGACCGGCAGGGTCAGTGTCGTTGCCCTTGACAAGACCGGCACCATCACCATCGGCATGCCCGAAGTCACGGATGTACTTCCCGCAGAGGGCATGGATGCGCAGACGCTCCTGCGCCTTGCGCATTCCCTCGAACGCAAAAGCGAACACCCCCTCGCCCGTGCCGTGCTGCAATATGCCGCAGCACAGAACATCCCCGCCGATGAAGTCACGGATTTCGCCGCACATCCCGGCAACGGTCTGACGGCAAAGCGGGACGGCAAAACGCTCACCGGCGGCAATCTTGCTTTTCTCTCCGGTCATATGCAGGTGCCGCCCGCATTGCAGGCAGCAGGGGAGACCCTCTCACAGGCGGGCAAAACGCCCCTGTACTTCGCACAGGACAACACCCCCGCCGGCATCATCGCCGTTGCCGATACGATCAAACCCGACAGCCCGCAGGCAGTCCGGGAACTCCGGGAAATGGGTCTGCATGTGGTCATGCTGACGGGCGACAACGAACGCACCGCCAGAGCCGTCGGCGCACTTGCGGGCGTGGATGAAGTCATCGCCGGGGTGCTGCCGGACGGAAAGGAACAAGCCATCCGGAACCTCAAGGCAAAGGGCAAAGTCGCCATGATCGGCGACGGGATCAACGACGCCCCCGCCCTGACGGCAGCGGATGTGGGCATTGCCATCGGTGCGGGGACGGATACCGCCATAGATGCGGCGGATGTGGTGCTGATGAAGAGCCGCCTGTCGGATGTCCCGGCGGCGATCCGCCTGAGCAGGGCAGTCCTGCGCAACATCCGGCAAAATCTGTTCTGGGCATTCCTATATAATACGTTGGGCATCCCGCTGGCGGCGGGACTGTTCGGCATGCAGCTCGACCCGATGTTCGGAGCTGCCGCCATGAGCCTGTCGAGCTTCTGTGTCGTGATGAATGCACTGCGTCTGAATCTGTTCCGGATGCATGGCAAAGAGGACACAGCGGCTTTGCAGATAGAAACAGAAACATCATCCGGAAAGGAGGGGACTACGATGCAAAAGACGATCCAGATCGAGGGCATGATGTGTCCGCACTGTGAAGCGTCAGTCAAGGCAGCACTCGAGGCGATCCCGGGCGTAAGCGAAGCGCAGGTGAGCCACACAGAGAAGCGAGCCGTCGTAACACTGACATCCGAAGTCGCAGATGAGACACTGCGTCAGGCGGTGGAAGCGAAGGACTATAAAGTGACTGATGTTCATTAACGCAGCGTGACGCTGCCCCCCGACATGGGAACCCCCAAACGCAGCCTAATCAGTTTTTTTGCTCCAGCTTTTTTCCAAAAAAAGCTGGCGGGTATCCAGAGGGCAGAGCCCTCTGGTCGGCGTCCGCAGACGCCGAAATCCCCTCATGCGACGCCATTTTCAGGGGGTGAGTTCAAAAAACAGCATAGTATGCTGTTTTTTGGACGAGGGGGCACTTTTGGCAAA
>CANQYC010000027.1 GCA_947627945.1 uncultured Clostridia bacterium
CCCCCGCGCCGATCACCACGGCGTCGGCCTTGTCCAGCGCGGCCCGCAGCCGGGCGGCGTTATCCGAGCAGCCGCCTCATTGCGTGATGGAGCCGGGATCGAAATACAGCGTGTATGCGATCTCATAGGGGGTACTCATGGCAGTCGTATCCGCCTTGACGGCGATCTCTGTGCCGAAAGCACTGACGGGAATGACGAACACAGAGACAGGATCCATGCGCTCCGGCTCATATCGTTTGCCATCCACGACCATATAATCATAGCTGTTGCTGCTCCAGATCAGCTCTGCTTCGGCATTGCCGTCCCGGATGGTCAGTTTTGCCGGGGACTGCACAGAGGCACGCCCGGAGCCGCCTTTCAGGGTGACACCGACCTTGTATTCTCCGTCGGACAGTCCGAGAGACGCTGCCGTGACGGTGTCCTGCTGCGTCCGGAAGGCATCTGCCGGCAGGGAATCCGCACGCAGCAGGATGGTGCGGTCATACCACTGCGCCTTGCGCTTGCTGTAGGCGGCGCAGGGAATGCCGGCATCGAGTGCCTCCACGGGGATGCGGAAAGTGCAGACACCCTCCGGTGTTTCCTCACAGGGGATGCAGTCCGCCTCTGCCGCAGCGGCAGCCTCTTCTGCCGTTCCCATGAACACTTTGAGATAGCCCGTGCCGCTCATTTCCATCACTGCGGTCATGCTGCCGTCAGCCACGGTCAAAGTGCAGGCGGTGACATGGAACATGGAAGAACTTGCATCCACCGTCACCGGGTAGCTCCCGTTTTGCAGGGCATCCGCATGTACCGGGGTCATGCCCTCTTCCACGACCTCTTTGGGCGTGACGGTCTCAACGGCAGCGGAAGTCTCCTGCCCGGATGCAGTCCCGGAGGACGCCGGGGTTTCCTGCTGACATCCGGTCAGCAGCAGTCCTACGCAGAGAAGGGAAAATAGTTTTATTGGTCTCATCATATCACTCCGTTTCTGGAAACAGGCGGCAGGGGGATCCTGCCGCCCGTTGGTCTTTATTCCCCGTCGATCGCCGCCTGAGCATGTTCGACATAGAGCTTCTGGATATCCGGGTTCTCCCCCAGACCACGCAGCAGACACTCCACCTCATAGCCCTCGGCAGCAAAGGCGGACTTCCACGAATCTGCCTCATCGCCAGCCATGTCATTGTTGGCATGGTCGCCGGCGACGACCATCAGCGGCTCCAAGATGACACGCTCATAGCTGCCCTGTTTCACATCGGCAAGCACATCCTCCAAAGACGGCGTTGCCTCTACGGTACCGATGTAATAATGCTCGTGACCGTCTGCGGTCAGCTTGTCCTGCAGCTTTTTGTAGACGGCATTGGAGTCCGCCTCCGTGCCATGTCCCATAAACACGATCGCTGTTTTGCCGTCATCATAGTCTGCCGTCCAGTCTACGATGGCTTTTTCCACACGGGCGAAGTCCTCATCACTTGACAGCAGCGGTTTGCCGAAGCAGACTTTCTCAAAGGCGTCCGCATATTGTCCGACCTGATCGACCAGATCATGATATTCCAGCCCGTCCATCAGATGTGTCGGCTGTACGACAAGTGTTTTGACACCATTGTCCACCGCACGCTTCAGGGCGGCATCCACATCGTCGATCTGCACGCCGTCCCGTGACCTGACGTGATCAATGATGATGTTGGAGGTGAAGCCCCGTCTCACAGAATAGCCCGGCAATGCGGTCTCAAGCGCATTTTCGATGGCACCGATGGTCAGGCGGCGGCTGTCATTGAAGCTGGTGCCGAAACTTACGACCAGCAGCTCGGACTCGCCGATGCCGTCCTGATTGCGGGGATCATCCAGAGAGGCATCCCCGGTCTGGTAGTTTTCTTCCGCATCTGTTCCCGCTGCGGCGGTACCGGAAGTCTCTGTCAGAGCATCCGAAGACGTCTGTGCGGGCGTGTCAGTTCCCGTGCTGCATCCGGTCAGCAGGGCGCAGGCAAGGACGCCCGCTGCCACATAGTTTTTTTTCATGTTTGATCATCCTTTTCACTCAGAATATGAAAGGTATGCTCATCCTCATTCCGGCAATTGCCTGTCTGCACAAAAAAAGCCCCTGCACAAGGCAGAGGGCATTGCAAAGCAGACCCTGCTCGCAGACGGGCAGAGCCGTTCACAGTACGATCAATACCTCGTGATCTGAGACCATGCGGTGCATGGTCTCTGTACCGGCAGACGGCAGGTTTCCTGACTTATGGATCTTCACGAAAGGCAGCCTTCCCGGCAGTATGCCAGTGGCTCCGCACAGCAGTCAGCATAGCGGGTCGCCCTTGCGCTCCTCAATCACAGTGACGAGATCGTACAGCATTTGCAGCTGTTTCCCTTTTACCCTCCGGCATCACAGCAGCGATCGGAGGCACCGTCTGTCATATGTTCAATTACATGTGTCGACACAAATATAGTATAGCACAGCCGCCCGCAGAATGCAAGAGATTCCGCCGGAAAACAGCATATCGCCGGATTTTGTGCCAAATGAGAGGATTTTTTGGATGTTTTGCATAGATATGCCTTGCCGCCTCCGGCAGGGGCGGCACTTGACATTTTTCAGGCTTTGGATTATAATATATCTGGAAGTTCTTGATACACATCATCTCATGAAACGGAGGCACGCTTATGCCTGAATTGCAGGATCTTTACGATATTCACCGCTGCCGCACCGGCAAAGTCATTGAACGAGGCACCCCCCGGAGACCCGGAGAATTTGTCCTCGTTGTCCATCTGCTGATCTTTGATGCGCAGGGGCGTTTCCTTGTCCAGCGGCGTGTGGACACCAAGTCGAGCTGGCCGGGGATGTGGGATATCTCCCTCGGCGGCATGGCACAGTCCGGTGACGACAGCCGACGGGCTGCCGAGCGGGAAGCCTTTGAGGAACTCGGACTTTCTCTCGATCTTTCCGACACAGAACCGGTGTTCTCGTTCCGCACGGAAACGCTGTTCGATGATTACTGGCTTGTGCGTCTGGAAACGCCGTCGACACTGAAACTCCAGCCGGAGGAGGTCGCCGAAGCCCGCTGGGTCGACCGTGCGGAGTGGGATGCGCTGGTCGCCACGCATCAGGTCATTCCCTACAGTTTCCAGAATATCCTGTTTTCCCTGTATGAGCATCATTTTCCCGGTACCCGGCTGTTTTCTTTCGGCGACCCGGTGCAGATCCGGGGGGCGGTGTTCGATATGGATGGGCTGCTGCTCGATACGGAACGTGTGGCAGACAGGTCATGGGAAAAAGCGGCTGCGGAGTTCGGGCTGTCTGACTTCCAGCGCACGCTCAATGCCTGCCGGGGGCTTAATGAGGCGAGTACCCGTGCCTATTTCCTGACGCATTTTGGTGAGGATTTCGATTATGCGGGATTCCGTGCGAGAGCAAGCGCACTCTCTCATGCGGTGACGGATGCCGAAGTCCCCGTCAAGGCGGGTGCCGCTGCGATATTGCAGTCGCTCCGTGACAGGAGCATCCGGCTCGCTCTGGCAAGCTCTACCCGGGAGGTCACTGTCCGTGACCAGCTCTCCCGTGCGGGGCTCCTGCCGCTGTTCGATGTGGTCATCACCGGGGACATGGTCTCCCGGGGAAAGCCGGATCCTGAGATCTATCTGCGTGCCTGTGAGGCACTGGAGCTGGCTCCGGAAAACTGCATTGCATTGGAGGATTCTGTCAACGGGCTGCGCAGTGCATACCGTGCAGGGACGTTCCCGGTGCAGATCCCGGATGTGCAGCCGCCCTGCACCGAGAGCAATGCCCTTGCATGGAAGACGTTTGCCTCCCTTGCAGAGGCAGAGGCATGGCTTTTTGGATCCGGTCTATTGTGAAAAAGATATGAATTTGTTCGGTTTCTATCTTCTTAACGAAAATTTTACAGGACAAAAAAGGTGAAAATCGCTAAAACCAATTGACAGATGCGTAAATAAATTGTATAATAAAATCACAGCGCAAATGTTTTCATAAAGAGAACGGTTGTCATCCGGATGCCGGCGCACAGGCATCCGGCGGGCAGCAACTACACTACAAGGGGGAATGCAATGATGAAGAAAAAAATCACCGGCAGGCTGACCTCCGCTGTTTCCGCCGCTGCACTGGCAGTGACAGCATTCGGTGCCATGCCGGCAGCACCCGTCCGGGCAGCCGCACTGACCGGGCAGGATGCCAAAGGGATCACATCGCAGATGAAGGTGGGCTGGAACCTCGGCAACACGCTCGACTGCGAAGGGACTGGCTTTGCCAGCACCGCTGCTCCGAAGAAATTCGCCAAGGCATGGGGCAATCCCGAGCCTACGGAGGAATTGTTCGAGACAGTCAAGCAGGCAGGTTTCAATACCGTCCGTATCCCGACGACTTGGTATGAGCATCTGGAATGGGACGAAAGCTCACAGATGTACCTCATCAATGACAGCTGGATGGATTATGTGCATGAAATGGTCGATTACTGCTATGATCGTGACATGTTCATCATCCTGAACGTTCACCATGAGGAATGGGTCAATGTCAGCGAATTCACGGATGCGACCTATCAGGATGCTTCCAAGAAACTTACTGACATCTGGACACAGGTCGCTGACGAATTCCAGGACTATGATCAGCACCTGATCTTTGAGGGAATGAATGAACCCCGGCAGACCGGGCTCGGCTCCAGTGTGGAGTGGGGCAACGGCGATGCCAATTCGAGAAATTACATCAACCGTCTGAATGCGGTGTTTGTCAACACCGTCCGCAGCCAAGGGTCTTCTGCCAACAAGGAGCGTCTGCTGATGCTGCCGGGTTATGTGGCATCTTCGGATCCCGAGGCGATCCGTGCCATTGAGATCCCTGCCAATGCAGGCAACGTGGCACTCTCTGTACATGCGTACTCTCCGTACTTCTTCACGATGGCGACAGACAGCTATGCCAACCACACCTTCCCGGGTGCGAGCGGCTATGGCGAGGATTATGAGTCGTCTCTGACCAACATGTTCAATACCTTCAACCAGATCCAGAACGAAAAGGGTGCGCCGATCATCATCGGTGAGTTTGGTGCCTCCGATTTCGGCAACACCGAGGACAGAGTAAGATGGGCGACCAGCTACCTGACAAAGGCAAAGGCTGCCGGCATCCCCTGCGTTCTGTGGGACAACAATGTCGTTGGTGTAGACAATGGCGAGAGCCATGGATATCTCTATCGTGCTACCAATACTTGGTACAACGAATCCGCACCGGTCGTAAAGGCAATGATGGATGTATATGGCATCACTGCGAATCTTCCGGCATATCGGGAAGTGGAGAAGCCTGTCTTTGACTGGAGCAAGATCCCGATCGGTGACAACTGGGTAGAGCTGTATCGTTCTGAAACAGGTCAGGCTGTCAAGGAATGGGGCAACATTTCCGTCAAGGGCTGGAAGGACTATGTCAGCGAGAATTATGATCTTGTCATGATCTATGAGTCCGACAGCACACCGGAGATCGTCCTGATGGGCAGCGATGAGAGCTGGAACCGTCTGGCATCCAGTGATGAGAGCGAGACGCCGTTCATGCTGACATTCACCTACGATGACCTTCTGACCGGACTGACCGATCTCGGCGAATCTATGGACATCATGAACAGCCTGTTCATCAGTGATACCGGCAAGGGCATGACTGCCTACGGTCTGTATGCAGTGCCGAAGGGCAGCACAACAGAACCGGAAACGACAGAACCTGCCGTTACAGAGCCGGAGACCACCGAACCGGTGACCACTGAGCCGAATGACACACATCCGCTGGTACCGCTCGTTGCAGAAAACGGCGATGTGGACGGCAACGGAAAGATCGAAGTGCTGGATATTGTCGTTCTGCAGAAGTATCTGCTGGGCTACAAGGATACGCACATCACCCGTGGTGACATCAATCAGGATGGCGTTGTCAACATCGTTGACTTGGGTCTCATGAAAGTTTGCCTGAAATGGGTAAATGATGTGATGGCACCGATCGCATTCTGACAATTGGCCATTACGTTCCTGAGCATTGCTCATGATCTACAAATCAGATGCCCCTCCCCGTCATGGGGAGGGGCTTTTTTGCGTGCGGAGCGGTATCTTCTGAAAAAACAGTTGAAAAGACGCCGGACTTATGGTATAATAGAAGTAGTTCTATCCGAAGGGGGCAGATGCATGCTATATGCCAATGATACAACAAGTGCCCGGACGGTACGCCATGCTGTCCGGGGGCGCAGGAAACGGATCGCATTTCTGACGGCACTGCTGCTGACGGCTGCCATGACGGGCTGTGAGGAGACAGAAACGCAGAGCAGCGGGACGCCCGCAGAGACGCAGGCAGCGACAAGACCCGACATTCCGGAGGGTGCGATCACGGATGCTTCCGGGGAATTCTATTATGACGGGAAACTGCAGCAGATCGGCGATGCGGAGAATGGCTATATCCAAGTGCCGCTGGGGTATCTGCCGTTTCAGGATGAAGATGTGGAAGGGCTGACACAGTACTGTGATGCCAGCGGAAAAAATATCATCACGCTCGATTTCTATGACAATATCTCCTATCAGGTAGCGGCGGAGGGACTGCGTTCCTACATGCAGCAGGATGAGACGCTCGAAGATGTGTCCGGTGCGATGGTAACCGTGGCAGGCTACAATGCACTGCAGCTCTACGGACACTACACAGACGGCTATTTTATCGTTGCATGGCTGATCGAGGATCCTGCCGATCCGGCGGACAGCTACTATCTGGCAATGGAGTTCGACAGCGATCACCAGTATCTGATCGCCTGTTCTTCGACATTCCAGACACGGGAGGACTACCAGCCTGCGGAAGAGACAACATGAACCGAACCTGAACCTATCAACATCAAAGGAGAACGATCATGCAATTCAATACCAATACCAAGAGCATCGGCAGACAGATCTTACTGAGCCTCCTGATGCTTGTGATGATCACAGCGTTTTTGCTACTGTTTGTGCTTTACAACAACCGGAATATCATTGCCCAGAACGAGGGGTATATTGCGGATGCCACCAAGCTGTCTGCCAGCCGGTTTGAGGATCGGATGAAGGCATCCATGGACAGCCTTGCGATGATGGCGGCACTCTATGGCAATATCATGGATTCCCCGGATGTCGATGTGGAGCAGCTCGTGGAGCTGAGCGGCGGCAGCCGGTTCGATCACCTTGAATTCATCCCCGCAGACGGACAGATCGTCACTTCGAGCGGCACCCATGCGGATGTCACCGACCGGGATGCCTACCGCAAGGGGATGCAGGGAGAGACTGGCGTGTGTGCTGTCATCAACAACGAGCTGGCACAGCATCAGTTCTTCTCTTTCTACACGCCGCTGCGCTATCAGGGCGAGATCATCGGCGTGCTGTGCGGTCTGTACAGTGAGGAGAGGATGCAGGACATCATCGAGACGCAGTTCTTCGGCGTGACGGCAAGGACATATCTCTGCATGGGTGACGGTACGGTCATCACCTGTGCCGGCACGAAGAAAAAGCCGGACAATCTGCTGGAATTTGTGATCAACTCCCAAAACATCACGGGCAAGTCGGAGGATGCGTTCCGGCATGCCTTTGAGACACATACCTCGCAGGCATTCAGCTACGAGAACAGCACGGGGACTGCCAATGCCTACCTTGCGGTGCTGGAGTACAATGACTGGGTGCTGGTGCAGGTATTTCCTGCCAGCATCACCAACCAGATGCGCTCGACAACGGACAATGCGGCGGTCGCACTGGTGGGCGGTGTCATTGCGGCGTTCCTCATCTACATCGGCTATCTGCTGATCTCGAAACAGCGCAAGGAGCGGCAGCTCCGGGATGAGAACGAGGAGATCAGCCAGATCGTGATGAGCGTCACGGAGCTGTTCAGCCGGTTTGCGATCGCAGATCTGAAACACAATACCTATTCCTATGTCACCAAGGCGGATGGCATGCCGGAAAGCGGCACCTATACCACGCTGCTGGAGTATGTCAGTGAGTTCTATGTGGACGGGGAAGACGGCGTGGACATGAAGGCGATGATCACGCCGGAGCATATCCGTGAGGTCATGACGAAGGACGTTTCCTATCTCCAGTACGAATATCACATATGCCGTGGGGAGGACAGATGGGAAAATATGTCTGTCATCTGTCTGAAACGTGACAGCAGCGGCAAGCCGATCTCGGTGCTGTTTGCCATCCAGAACATCACCGAGCGCAAGCGTATGGAGCTGGAAAGCCATGTCGCACTCCAGAATGCCTTTGATGCGGCAAAGGCGGCAGACCGTGCCAAGAGCGATTTCCTGTCACGCATGTCGCATGATATCCGCACGCCGATGAATGCGGTCATGGGCATGACCACGGTCGCCACGATGCACATTGACGACAAGGAGCGTGTCCGGGAGTGTCTGGGCAAGATCACCTCATCGAGCCGCCATCTGCTGGCACTGATCAACGATATTCTGGATATGTCCAAGATCGAGAGCGGCAAGCTCACGCTGTCCGAAGAGCCGTTCAACCTTGCGGAAATGACAGAGAGCCTGCTGACGATCATGTCGCCCCAGATCAAGGCAAAGAACCAGCAGATCAGCATGAGTACTTCCCACCTTGTCCATGAGGATGTGGTCGGCGATACGCTCCGGCTGCGGCAGGTCTTTGTGAATATCATGGGGAATGCCGTGAAATTCACGCCGGAGGGCGGCAGCATCTCGCTGGAGATCCGGGAGCTTTCCTCACACATCCCGGATAAGGCGCAGTATGAATTTGTGTTCCGTGATACCGGTATCGGCATGGAGAAGAGCTATCTTGAGCATATTTTTGAGCCGTTCTCCCGTGCGGAAAATGATGATACCCGCAAGGCAGAGGGGACGGGACTGGGTATGCCGATCGCCCGGAACATCGTCAATATGATGAACGGCAGCATTTCCGTGGACAGTGAACCCGGAAAGGGAAGCGTCTTTACGGTGCGTGTCTACCTCACCATCCAGAATTTGCAGGATACAGATGCCGGGTGTCTGGCAGATCTCCGTATCCTTGTGGCAGACGATGACAAGGATGCGGCAGAAAGCACCCGTGACATCCTTCAGGGACTCGGCATGCATGCCACCAGTGTCTACGGGGGCAGGGAAGCGGTCGAGGAGGTCATTGCCCGTCACGGCAGGGAAGATGCCTTTGATGCGGTCATCTTGGACTGGCAGATGCCGGGTACCAACGGCATTGAAGCTGCCGACAAGATCCGGAAAACGGTCGGGGATACCGTACCGATCATCATTCTGTCCGCCTATGACTGGACGGAGATCGAGCAGCAGGCGAGGGAGACCGGTGTCAATGCCTTCATCGGCAAGCCGCTGTTCCGGTCAAGGCTGATCTATGTGCTGCGGTCACTGGTGCAGCCGGAACAGACGCCGAGCCAGAGCTCGGAGATCCAGAGCTTTACGGAGAATCATTATCAGGGGAAACGCATTCTGCTGGTGGAGGACAATGAGCTGAACCGGGAGATCGCCTGTGAACTGCTGACGACGATCGGTGTGGAGGTCGAGATGGCATTTGACGGGCAGTATGCAGTGGAAATGGCGACCGGGAAGCCGGCGGGCTACTATGATCTGATCTTCATGGACATCCAGATGCCCCGCATGAATGGCTATGAGGCGACAAAGGCGATCCGGGGTGCCGGACGGGAGGATCTCCGGAAGATCCCGATCGTGGCAATGAGTGCAGATGCATTTTCGGATGATGTGTTCCGTGCCATGAGATCGGGTATGAATGACCATATCTCCAAGCCTGTGGAGATCTCCAAACTGTCAGAGACACTGTCAAAATGGCTCAACGCCTCAACGCAGTGAGGAACGGAGGTGTGCTGATGTCAGCATTTTCCCATAATGTCCGGGAATGTATCCGGAGTGCCGTGACCGACCATGACAGACGCTTCGCCTGCCTGTATGGAATGCTGCTGTTCGGCAAGGCAGTACACCGGGACGAGATCTGTCTCAAGAGTGAAAGTGAAGTGTTCAGCACGCTGTTCCCGGAGCTGATGCATGCCGTATTTCCCGATGTGCCGCTCCGGACGGAGAGCCGTCCCAGACGGGACGGCGGCTGTCTGCGCATTTACCGCATCACCGGGGGATCTTATGTCACCAGCATCCGCCGTGCGTTTCATATCCACGAGGAACGCCACATTGATATGCGCAATCTGCCGACCAACAGCATCGGCATCTTCCTCGGCGGCGTTTTTCTGACATGCGGGAGCATCACGGATCCTGCCAAGGAATATCACCTCGAATTCAATGCCCCGACAGAAGCACTGTGCCGGGAACTGTGTGACATCCTGCTGAGTGTCGGGGTACACCCGAATGTCATGCAGCGGCGGTATGCCTATGCGGTCTATCTGAAAATGTCTGAGGAGATCGGCGACCTGCTTACTTTTATGGGGGCGCAGCGGTGTACGCTTGCGCTCATCGACATCCAGATCGACAAGGAAGTCAGCAACCGGGTGAACCGGATGAACAACTGCGATATGGCAAATATTGATAAAGTCATTTCTGCCTCCGAAAGACAGTGCCGGGATATCCGGGAACTGATGCGGTGCGGCAGATTCGATACCCTGTCGCCGGAACTGCGGGAACTGGCAGAGCTGCGGCTGGAAAATCCGCATCTGAGTTTGCAGGAGCTGGCGGAGCTGCTGGAAAAGCCCATCGGACGCTCCGGCGTGAACCATCGTTTCCGCCGCATTGCGGAGGCAGCCGCTGCCTGCCGGAAGGAGGGGGATCATGCAAGCTCATGAATTTGTGCATCTGCATGTTCACAGTGAGTATAGCCTTCTGGACGGTGCCTGCCGTCTCGAAGCACTGGCGGAGCGTGTCAGAGAACTGGGACAGACTGCCGCAGCCGTGACGGATCACGGCAATCTGTATGCGGCAGTCGCTTTTTATGATGCTGCCAAAAAAGCCGGCATCAAGCCGATCATCGGCTGTGAGGTCTATGTGGCACAGCGTACACGATTTGACAAGGATCCTGTCCTTGATGGAAAAAATCACCATCTGCTGCTGCTGTGTGAGACGAATGAGGGGTATCACAATCTGGTAAAGCTCGTGTCCGCTGCGAATCTTGAGGGATTTTACCGCAAGCCCCGTGTGGACAGGGAACTGCTGCGCCGGTACCATGGGGGGCTGATCTGTCTGTCTGCCTGTCTTGCGGGCGAGATCCCCTCACTGCTGCTTGAGGGGCAGTATGAAGCCGCTAAACAGACTGCACTGGAATACCGGGAACTGTTCGGAGCGGATGCCTATTTCCTTGAATTGCAGGATCACGGCATTCCGGAGGAGAAGCGTGTCCTGCCGCTGCTGCTGCGTTTGTCACGGGACACGGGTATCCCGGTCGCTGCGACGAATGATGTCCATTATCTGCGCCGCAGTGATGCGCAGGTGCAGAAGATCTTGCTCTGTATACAGACGGGAAAGACCCTCGAGGAACCGACAGGCATGGGATTTTCTACCAGTGATTTCTACCTGAAAAGCACGGAGGAGATGGCGGCACTTTTTTCTGCGGTACCGGAGGCGATCGCCAACACTGCCCGCATTGCGGAACGCTGCAATGTCAGCTTTACGTTCGGGGAACGTAAGCTGCCGCATTTTGTGCAGGATGGGGTAAAGGACAACGAAGCCTATTTCCGGGCACTTTGCCGCAAGGGGATGTATCAGCGTTACGGTACGCCCTCCCCGGAGACGGTGCAGCGTCTCGAATACGAGATGGATGTCATTTCGCAGATGGGGTTTGTGGATTATTTTCTGATCGTGTGGGATTTTATCCGCTATGCCCGCAGTCAGGACATTCCCGTGGGTCCCGGCAGAGGTTCCGGTGCGGGCAGTCTGTGCGCCTACTGCATCGGCATCACGGGGATCGACCCGGTGGCAGGAAAGCTGCTGTTTGAGCGGTTTCTCAACCCGGAACGTGTGAGTATGCCGGATTTTGACATTGATTTCTGCATCGAGGGCAGACAGAAGGTGAAAGAATACGTCGTGCGCCGCTATGGGAGTGACCATGTTGCGGAGATTATTGCCTTTGATACCCTCAAGGCAAGAGCGGCGGTGCGGGATGTGGGGCGTGTGATGGGGCTTCCCTATGCGCTCTGTGACAGGGCGGCAAAGCTCTTTGAATGGAACATGACGATTCCGGAGGCACTGGAAAGGGTAAAGGAACTCCGGGAGATGTATGATACCAATGAGCAGGTGCATCGTCTGCTCGATCTGGCGGCACAGGTGGAGGGCATGCCCCGCCATGCAAGCACCCATGCCGCCGGGGTGGTGATCGCCGCTTCGCCGGTGAGCGACTATGTCCCGCTCCAGAAAAATGATGAGACGGTGGTCACGCAGTATACCATGACGGTACTGGAACGGCTGGGGCTGCTGAAAATGGATTTTCTGGGGCTTCGGAACCTCACGGTCATCCGGGACGCAGAACGTGCCGTCTGCCGCCATACGCCGGGGTTTTCTGTATCGGAGATACCGCTTGATGATCCGGCTGTGTACCGGCTGATCGCAGAGGGGAACACATCAGGTGTCTTTCAGCTTGAAAGTGCCGGGATGCGGGGCTTTCTCATGCGGCTCAGACCGGAGAACATGGAGGACATCATTGCGGCACTGGCACTGTACCGTCCGGGTCCCATGGATGCCATCCCGACCTATATCCGCAACCGCCATGACAAGCGGAAGATCACCTACCTGCATCCGATGCTGGAGGACATCCTCGATGTGACCTACGGCTGCATCGTCTATCAGGAACAGGTCATGCAGATCTGCCGGAAACTGGCGGGCTATTCCTATGGCAGGGCGGACATCGTGCGCCGCAGCATGGCAAAGAAAAAACATGCAGAAATGGTGAAGGAACGTGAGATCTTCCTGCACGGCTCCGGGACGGATGACGGCTGCATCGGTGCTGTGGCAAACGGGATCCCGGAGGACATTGCCAACCGGATTTTTGACCAGATGGAGAGCTTCGCCTCCTATGCTTTCAATAAGTCCCATGCGGCTGCCTATGCGCTGGTGGCATACCAGACGGCATACCTCAAAGTACACTACTTCGGGGAGTATATGGCTGCCCTCATGACGAGCGTGATGGCGGATACCGGCAAGCTCCTGCACTATCTGGAGGAATGCCGTGCTGCCGGGCTTACGGTCTGCCCGCCGGATGTCAACACGGGCGGGGAGGGCTTTGTCTGCCGGGAGAGAAAGATCTATTTCGGCTTGCTTGCCATCCGGGGACTGGGAAAGGCAATGATCGACCATATGCTCGTGGAGCGGCGCAGGGGCGGGGCATTCCGGAGCTTTGTGGACTTTTGCCGCCGGATGTCCCCGTATGGTCTGAACAGGCGGAACGTTGAGCCGCTCATACAGGCGGGCGCACTGGACAGCCTTGACTGCAACCGGCGGCAGATGCTGCTGCATGCGGAGGAAGTGCTGGATGCTGTCAATGACGCTGCGGAAAACAATGTAGAGGGGCAGATGAGCCTGTTTGGCGAGGCGGATGCCTCCGGGGATCTGGTGATCCTGCCGGAACAGGAATTTGAACCCTATCAGCTCCTGATGCTTGAAAAAGAGGCAACGGGCATGTATATCTCCGGACATCCGCTCGATACGCTGCACTGGATGCGGGAGCTGCTGCGATGCAGGACGCTTGCTGCTGCCACGGAACTGCCGGAGCAGACCAATGTGACGCTCCTCTGCGTATTGCAGAGCGTCAAGCGATCCCGGACGAAACGGGGAGAGGACATGGCATTTGTCACGCTTGAGGACAGCACGGGGACGCTGGACGGTGTGATCTTCCCGCAGCTCTATGCCGTTTCTGTGAGCCGTCTCCGACCGGAGAGCATTGTCTGTGTCACGGGCAGGATCACGTTCCGGGACGATGAGGCAAGTGTGATCTGTGAGAGCCTGCGGGCGCAGGATGATTTTCCGCTTTTGCTGCGGCAAATGCAGCTCTGCATCAAACTCGGTGCGCAGGATGCCGATGTCCCGAAGCAGCTTTCCGGGGTGCTGACGGCATATCCCGGTGACACGGATGTGCTGCTGTACCTCGAACAGTCGCATCGCTATGTGCTGACAAAACGCCGTGTGGAGGTAAGCGAAGCACTGTATCATGCACTCTGTGGGCTTGTCAGACCGGAACAGATCGGGATGGTCAAAAAAATGCGAGGATAAAAGGATGCCCCTTCCCGTTGGTGGGAGGGGGCATTGTGCTATTTTGGTAAGTGTAAAACAGATCCTGTGTTCCGAACAATGGGACCTTTGGTGTATGATAAAGTTCAGGTAACTCTATAGAGAAGATCAGAAAGTCTAAATTGGTCTATAGAGTGTGTTGGAACAAATTGGATACAGGAGGAAAAGAAAATGGAAGAAACAACAGCCATTACCGTGAAGCGTGACTGGGCTGTGTGAATCGAAGTGCAGCAGGCAAGCGGAATGACAGCGCAGAAGTGGTGTAAAAAGAACGGGAGCAACTCCAAGACTTATTATTATTATTATTATTATCTTTCGAAACTTTGGGGGAAGTGAGTTGCATCTGTACTGACGATCGTATGATGAATTGAAGAGAAAAATACCGGAGGAAAGAAAAGAATACTTAAAATCCTTGAATGTAGTAAGCAACCAAGAAAACGAAGTTTGGCTGATCGATTTACTGGTGCTATAAAGATGCTAGAGGGCTTATTCAAATGCCGTTTTCAAGACATTGGATAATCCACACAGAAGTCCGCTTACGTATAAGGAACAAGATATATTCATAAGTGAAAATTCTGATTTATCTCAGTAATAGAGCAAGCATAAAGTCTACCCCATCACACCTTCACCGCATTCCCTGTCTGCCGGTAAATTTCCAGCCGTGACAGAGCCTTTGGTGAATTGTTGGTCTGGTTCACCGTCCGGCTGTTGTCGCTTTCGAGGATCAGCTTAAAAAATAGTCATCGCCCCTTGCTTTTTCGGAGTGAGTGTGATATAATATTTATAAATTCTATGCAAAGGAGAAGAATCGTGAGTACTGGTATAATTATAACCGGAATTTTGATTGCATTAGCTGGTATGATCGCTACAGTACTTTCGTTATATCATTATTACGACCTCAAGAAGCTAATGTTGAATGGCGCAATTACTACTGGTACAGTCGAGTCCATAAAACCTGTTCGAGATCAGAATGGTGATTTTAGCTACTATCAGCTGAAATACAGCGTGAATGGAAAAGTGTATTATCATAAAATACTGACACGGTCTGGCAAGTACGATAAGGGTAAAAATATATCTATCGTGTACTTGCCAGATGATCCGTATATTGCTTATGGCAAATGTGAATTTGAAAATATCCGGCTGGAATCTTTTCGTGCATCTATTCTTGCTGTGGTGCTTATTTTTGTTGCAGCGATCGTAATTTTGGTGTTGTATGCCTATGATGCTGATACGATAATCGACATTGGTTTATGTGTCCTTTTATATATCTCATCGTGGGTTTGGTTTATCGATGAACATAATCGAGTATATAAGAGCAAGTCGGTCATAGGAACAATTATATACGCTGAAACTAACAAGCGCACTTGCCGAGTTGTCGCACAGTATAACCTTGACGGGCATATGTACGAAACAAGGCAAATGAACGTTCCTCTGAAAAACAGAGCAAAATATAATATTGGCGATACAATTTGCGTAAAGTATAGGGAGAACCAAAAATACTCTGCAATAATTGAAGATGATAAAATGCAACTTCTGTATGCGAAAACGGCAGTAATTCTATTATCCATCAGCACCTTGCTGTATATTATTCTATCTATTTTATACAATTAACTCAGCCACACCTTCACCGCATTCCTTATCTGTCGGTAAATTTCCAGCCGTTGCAGCGACTTTGGTGAATTGTTTGTCTGGTTCACTGCCCGGCTGTTGTGGCTGTCGATGACTGTACTTGAATAAAAATACAGAAGTTAATGGCGAGTTCATGCAATCGCACCGGATTGCTTATCGTGGTATCATCGCCGATCTCGACTGTGATGCCCTTGATCCCGTTTGCCAGCGGTTTCACCTCCTCATCAGGACATAAAAAAGCACCTGCCGAAGCAAGTGCTTACTTTGGTTCAAATCACATATTTTTCTTTGCGCCCTCCAGTAATTGTGACAATGTTGTTTCAGCCATTTTATTTTCCATTGCTGATTGTATCGTGTCTATCTTGTTATCCAAGACCGTATGGATCGTTCGTCCGATAGGACATTCCGGATTGGGATTTTCATGAAAATGAAAGAGCGACTCTTCCTTTTCCACAGCCTTGAAAATGTCCAGCAATGTGATCTCATCCGGCGATTTTGCAAGATATGCACCGCCTACACCTGCTTTGATCTCAACAAGTTCTGATGCAGATAATTGTCCCAGAATATTCCTGATAACAACAGGATTGACATTGATACTGCCTGCAAGAAAATTGGAAGTTACTTTGTATTCTTCCTGAAACATGGCAATGCACAGCAATGTATGCGTGGCGATTGTAAATCTTGATGAAAACTGCATAGAAACGCCTCCTATTGTACTATGATCCTATTGTACCATATTTTCGTTGTAATGTCAATATCTACAACGAAAAACAGATAAATTTGTGCAGATATACAAAATCTCGATGTAACTATTGACATTACATCACAAGTGTGATATGATATAGTTGTAACAAGATTAGTTACATCAATAAAATTTTGGAGGTATTATTATGAGCAATTTTAGCAAGATCCATGTCGGTGAGGATGCAAGAACAGAGCTTCACGATCAGCTTTCCCTGACAGGTGCAGAGATCAGCATCAACAACCTTCCTGCCGGTGCAAGTGTACCGTTCGTGCATTTACACAAGAAGAATGAGGAGATCTATGCTATTCTCTCAGGTAAGGGAAAAGCCGTGATCGATGGCGAAACAGTTGAGTTGAATGCAGGGGATTGGCTCAGGATCGCTCCGGCTGCCAAAAGGCAGTTTTTTGCCGCAGCAGATTCCGGCATCAGCTATATCTGCATTCAGGTCAAGGAAAATTCCCTTGAAGAATACACCGCAAACGATGCAGAGATCGCACAATAATTGCATATTACTGAATCAGCCCGGACGAATACCGTTCGGGCTGAATGTATTTATATGGTCTATATATCTTAGAATGCGTCCATGTCACTTTGAGATGTTCGCTGGATCCGCCCATCATACTCATCATTCTGACTTTCACAGAACATATCATTGACCATGCCGATGGTGAGCAGATCGAGTTCTGAAAGAGACAGCCCGATCTGCATCCGGAGATTTTTCATCCGTGTATAGCTCTACATCAAGCTGCTTGAAGCCGTGATACATCAAATTATCCGCCGAAAATGTGTCCTCTCCGGGTGAAAGGAACAGCACAAATGGCGGTCTCGGAGATTCTCCCTCCGCAAAATGATGATAGGCAAGGTGCGGTTCTGACAATCAGCTATCCAGTAATCTTTGAGATCACCGAAAAGCAGTACACGCTCACCGAGCGGAAACTTTATCGTTGAAAAGAAAAAGCTCTCAGAAACGCCTACAGAGCGTTTCCGAGAGCTTGCGGTTATTATTTCAATAGGTTTTTGCCTGTTGTGGTATGCGCCACAATGCTGAAATGGACTTATGTGGAACGGAAAACATGTGTGCCAATAGGCTATACTTTCTAACCTTATCTGAAATCTGTGAAATAATAATGGTTATTATATTCATAAACTGTGCATCTGCTTATATCATCATTCTTAACAAAGTCTTCGTAATAAACTTCGGTATTGACCGTTCTTCCGTCACTTAGCTGAACGTGATACTTATAATTATATGTTGCTCCGGGAGTTCGACTTAAAACCTTAATGTGTATTGTGTCTGTTATTATGCCTTCCATTACATTACCATGTTCCATTATATTTTGTTTTCTCTTGTTATAAATAACAGATTTTATAATTAAAAATATCATATGAAGCAGAATAAAAACTATTAAAGCAGATATCGGATTTATTGAGATAAGTTTTGGCAATTCATCAGAAATATTCGCCTTTTGCTTAATGTCAACACTCACTTCCACAAAAAGAATAATGATTAGTATACCTACATCGACCCAGATCCTCGAAAGAGAACTTTCATTTTTGCTTTTATAATGTTTAGGCTGCTTCATACATTAACCTTTCTTTCATCAAGCTTTCACCTGACATTCGTTCATTTTCTCAATAATGGAAATGCTCTTTGCAGTCATCTCGACCCATGCAGGGCGAAAACCACTTTTTATAGTGTTTCTCACGGATCTGATGTTTGACCATGCAGCACAATAAAACGGCACTTTGCCATGCTCTAATATTTTCAGTGCCAGACAACTTGTTAGCGCACAGGCAATGCCTTGCCTACGGTAACTTGGCAGCACATCTATGCCGATCTGCCACATACTTTCACAGTCATTAGAGCAAGCAGCAAGACCTACAAGTCTATCACCATCGTATGCACCAACCCCTAAAACATCCAGTTCCTTACGCTTTTCACACAGCGCATTACTCCATTGTGGTATATATAGTGATGAAAAATTCTCAGGATACAGCAGCTTTGTTTCATAAGGACATTTCATCGGTTTCAACGCATGAAGATCCGGTAGAAAATATTCCGCCATAAAGCAAATGTGCAAGCCGTTCTTTTTCAGCCCATCGTTCAAAACATACAAATTAGGTGTTTCAAAACAATGCTCAACTGGGAATTGATCGATATAATCGGTCACAATGTCACGATATTTTTCGTTTATGGAAGCAACAATATTGTTTCCATATGAGATAAGATGACAGTCATGTGGAAGTGACAGATATTTTCTTGCTTTTGGATCTACAGCTGATGAAACAACGACATTTTCTTTTCTTAAAAAGTCATCGGTTTGGCAGTTTGCATCAATTGCTGATTGCTCCATAGCAATATGCAGAATGTTCTCATTATCAAAACCATTATATAACATATGGTCAGCACCTGTTTCAGCCATCGGGATCGCACCCCTTTCCTTAGTTATAGTATACCACTTATTTGGTACACTGTCAAGGGAAAAATTATCTTTCTTTAACTTTTATCAGTGTTATGCTGTTATTCATACTTGCCTTATATATAAATAGTAGATTTTAACATCATTCAACTCATAATTATAAATCGCATCTTTGATAATGTTTTAGCTTGCTGTATCGGGCTATCGTAGTTTCTTGAAACTTCTATATGTCTACTGCCATAAATGCGGTGGCACCTGAAACATACGACAAATCTCCTCAATATAGAAAGTAAATGCTTTTGCCCTGCGCTGTCAGCATCGCATATTGACTTTTTCACCTGCTCATGGTATAATAAAGAAAACCATATTATCAAGGAGGTATTAAGATGCTTGATCATGAAGCATTACATAAACTATCATTTGAAAATGAAGAACTGGTCAAAAGATCCAACATTTGTGGCTGCTTTTATTGTGGTAAAATATTCAAGTCTACTGAAGTGACTGATTGGTGTAATGATGCAAATGCCAGAACAGCGATTTGTCCATACTGTTGTATTGATTCAGTTCTTCAAGAGTCACTTGATGGTTCATATGAGCTTAATAAGGAATTGTTATTTGAAATGAATAAGCGATGGTTTGGAGGACATGGTTTTTCATTGAATAAATTTGAAGAATCATAAAACCAGCACCTCACTGCTATCCTTCGGCTTGTCCAGTGACCGGAACAGTCTGCTGAAAACACTCATGTGCATCAGATTCTTTCGTTTGACTTTTCTATGGGCTTGTGTTATAATATGAATAATTGCAGAACGATGGATTTGCAAAAACACAGAAAGGAGTACAGGGTAACCCCTGTGTTGATCTATGTCAGATACAATCTTTTACTCACTGAAACTCAAGAAGAATAAAACGCCGGAACAGGTGTTTGAAAAAATCAAAAAAGCAGTAAAGCCAAAAGGAGCAACTGCAAAATGGATCGTTGCTACGGAAGGTCAATCTTTATGGATCGATTTTGGAGATGGAGCAAGTGAAACTTTCTGTCTCGTATTTGATAATAAAGAAGCGGGTGGTGCGTGTAAAGTCGCCTTTTCAATGGGGGGTGAACTGTTTGAAAATGTGAAAAAAAGCGAGTGGAAAACGCTGATAGCCATTTTGCATTCAGTCAAGTCTTTATGCTCAGAAATCAGTGTGGATGATGATTATGATATTGCTGGCGAATACTTTTTAAGCCTTGATTATGCATTTGGCATAAGGGAACTTAATTCAGAGGAAATTGCACGTCTTGACAGTTTGTTCAAACAAGGATACACGAACCATGAGGCATTTCTTCTGCAAATCTTTTCAGAGGATACCCATAGAGAGTATCCGAAACGCTGGGATGATGCAATTGGCTCGTGTACAATGCTGACAGACCCGTTTCCAAAAATCAGTGCTGTATGGGAAACATATCTATATGAAACATCTACGCTCAAAAAGAAATGTTTACGTGAAATTTACAAGGACAATTGGAATCTGATTCACGGTGAATATCAATTTTTTGGAGATCCACCAGTAGAAATCTACACATTTTGTCTTGGCGTGGGTAGATTATTTTCTGCGTATGATTTCATTGATAATACATAGGGACGTGGCGCAAATGTCACAAAGTATTACAATGATAAATTCATGCCCCTTTTTAATCAGGCAGATGATTACGAGAAATGCAAGCTGGCTTATCAGTTCATGCTGTCTGTCTATGATTATTGTAAATTCAAGTTTGTTGGAAAAGACGTCATCAGTGAAATGAACGCTGCATTTGACAGAGAGCATCCGTCCATTCATATGCCTTAAGCAATTCAAACCCTGCTGTCATAAATACTGACGGTACATAGTCATTTAATTTCGGATAATTTTGCGGTCTTTCTCTTGCTTTTGCACGCATTAAAATTACTCGCCACTTGACATTTTGCAGAATTTCAGTTATAATAGTATAAAAGAACACGGGGGTGTTTCCATGCACTTTTTATGTAAATGTGGATATCGATTTCATGACAGCTCAGATTGTCTTTCTTATAAAGGCGGGATCATCGCAGATCAGGATTGGAATGAGTTCTGGGACTGTATAGAAGAACTTGGAAAATCACATAAAAATGATCACGCAATTTATGAGCAAATCGATCATCTGTTTCGGGTAAATTTATATCAATGCCCGTCATGCGGGAGAGTATTCATAGAGGATCCGGAAAACAGATCACAATTTATAAGATTCACCCCCTGTTTAGAGGGCGAACCGGAGCCGGATGTCAACAAAAGATTACTCATATCTTCGTATGGTAAAAAATGGAAAGGTCATCTTTATGCCAATTGGTATGATGAAAAGCCGGAATGGTGCGCTCATCGGGGTATGATATATCCGATGGTAAACATCCAGTTAGATAATTTGTCTTTTGATGATCATGAAGTTTTTGAAAAACGATTCTATGAATTATTTGAGCATCTCAAGGGGCTAAAGCTCATTTCTTATGCGATACTTAATGTGAATCATAAAAGAAAATTTATGTGGGGTGAGAATGATGATAAGTAAGATAGATGGGGCGGCATCCTTCCGGTTGCCTCCTTCGTGGTTTAGTTGTACTCGTACATCAGGATTTCAAGTGCCATCTCAGCGGCTTCGCTCTGCGGCGGAACATCAAGCCCTCTGTCGTAGTTGTAGATGACCTTGCCGTTTTCTTTCAGTGTAAGCTTGCTGATCCTGCCGCCCTCAATTCCGCACTGGCGGCCCCTGTCGTAGACCTTTGCCCAGTAGTGAACCATCGTCTTGCCTTCCTTTGTCGGTATCTGAATTGCTCCTTCGTTCCACTGACATTGGAACAGTTTGGTGATCACTTCAGTATCAATACTGACGACCCTTTACTGAAAGATGATAAAATCGGTGTGGAGTTATATTATAAAAATGAATATGTATG
>CANQYC010000028.1 GCA_947627945.1 uncultured Clostridia bacterium
CTCCAACTCATAGTGCTCAATGTGCTCCTGCACAGCCTCATCATAAATATCATCCGCATCCCGCAGTTCCCCGAGCAGGGTACACACCATCTCACAGCGGCTCTGTAACGGGCGCAGCGTCTCCGGGAGCTGTCTGGAACCTGCCACCGTGCAGAGCTGGAGATAGAGCCGTCTGCGCTTTCCGTACGTCTTGAGCTGACCCAGTTCCCCCGGCGTAAAGCCGCAGACCGGGGACAGCAGCAGTGCTGCCAGTGCCGTGTCTGTCATCGGGTTATCGAGGACACGCAGGATGCTGCGGATGAGCCCGATCTCTGGCATGGCAAGCATCCCCGACTCCTCATCCGCAGACACCGGGATGCCCCTGTTCCGCAGAGCCTCTGCGACAGCCCCGCCGTATTTTCTGACCGAGCGCAGCAGGATGCAGAAATCCTCCGGCTGACAGGGACGTGTCGACCCGTCATGCAGGATCACAGGTGTCTTTTCATCCAGCATCCTGCGGATGGTCTGTGCCATGCATTCTGCCTGCAGATCGGCATCCTCCGGCAATGTCTCCGTGGAAACGGGCAGGATCACCTGCGTGCGGAGCGCATCCGTTCCGGCATAGGCAGACGCACCGAAATACAGCATTTCGTCTTCGTTGTAAACGACCTCACCGCACGCATCAGACATCAGACACCCGCACAGCGCATTGACCAGATCCAGTACGCCCGGTGCGCTGCGGAAATTCTGGTTGAGGTAAATATGCGCCATATCCCCGTCCTGACTTTCGGCAAGCGGCTTGCTTTCTGCAAGGACACGCCGGAAGTTCTCCGGATTTGCCCGGCGGAAACTATAGATCGACTGCTTGACATCCCCGACCAGAAAGACATTCCTGCCATAGTGCAGCCCGTTTGCTGTGTCGGGCTCTTTGGAGAGCAGTTTGAACAGGCAGTCTTGCTTGTTATTGGAATCCTGATACTCATCGACCATGATGAGATCGTATTGCTCCGAAAGCTCCTTGGCAAGCGGTGTCCGGTGCAGCATCCCGTCATCATCCACCTCACCGAGCAGTTCCAGTGCGATCTGTTCCGCATCGGAGAAGCCGAGCTGATTCGTCCGGATCTTTTCCTCCCGGAGAAGATCCAGATATTCCCTCGTCATTGCGGTCAGCAGCGGGATGACCCTTTCTCCCACATCTGCATCTTCATAGAGATACCGCAGCGGCGACAGATACTGTTCCGTCAGTGCCTGATGGCGTTTTTCGTACAGTTCACAGAGCTGCGAACAGATGAGTTTCTGTGTCGCATCCACATTTTTCCGCAGCCGTGAGGGGTATTTTACAAACTCCGGTGCATACCGTTCCGGACCGGCAGCGATCTCCTGCACCGAAGCCTCCCGGAGATGGGCAAGCTGTGCCTGCATGGCAGCGATGTCTGCGCTGACTTTTTCGGTGAAACGGTTCTCACTGCTGTCTGCTGTCATGACGTCTGCCGCTGTCTTGTGCGCATATTCTGCCAGTGCCATCACATCCTGCATCCCCTCCATGAATGCCCGCAGCATCCGCTGCGGCAGGGCATCCGTATCCTTGCAGAGTGCCTCCGCACGGCGCAGCCACTGCTCCGGAAAGGCGAGGGATTCGAGGTATGCTGTGATATCGGTGAGGATCTCTGCCAGTTCACTGTCGTCTCTGGTACACAGATACCGATACAGGATCTCCATTTCCTCCGTATGCGCCGCAGCCCAGTGCGCCAGAAGCTGCTGCATGGCACGCCGGCGGCAAAGTGCCTCCTGTGCGGGTTCCGCAATGGTGAACAGGGGCGACAGTCCCTTGCTGTCGGCATTTTCCCGTATCAGATCAAAGCAGAAAGCGTGAATGGTGGAGATCCTCGCAGAGGCAAGCAGGGTACGCTGTGACAGCAGCCAGTCATAGGTCTCGCCTGTGCTGCTGCGGAGCTGTTCCCCCAGTGCGGCGTTCAGACGCTGCTTCATCTGTGCGGCAGCATCGTTGGTAAAGGTCACAACGATGATGTTATCAGCCCGTACTTTGTTCTCGGTATCCGACAGGATGCGCACCAGCCGTTCGACCAGTACCGCAGTCTTGCCGCTCCCTGCGGCGGCGGAGACGATAATGCTCCTGTTTCTTGTATCAATGGCAGCGGTCTGCTGCGTTGTCCAGTGCATACTCATGTGGTCTCCTCCTCTCCGGTGCCGAAGATCTTTCTCATCGCTTCCTGATGCTGTGCAGTCGTCATGCGCTGCGGCTTGACGGCATTCTTCCCGCAGAGCAGCGAAAATCTGCAATAGCTGCATGGCGAGGGATCCGTATACGGGTACGGCTCCGGTGCCACATCTCCCGCACACAGCCGGTCAGCCATGGCACAGACAGTGTCCATGACATGGTCTTTCAGATGGGAAAGCTGCTGCTGATCCACAAGGAACAGCTCATCTTTCTGTTTATACTGCATCACAGGGACAGCCGCCTGCAATTCCTGTTCCATCAGCGGCAGGGCATCCTCTGTCACCAGTCCTTTCATGCGGTAAAAGGCATCTAAGATCTCCTCTGTGTTCCGTCCGGAGACGGCACGTTCCTCATAGACATTTTGCCTTAGCTGACCGCTTGGCAGATACAGGACGCCTGACGGTGCTGCACCCTCATAGGCATTGCTCTGTTCCAGTGCGAACAGATAGAGCAGCATCTGCATGTCCAGTCCGCCCGCCAGTTTTTCCGGTGTCAGCACCCGGGAGCCGGTCTTGTAATCAATGATGCGCAGCAGTTTGCCCTGACCCGTCCGGCAGATGTCTACACGGTCGATTTTTCCCTGACACAGGATCTCGCCGTCCCGCAGCAGCAGGGGAGGGAGGGAACCCTCCTCCGGGCTGATATTCACCTCAAATCCGGCAGGCTTGAACTGTCCGGATCGCAGATCTGACTGGATGTGCCGCAGCAGTCCGAGCAGATCCTGTCCGACCATGCGGTACTGGAACCGGAACCGTCCGTCCCGCCGGATGGCATCCGAGAAATTCCGTGCCGAAAAGATACCGGACAGCCGCCGGATCTCCGACAGGAGCATGTCCGGCGTCATCTGCAAAAAGACTTCCGGGTCGGTATCCCGCAGGAGCTGTTCCAGACAGAAATGTGTAAAACTGCCAATGCTCTGTGCAGACAACTTGATCTGCTCCGGGACATACAGCCGCAGACAGCGGCTGCAATAATAGGCAAAGGCACAGCCATAGAACTGCTCAATGCCGGAGGGAGAGAGACGAAGCTGCGTACCGAGCAGGGGGCGCATGATCTCCGGGGCGATCGGGAATGCAGACGGCGGCACAGCCGTCAGTTTTTCAAGACGAGGCGCATAGACCGGATCTTCCCGCAGCAGCTCCCGCAGTGCCGCCGTCTCCGGCGTATCCTCCCGCAGCCGCCGCACATAGTGATAGTATGCAGATGCCGGGGTGCAGACAAAAAATGTCAGCGGCAGTGAGGCATACTGCTCTGTTTCCACTCCCAAGACCAGCTCCTGTATCTCATCAATGACCGGAGACGGTGCCATACGTTCTCCTGCCGCACCGTAGGCAGGATAGGTCAGGTACAGCCGCTGCGTTGGTGCGGCAAGGATCTTGTTGACGATCAGCAGCTCATCGGAATGCAGCTCCGGCAGCAGACGGGAAATGTGGAGATGTCTGCTGTCAAGCTCCTGCAATTCCTGTGCGGTGAACAGTCCTGACGGGTCTACATTTCCGGGGAAAACGCCCTCGCTGACACAGGGGACGAACACAATGGCAGGGGAGTCCGGACGTGCTGTCTGTGCCTCCATGATGCGGATGCTGTCAAGGGTCTGGGGCGGTGTGGAAACAGTGCTGCTCCGGATGAGCAGGGTGAGTATCCGGCAAAGTTCGCCGAGCGGGATGGTTTTCTGGTCAAAGCTGTCCACAAGTGTATCGAGCGTGTCACACAGGAGGTTCCACAGCATCGTAAATTCATTTTTATGCGCTGCATCCGCACGATCCAGCCGAAGATCAAAATTGTCTTTTTTCCGGCACAGATGGGCATACAGCTCACTGCAAACACTGCGCACGCTGGCATCTGCACAGCGGCTGCGGAGCGCACTCAGCTCCCCGATCACTTGGATCCGGAGCATTTCGAGTGCCTCACCGCCGAATGGTGCCGCACGTTCCGCAAGGTCTGTGTCTGCCTCCCAGAAAGGTTTTGTCCAGTCGTCCCCGTCAATGCTCCATGTGAAACAGAAATGCTCCAGCATCGGGACAGTCTCGGCAGCAAATCCGGAAAACGGCGATTTCAGATAGCGCAGCAGCATTTCCGTCTGCCACTGTTTTGCGGTGAGCAGTTCGAGCAGCACCAGCAGATGCCGCACGGGTTCCATGTAGATCACAGGCTTTGGCAATGCCATGTCATAGGGCAGCGCATAGCGTTCCATTGCCCTCGCCAGTACAGGCGCATAGGTCGTGACATCCCGTATGATGACGGCGATCTCACTGCAGTGCAAAGCAGGCTCTTCCCGGAGCAGCCGGCAGATCTCCGCACAGATGAATTCCACTTCCTCTTCCGGCGTTCCGGCAGCAAGGATGCGCAGATGTCCCTCATGGGGGACGGCGGATGTGTGGCGGCGCAGGATCTGCGTGCTGACCGCTGTCAGGTCGGCATGGGCAGAACGGACATATTCCGGGCAGTAGCAGAGTTCTGTCCTGCTGTGGCAGTCCGTGGCGATCTGTTTCAGATGCAGGGCGGTATGGTTCCCGCCCACAAAGATCCCGGTCGGATGCTCTGCGGGGTCGTCCGCACGGATCGCTGCCGTGACCTCTGCTGCCTGTTCGAGCAGGACGGTCAGCATCCGGTACTGGTCGCCGGTAAAGCTGTCAAATTCGTCTATGTAGATATGGCAGTCTTGGAAGCATAGTTCCATGTTGGCAAGCTCCGCAGCTTCGGTGAGATTGACAAGACTGTCATGCCGCCCCTGCTCCCGGAGAAACCGGTCGTAGGCGGACAGCAGCATCCCGATGTCATGGGTCTTGTGTCCGAGCGATCCCGGCAGTGTCTGTGAGACCTCGAGCAAAGTTTCTGCGGTGATGCCTGCCTGCCGCAGTTTGGTGATCAGACCGGAAAGGGCACTGATGAAATCTGTCGTGCCGCACCGCCGTTCCAGCACATACAGCGACTTTTGTGTGACACAGAAGCGCACAGCACGGTACAGGCAGACAAGTTTTTCCTGCTCCGAGGCATAGCCCTCACTGCGTGCGGCGGGGGCATAGCGTTGCAGGAGCTGTCCGGACAGTGTGGCAAAACTGTAGGTGCGGAGCCTGTCGAATAACGCCGCCCCCAGAAAGGCATAGAGTTTTTTCTCCGCCTCAAAGGAGAATTGTTCCGGCACGAGCAGCAGCACAGTTTTTTCTGACAGCAGGTCGTCCCGGAGCCGCTGCATGAGCCGGTAGGATTTGCCCGTCCCGCAGCCGCCAAGGATCAGATGCAGCATGATGACACCCCCTTAATAATACATCTCGCCGAGGGACTCATTCACCACATAGGCATGTGACTCCTCCTCCAGCATCTTCAGCAGTGCATCGAGGGCATCTCCGGTCTCGCCGGAAATGCTGACAGTCAGATCTGTGCCATGCAGCGCAGTCCGCAGTTCCTCGAGAGACATGCTGCTGCCCTGATACAGATAGCTGCCGCCGGATACACGGACGCTGCACGTTGGCGTGATCTCTGCCGGAGACGTTTCGGCGGAGCTTGTGCTGACGGAGCCCGGGGCAGGGGAGGCATTGGCACTGTGGATATAGAGCAGGATCACGCCGGTGATCAGTACGGCGATCAGCAGAATAGATTTGATCAGGATCGCACGGTGCGGATCCGTTTCTTTGGAATGTTTTGTCTTCATTGTGAAACCATCCTTTTGCATGGATTTGCTCCGGGAGTCCGGATGCGGCGGACGGTTCTCTGCGTCCGCCCTCTTTGAACAGTATAGCACAGGAAATGATGGGATGTCAAGTGCTTTTCGTATTTCAGCAAACGCATGATCCTTTTCCGTACCCCATTGACATTTCCAATAAGATCTGGTAAAATAGAAGGAGAAGCCCTGATCTTCAGATACACCCGCACAAACAAGGGCAGGAACAGGAGAAAAGCGATGAAAATATTGATGATAGGCGGCACAGGCACGATCAGCACCGCCATTTCCAGAAAACTGGCTCTGAGCGGTCATGAGCTGTACCTTCTCAACCGTGGAAAAAGCAGCCATGATCTGCCGGAAAATGTGAATTTTATCCATGCGGACATCCACGATGAAGCATTGGTTTCCGAAAAACTAAAAGGCATGCAGTTCGATGCTGTCTGTGAATTTATCGGGTTTCTGCCCTCGGATGCAGAGCGGGATCACCGCCTTTTCAGCGGCAGGACGAAACAGTATCTTTTCATCAGTTCTGCGTCTGCATACAATAAGCCGCCTGCGGACTGTGTGATCACGGAGGGGACGGCTCTTGCAAATCCCTATTGGGAATATTCCCGGAATAAGATCGCCTGCGAAGAATTTCTCATGAGAATGTACCGGGAAAACGGCTTTCCCGTCACCATCGTCCGTCCGAGTCATACCTATTGCGAAACCTCCGTACCGCTGGGCGTGCATGGAAAAAATGGCAGCTGGCAGGTCATCAGGCGGATGCTCGACGGAAAACCCGTCATCATCCACGGCGACGGCACATCGCTTTGGACAATGACCGACAGCCGTGATTTTGCCAATGGCTTTGTCGGACTGATCGGAAACCCGCATGCGATAGGGGAGGCATTTCATATCACCTCCGATGAGACACTGACATGGAACCAGATCTACCAGACGATCGCAGACTGTCTCGGCGTTACACTGCATCCCTATCATGTTTCCTCGGAGCTGCTGGCGGCATTGGGCGATTTTGATTTTATGGGAAGTCTTGTCGGCGACAAGGCAAATTCCGTGATCTTCGACAACAGCAAGCTGAAACGTGCTGTCCCGTCTTTCCAGCCGGTCATCAGTTTCCGGGAGGGGATCGGGCATACACTGGATCATATCCTGAGCCATGCGGCATATCAGCGGGAAGATCCGGAATTTGACCAGTGGTGTGACAGGGTGATTGAAAAAATAGAAGCACTGAAGAACGATTTTCATTGAGCCGCTGTCTGCAAAAATGAAAGGCTGCGTGACACCTGTGTTACGCAGCCTTGTTTTGTCGTAAAAATGCGCCTGTCAGTCCAGCTTCTTCCTGCATTCCTGCAAAGCCTTTTCTGCCTCGGGATCCTTGATGAGGCTGTTTACCACACGCAGATAGAACACCGCTTCTTCCCAGCGTTCTCCCTCCTGTGCCTGCTTTGCCAGCTCACGGGCGGTATAGAGCAGCTCTCTGCCGGGTCCGTGATAGATATGATGCTCGGCAAAGGCAGCATTGATCATCTCCCGTGTCGGCGGGATGATCGGATGACCGGTGAGCTGCTCGATATGTCTCAGCTCACCCGCAATTGCCGGATGATCTGCAAACATGACGCTCTCATAATAAAAGGCGACCGCACTCTTATAATCCTTGATGTTGACGCAGTAATATCCCAGATTCGCATAGCACCGCCCGATGGCATAGCCACTGCTGCAAATGGGCAGCGTCTCACAGACAGTTTCGAGCAGCTTTTCATCCTGCTGCATCAGCTTGTAGACTTCTGCCAGCTCAAAACGGGGATCCGGGTTGACCGGATTATAGCGTATGGCTTCCTGCAGCACCGTGACAGCTTCCTCCAGACGCCGCACTTCCACAAGATTATAGGCATGCGCACCGATGAACAGCGTAAAGTCGAACGGTGCTTTCAAAAGCTTCTTGGTCGGATGGTAGAGCAGCTGGTACAAATTGGATTCGAGCAGATTCCGGAAACTGAAGATCCGGGTATCCTCTGTTTCGGGAAACTGCTCCAGAATATGCTTGTACAGCTTTCCCGTCAGCTCGAGAGAACGGGCAGTCTTTCCTGCCTTGGTCAGTGCCATGGCATCCGCATAGACATGATCGAGCCGCTTATCCCCGATGTACAGAGTGCGCTTCATGTATGCCGTCTGTTCGTCCGGCAGGATGCTATAGGCAAGCTCCACCAGTGCATCGGCAGTTTCTTTGCCGCCCTCCTGTGCCTCATACTGCTTTGCCTTCTCCTCGATCATAGCAATGTCCTTTTGCAGGTCGCCGCTCAGCTGCGCACGGACGGCAAGCAGCACATCATTTTTTTCCTGTTCAGTCATACTGTTTCCTTTCCCGGAACTGCCATTCAAAAGGGGTACCGCAATGCGGCACCCCTTTTCCGGCGCATTCCGCCTGTGATCACAATCAGAAGCCTCTCTTTGCCAGATCTTTCCGGAACTGTGCATCGATCTTTTCACGACGCTTCTGGTCACGCTTCTCCTCCTCAGTCAGCGGATGATCAGGAGATGCAGACTTGCTGTCATTCTTCTTTCTCGAACCGGATCTCTGACGAGGTTTATATTCCTCATATTGCAGGTTGACGGTCGGGTCTTCCTTCTTCTTGGTCTTGAACTGCGAGGTATCCTCACCCATAGAGGACAGGATGTCTTCGATGTTGTCCATGACCGGAACGGCACCGCCCTGCTGGTCGAAAATATTCTTCTGGGGTGCCGCAGACTTTGCCAGTGCGGAACGCACCACATCCGGCATGTGGGTATTTGCCTCCTGATCTACTACAGACACCCTTACGCCCTGCGGATGCATCGGTGCAGCGGGCATGGGCATCGGTGTTACAGGCTGCTGCGGCATAACAGGCTGCTGTGCGGCGGGCTGCTGCGGGGGCTGTGCCATCGGTGCTGTGAACGGCTGCTGCGGCATTGGCTGCTGCATCGGCTGTGCATAGACAGGCTTGCCGTTGGCGTCGTAACCCATGAACTGCGGCATCATCGCCTGCGGATACGGCTGCTGTACAGGCGCATACACGGGCTTGCCGCTGGCATCGTAGCCCATGAACTGCGGCATCATCGCCTGCGGATATGGCTGCTGCGGCATCATCATGCCGGGTGCGCCCATCTGCTGCATCGCAGGATAGCCCTGCGGCGGTACGGCGGCAGCGGGCTGCTGAACGGCAGGTGCTGCGGGTGCCGGTACCACGGTAGGCACTTCTTCTTCCACATCGGGTGCATCCACGCTGACGACAACACCGGGCATTTCTTCCCGTACAGGCACTTCTTCCTGTGAGGGAGAAGCGGCTGCCGGTGCGGGTGCCTCTGTGTCAGGCTGTGTCTGTTCAGGCATGGACGGTGTTTCCGGTGCCAGTGCAGGAGTTTCCTCGGCAACAGGTGCAGGAGACAGCGCAGGTGTTACTTCGGTATCAGGTGCGGATACTTCTTCGGGAACGGGTGCATACGGAGCATCTTCCGGCTCTGCGGGAGCTGTGTTCCCGAACATCCGGTCGGCGATCGCATCGAAATCTGTAGCAGGGCTGCTTTCCTCTGCGGGAGCAGATGCCGGCTTTTCCTGTGCGGCAGGTGCTTCCTGTACCGGTTCGGTGCTGAACTTCGCCATCAGCTGATCCAGATCCTCGGCACTTGCAGCCGGGATCTCCTCGGGACGCTCTGCCGGCATCTCCGGTGCCGCTGTGGGAACCGGTGTGGGTTCGGGTTCGGGTGCCACGGGTGCGGGCTCCGGTGCTGCCATCGGTGCGGGTTCCGGCGTCACTGCCGCAGGGGCAGGCTCCGGTGTCGGTGCCGGGATGGCAAACTGTGCCATGAGCTGGTCAAGGTCATCCATGTCAGCCACAGCCGGGGTCTCCGGCTCGGACATCGGTGCCACAGGTGTAGGCTCCGGAGCTACCGCCATCGGTGCGGGTCCCGGCGTGACTGCCGCAGGGGCAGGCTCCGGTGTCGGTGCCGGGATGGCAAACTGTGCCATGAGCTGATCAAGATCATCCATGCCAGCCACAGCCGGGGTCTCCGGCTCGGGCATCGGTGCCGCAGGTGCGGGCTCCGGTGCTGCCGCCATCGGTGCGGGTTCCGGCGTCACTGCCGCAGGGGCAGGCTCTGGCGTCGGTGCCGGGATGGCAAACTGTGCCATGAGCTGATCAAGATCATCCATGCCAGCCACAGCCGGGGTCTCCGGTTCGGGTGCCGCAGGTGCGGGTTCCGGTGCTGCCGCCATCGGCGCGGGCTGCGGTGTTGCTGCCGCAGGCTCCGGTGAAAGTGCGGGTGTTTCCGGTTCGGGTGCGCCGTTCATGCCGAATTCCTGCATCAGGTCATCAATGGATTCGGTCTTCTGCGCCGGTGCGGAGATGCCGAACTCCGCCATGATGTCATCGAGCGAGGCAGCCGGAGACGGCGTTGGCTCAGGAGCGGCTTGCTTCTTCTGCTCGGCGAGGATATTCGGATTCTTGCCCTCGCCCGCAGCAAACTGCGCCGCTGTGGGATCCACGGCAGCCTTGGGCAGTGCGAACTGCGCCAGATCGCTGTCGATGGCAAAGCCGCCGAACGAAGTTGTCGTCGGATGTGACTGCGGAGGCGGTGTCTTCTTCTTTGGCGGAGGTGTCCATTCCTCGAAGCCCGGCAGATCCAGCTCCTCATCCTGAGACGGAAGTACGGCTTTCCGTGCTTCCTCTAAGGCAGCCTCACGCTTCGCCATCTCCTCGGCACGCTTCTTCTCTTCCTCAGCACGCTGCTTCTCCTCCTCGGCACGGCGGGCTTCTGCCTCAGCACGGCGGCGGACACGTTCGGCTTCTTTCTTCGCCTCCTGCCGCTTCTGCTCCTGCACCTCGGCGAGCGAGACCATGTTCACATCGTCTTTGTCCTTGTGCTTGCGGCTCTCCTTGACCTGCTGCGCACGCTCCTTGTTGTCCTCCTTCATCATCTTCTTGAGGAAGGCGGTCTGGCACTTCTGACAAGTCACCTTATCGAGCAGTGCGAGCTGGTCATCAACGGAGCCTGCCATGGAAAAGCGTGTGACATTCTCCTGCTTTTGCAGGTTGATCCTGCATCCGGTGGTTTTCTTTGATTCTGATCCATGAACTACACTGTCCCTGGAATCACGGTAGAGAAAAACGATCATAGTGATCCTCCCATCTGAATCATTCTCTTAGTTATATCATAACATATTTTCGATACAAAATCAATACTTTTTTTGAAAAAAATTTCAAATATTACGAAGTGTATAAATAAAGCCGAATCTCACAAAATAAAATCGTTTTCGTTATTACATTCTGATAAATGTGAAATTTTCTGAAATTTTCTTAAATATTTCGTTATATTTTTTTCAAAAACTATTGACATTTTCATCATAATCTACTAAAATATAAATAGAGACTTTCAGAAAGAAGGGTTCCTGATGATGAAACCAAGAATTGGAAAACGGATGCTTGCCGTCCTCACCAGTGCCGCCGTCCTGCTGACGGGCACCGGTGCCGTCAGTGCAGGTGCCGCTGCCGGGGAGCCGCTCGACCCGGCAGAGGAAAAAGTGTTCCCCGATCCGGACACGCTCAAGGAGGCAGACATCAACTTTGCGAAGGCACTCCAGCTTTCCCTGTACTTCTACGATGCCAACAAGTGCGGTCCCGGCATCACGGGCGGCAACCTTGAATGGCGTGGCGACTGCCACACGGAGGACGCTGCTGTGCCGCTCATCCCCATGACCAAGGAGATGAAGGGCACGAATCTGTCGCAGGAGTTCATTGATGCCCACAGGGACATTTTGGATCCGGACGGTGACGGGACGATCGACGTCTCCGGCGGTATGCACGATGCGGGCGATCATGTCAAATTCTGCCTGCCGGGCAGTTATGCGGCATCGACACTCGGCTGGGGGTATTATGAATTCCGGGATGCCTATGCGGATGCCGGTCAGGCAGCGCATGCCGAGGAGATCCTGCACTGGTTTAACGACTACTACCTCAAATGTCTGTACTACGATGAGGACGGCGAGGTGCTGGCGTTCTGCTATCAGGTGGGCGAGGGAAACATCGACCACAACTACTGGATCGCACCGGAACTGCAGGGCGAACATCTGCTCGACTTTGCAAGACCTGCCTATTTTGCCACGGAGGAGACACCTGCCTCAGATATGTGTGCCGGGGTGGCAGCTTCTCTGGCGGTCAACTATCTGAACTTCAAGGACACAGAGCCGGAATATGCCGAAGAATCGCTGAAAGCGGCACTGGCACTCTATCGCTTTGCGGTCAAGACGCATTCCGAGGCGACCAATACCAATTCCGACGGACAGACGGCTGGCAAGAAGGATGATGAGACGTATGATCCGGAGAATCCGGATGATGTGAATGCCGGCATCGAGAATTCGAGTATGGTCGTGACCTCGCTGGGTTATGACGGCGGCTTCTATACGTCCAACTATGATTATGACGAGCTGGCATGGGCAGCCGTGTGGCTGTATGAATGCACCGGAGAATGGGACTATATTGATGACATTATCAGTGTAAATGAGAACATCACCGGTGAGATGGGTGCCCATCCCTACACGGGCTACATCCGCCGCATCATCAAGGACACCGGCAACTGCTGGCAGAACATCTGGGTACACTGCTGGGATACGGTCTGGGGCGGCGTGTTCGCAAAGCTCGCTCCGATCACCAACACGGCACGTGACTGGTACATTTTCCGGTGGAATCTTGAATTCTGGAGCGGCATGTCGCCGGCGGACGCTGAGGCTGCCACCGGACTGCCGGCAGCAGTTACAGGGCACAAGTACTTCGGCATGGATGATCAGCTCTGGAACACCACCATTACGGCGGATGAGATCGCCGACCTGCCGGAAGTGGACGGCGCATGGCTGAAAAAGACGCCTGCGGGCTTCGGCATGCTCAATGATTATGGCTCGGCACGGTACGATACGGCTGCACAGCTCGAAGCTCTGGTCTATGCCAAGGAGACGGGCGATATGACCTTTGCCGACTGGTCAAAGGGACAGATGGAGTACATCATGGGCAACAACCCGATGGGACGTGCCTACATTGTCGGCTACGATCTGGAAAACGGCGCATGCCATCCGCATCACAGAGCGGCACACGGTTCCACGACCCTGAACATGGACGACCCGGCAGACCAGACACATGTACTCTGGGGTGCGCTCGTCGGCGGACCGGATGCAGACGACTGGCATCGTGACCAGACGAAGGACTATATCTACAACGAAGTGGCTGTGGACTACAATGCCGGCTTTGTCGGTGCCGCAGCAGGACTGTACAACTACTATGGCAAGGCTGCCGGTGACGAGCCGATGGAGAACTTCCCGCCGTCTGAGGAAAGCCTTGCCGGGGAGCCGGTGCAGGAATTCACGCTGAAAGCAGCTGTCGGGCAGGAAGACAACATGGCAACGCAGGTGCTGATCGAGATCGAGAACCACACCTCGCAGCCGCCCCGCTATCTTGACGACATCAAGGTACGGTATTACTTCAACATCAACGAGCTGATAGAGAACGGGCAGAGCATCGAAGATCTGAGCGTCCGCCCGGACTATGATGAAATGAAGTCCAGTACAGACGCTGCCAAAGAAGTTTCCTACAAGGTCGTGCAGTACAACGACAAGGGTGACTGCTATCTGGAGATGTTCTGGGATTCCTACCAGTTCTACGGCACCTTGCAGTACCAGTTCGCACTGATGGATGAAAAACAGAACGATGAGTATACGTTTATCTGGGATCCGTCCAATGACTACAGCCGCAGCGATCTGAAAACGGCAGATGAGCTGGGCGTGCCGCTCAATGAAGCACCGGACTACTATGAAAAGATCACCATGTATGTGAATGATGAGCTGGTATGGGGCACACCGCCGGAGGATGCACCCGGGGAGACCGGACTTTGCGGCGATGTCAACTGTGATAAGACGGTCAATATCGCAGACGTGATCGCACTGAACAAATTCCTGCTCGGAGATACGAAAGCCATCACAGAGCAGGGGAGACGCAATGCCGACACGGACAGCGATGATGTGATCGGCAGCACCGATGCACTGAATATCCTGAAATATGCGATCAAGCTGCTGACAGAGCTGCCGGTGTGACATCCGGGGCAGAAAAGAAGCATAACACCTTAGGAGGGGCACTTTTTCAAGAAAGTGCCCCTCACAGTGTTAGAAATTGCCGGACACTCCCGTTATGCTTTTGGGCAAAATCCCGAAACAGTGTGCCATTCCTTGCAATTTTGCCACGGATGTGTTATAATGTAACAGGTAAACGAAAAAACAACACAGACAGTCACATGGTGCGGCTGTGATCAGAGAACAGGAGACAAGGTATGAATGCAGATCAGATGCTCTGGTACCGCAAGGCAGCAGAGGACTACGACCAAGCACTCCCCGTCGGATGCGGCAGGCTTGGGGGAATGCTGTACGGCGGTGCCGCAAAGGAGCTGATCCGACTCAATGAGGACTCTATCTATTCCGGAGGCAGGCGCAGCAGACTGAATCCGGCAGCCTATGAAGGCGTTCAGGAGATCCGCAGACTGCTGCTCGAAGAACGTATAGAGGAAGCGGAGACGCTTGCGTTTCAGAAATTACAGGGTGTGCCGATCGATTCCCGGCACTACATGCCGCTCGGCGATCTGACGATACAATTTGATTTTACTGGTAAGCCACGGGAGTACATGCGCTCGCTTGATCTGACACAGGCAGTGGCTGCCGTGTCCTTTCATGATGATGCGGGGGTGAATTTCCGGCGGGAGCTGTTCGCATCATATCCCGCACAGCTCATGGTGCTGCACATCACCTGCGACACGCCGGGAAAGCTGCATTTCTCCGCATGGCTCAGCGGCAGGGATGATTACTATGACGATAACCGCCCGGTGGAAAAGAATGTCATACTCTACACCGGCGGCTGCGGCAGCAGGGACGGCATCTTCTTCGCCTCGGGCATGACGGTGCTGGCAAAGGGCGGTACGGTCACAACGATCGGAAATTCCCTGCGGGTGGAGGATGCGGACGAGGCATTGCTCCTGCTGTCAGCGGAGAGCAGCTTCTACTGCGGTGATCTGTACTGTGAGCAGGCACTGGAGCGGATCCATGCCGTGACGGATGGTGCCACGGATGTACATGAGCTGGCGGAGCAGCTTCTGGCAGCGCATATCGCAGACTACCGGGCACTTTATGACCGGGTGCAGTACACGCTCGAGGACAACAGCGGCGGCGTTGCAGAGGAGCTGCCCACCGATGAACGGCTTAGCCGTCTGCGGGGCAATGAGGATGATGACAAGGAATGTCAGGCACTCATCCGTGACAACAAGCTGGCAGTGCTGTACTTCCATTACGCACGCTATCTGATGATCGCCGCCAGCCGTCCGGACAGCCAGCCCATGAACCTGCAGGGCATCTGGGATCAGGATATGTGGCCGGCATGGGGCAGCCGTTTTACGGTCAACATCAATACAGAGATGAATTACTGGGCTGCCGAAGTCTGCCATCTGCCGGAATGTCATTTGCCGCTGTTTGATCTCATTGAGCGGATGCGCCCGGACGGTCACAAGACAGCACAGGAAATGTACCATGCCCGTGGCTTCTGTTGCCACCACAATACAGACATCTGGGGGGACTGCGCACCGCAGGATCTGTGGATGCCGGCGACGATCTGGCCGATGGGTGCGGCATGGCTTTGCCTGCACATCATGGAACACTACCGTTTTACGCAGGATCTGGACTTTCTGCGTGAACATTTTGATGCTCTGTGTGATGCGGCGGCGTTCTTTACTGACTATCTCTTCCGGAACCGGCAGGGGATGCTCGTCACGGGACCGTCGGTATCGCCGGAGAATACCTACCTGACACAGAGCGGCACCAAGGGGAGCCTTTGCATCGGTCCCTCTATGGATACACAGATCATTACCGTGCTGTTTCAGGATGTGATAGAGGCTTCTGCTTTGCTGGGAGAACGGCAGGCGTTTGCACAGCAGCTCTCGGAGATGCTCCCGCAGCTGCCGCCCATCAGCGTGGGCAAATACGGGCAGATCATGGAATGGGCAGAGGATTATGATGAGGTCGAGATCGGACATCGCCATATCTCTCAGCTATTTGCCCTGTATCCTGCCGATCTGATCTCCCTGCAAAAGACGCCGAAGCTTGCCGCCGCTGCACGTGCGACGATGATCCGCCGCCTGATCCACGGCGGCGGGCATACGGGCTGGAGCTGCGCCTGGATCATCAATATGTGGGCGAGACTGCACGATTCCGACATGGTCTATGAGAATCTGCGGAAACTGCTTGCCTATTCGACCGGTGCAAATCTTCTCAACCAGCACCCGCCGTTCCAGATCGACGGCAATTTTGGCGGTGCGGCGGGCATTGCGGAGGCACTGCTCCAGAGCCATGGCGGGGAGCTGTATCTGCTCCCGGCACTGCCCAAGAGCTGGAAGAACGGCTCCGTGACCGGACTCTGTGCAAGAGGCGGCTTTGAGGTATCGCTGACATGGAAGGATGGCTGCCTGTACACCGCAGAGCTGGTGTCCCACAGCGGCAATCCCTGCTGTCTGCGGACAAACGGCGTGGTAAGTGTACGCCGCACGGATGATACCCCCGTCATCGCCGAGCTGCGGGACGGTGCGGTATACTTTGAAACTGAGAAGGGCGCAAAATACACCATCTGCGCCTGACGTAAGGAGTTCACAGATCTATGCAGATTCAGAAATGGACACGGCTCGCCGGGAGCCTGCTTGCCTCCGGTGTACTGGTTTCGCTGGCAGCACTTGGCATCCAGACAGCCGATGAGACATTGCCCCCGGCATCTCCGCCCGCTGCGGAAGTGCCGGCAGCTTCCGAAACGACCACCGCCGCAGCACTGCCGCAGATCGGCGATATGGCGGATGAGACCTATCCCATCCCGAGTTACCCGGTGGTGGCACTCGATGTGCCTCCGGTCGAGCCGGAGCAGGCTATGCTGCGTGTTGAGGCGGAAGATGCGGAATATACCGGGCAGCTCAAAGTGGATGACCAGCGCATGGGCTTCACCGGCAGGGGATACCTGACAGGATTTTCCAAGCAGGAAGAGGACAGCGTAAAAGCCGTGTTTCAGGTGCCCGCTTCGCAGCACTATAATGTGACGATCAGCGTATGTTCGGATACACCGGTGACCAATTTTCTCCAGCTCAATGGGGAGGACATCGGAGAATTCCGCACGGAGGAGGATGGTGCGTTCGTCCGTGTGACATTCCCGGGCATCTACATTCCCGCAGGGGAGGCGACGATCTCTGTGCGGGAGGAAGATGGCTATTTTTCGATAGATTATTTTGAACTGTCAAGTTATCATGAGATGTATGACATCCCCTACCTGACAGAATATCCCCTCAGCGATCCCGATGCATCAGACGGTGCTAAGCAGCTCATGGCATACCTGACGGAAAACTATGGCAAAAAGATCCTCACGGGGCAGTATGCTGCCGGTGAGGCGGATACGGAGCTGGAGCTGATCCACCGGCTCACGGGCAAGTATCCTGCCATCCGGTTCGGTGACATGGAGAGCTACACTGCCAACAGCTCCGCAGAAGATACGGATGTGATCGGTGCCAGCCAACGCTGGGCAGAGCAGGGGGGCATCGTGGGACTGATGTGGCATTGGGATGCGCCGTCCGGCGTCAGCTCGGTCTATGCCGAGCAGACAGATTTTTCCTTGCTCGATGCTTTGCCGCCCTATGAAGTGGAGACAGAATATGTCCCTGTGGAAACGCAACCAACGGATGCACAGACGGACGATCCCGGCATGCAGACGCAGCCGGAATATGAGGAGATCCGGCAGTTTGTCTTTTCTGTGGATGTTGCGGAAATGGAGATCGAAGATGTCGATGCGCTGGTGCAGGCGGGGACGGTGCCGGAGGGCTGTGCGGCTCTGCTGCGGGACATTGACAGCGTGTCCGAGGCACTTGCACCGCTTGCCGAGCAGGATATCCCAGTCCTTTGGCGTCCCCTGCATGAAGCCGGCGGCGACTGGTTCTGGTGGGGTGCCGGCGGGGCAGAAGCCTACCGCTGGCTGTGGGATGTGATGTACCGCCGGATGACGGTGTATCACGGACTGCATAACCTGATCTGGATATGGAACGGGCAGGATGCCGACTATCTGACGGAGCAGTATGACATTGCCGGGGCGGATGTCTACCTGAGTGCGGACAAGCCGTTTGGCAGCCGTTACGAACAGTTTGTCTCCCTCTCCCGCATGACGGATGGGAAGAAGCTGCTGGCACTGAGCGAATGCAGCACGGTACCGGATATGAACCAGATGTTCCGGGACAATACCATCTGGAGCTTTTTCGGGCTCTGGTACGGGGAATATCTGATCGATGAAAACGGCAGCTATTCCGATGCCTACACCGCACCGGAGGACATGATCGCCGTGTACAATTCCGAAGCTGCCCTGACGCTGACGGATGCCGCCGCCCGGACGGAGACGACGGAAGAAGCATCTTCCTGAAACCGAAGACCCGGTGTATCTTCCATTTTTTCACTGAAAAATGAATTTCCGGAGCTTTTTGAAAAAAGTACTTGCAAAAAATCCAAAAGTATAGTATAATAGAAATGTATGCTGAAATTTAAACTTTAGGAGTGTGAGTCTATGGATTTCCTGTTACTGACACACCAGTTGAGCATGCTTGCCGGTGGTTCGATCGACGGTGACAAACGCCCTCTGGATATTTCCGAATGGCTGGGCGTCACTTTCGTAGGACTTGGCGTTGTCATGCTGGCTCTGGTACTGCTGATCATTGTGATAACGATCTTCGGTAAGCTGTTTGAAGCCCTCGATGGCTACGAACAGAAGAAGAAGGCAAAAGAGGCAGCCGAAAAAGCCCCCCGCCCCAGTGCGGTGAAAGCTGCACCTCCCGCCCCTGCCCCCAAGGCAGCCCCTGCACCCGCAGCAGTGCAGGAGGATGAGGGAGAGATCATTGCCGCCATCACGGCTGCGATCGCAATGATGGGTGAAGCGGACGGTACCGTTTATCAGATCAGATCTGTCAAGCCCGCTGGCGGTGTTTCTGCCGGGCGCAGTGCGTGGGCAATGGACGGCAGACGGCAGAACGTTGCACCGTTCTGAGGAAAGGAGTTGTCACTATGGAGATATTACAGTCGATCCTTGGCGGACTGTGGGAGACCAGCGGTCTGTACGGGCTGACACAGGACTGGCACTGCCTCATCATGATCGGTATTTCCTTTTTGTTCATGTATTTTGCCATTGTCCGGGGATGGGAGCCGCTGCTGCTGCTGCCGATCTCTTTTGGTATGTTCCTTGCCAATCTTCCCGTCGTCAATCTTGAGGATGCTATCTTCCACGCCTCGTTCTGGAATGAACCGCAGACCGTGGACTGGTTCTGGAAGGTGCTGCATGACGGGGGATTGCTCGATAAATTGTACTTAGGCGTCAAATTGCAGATCTATCCCTGTCTGATCTTCTTAGGCATCGGCACGATGACCGATTTCGGTCCGCTGATCGCCAATCCCAAGAGCTTTTTGCTCGGTGCGGCAGCACAGGGCGGTATCTTCTTCACGTTCCTTATCGCTGCATCCGTCCTGCACATGAGTGCCGCAGAGTGCGGCTCCATCGCCATCATCGGCGGTGCAGACGGTCCGACTTCGATCTATGTGTCGTCCAAACTGCTCGATGGTGCCAATTCTAATCTGAATACCGGTACCATTGCATTGGCAGCCTATACTTACATGGCACTTGTGCCGATCATCCAGCCGCCGCTGATGCGCCTGTTCACGACCAAAAAGGAACGTGCGATCAAGATGGCACAGCTTCGCACTCCCTCCAAGACCGAGAAGATCATCTTCCCAATCGTGGTAACGCTGATCGTGGCACTGATGGTGCCGTCCGCTGCTTCTCTGGTCGGTATGCTGATGTTCGGCAACCTGCTCAAGGAGAGCGGTGCCTGTGACCGTCTGGTGGACACTGCACAGAATGCCCTGATGAATATCGTCACGATCTTCTTGGGCATTTCCGTAGGTGCGACGACCACATGGAGCAATGTCGGCAACTGGGATTTCATCAAGGTGCTTGCACTGGGTGCCGCAGCTTTCTCGCTGGGTACGATCTCCGGTCTGCTGCTCGCAAAGCTCATGAACTGGCTGAGCGGCGGCAAGCTCAATCCGCTGATCGGTTCTGCGGGCGTCTCCGCCGTGCCGATGGCAGCACGGCAGTCACAGAAAGTCGGCGCAGAGACCGACCCGACCAACTTCCTGCTCATGCATGCCATGGGACCGAATGTCGCAGGTGTGATTGGTTCTGCCGTGGCAGCAGGTGTGCTGTTGAGTGTTATTGCGTATTAACGTGACATTGATCCGCTGATCTTGTTATGTGCTGATAAAATTTGACTGATGTAATTACACTGCTATCAAGTTAGCAGGAATGTTGGGGAGAATGTTTGTATGGGAATGCAGATTACACAGGAAACCATCATGAGTGTTCTTAATTCCTGTTATGAAAAATGTCTGAACGGGATTCCAAAAGTTAGCCAGAATGTACAGGACTTGTCTGATGAGTATTTGAGAAAATATCCATCCAGAGAAAAGGCAGCCAAAGCATTTATCAAAAATCAGGTCGTGAAGTGTACGACATCCGGTGTTTTGACGGGTTTTGGCGGACTTATAACCCTGCCGGTTACTGTTCCGGCAAATATTAGCAGTGTTCTTTATGTACAGATGCGTATGATAGCCTGTCTGGCGTATATTGGAGGATATGAAGTCGATTCTGACCAAGTTCAGACGCTTGTATATGCCTGCCTCGCTGGGGTCAGTGTAAATCAGGTTGTCAAAAAGATCAGTGTTACAATTGGGGTAAAAGTCGCAAATGGAGTTGTCAAAAAAATTCCGGGAAAGGTGCTTATAAATATCAATAAGAAAGTCGGCTTTCGACTTCTTACGAAATTTGGTACAAAAGGCGTTGTCAATCTCGGAAAACTGGTTCCGGGTGTTGGTGCTGTGATAGGCGGCGGAATGGATTTTGCTGAAACAAAAATCATTGCGAACAGAGCCTATAAGTGGTTTTTGAACGGGGATTTCCGTGTAAAAGGCGAAATCGAACAACCTGATGAATTTGACGAAGATTAACACATAAAAGTAAAAGAGGATGCCCTCAAAAGCATCCTCTTTTTTATACTCTTTTCATTTGTTACATCAGCAGCAGATCCCGCAGACCGTCATAGAGTTCCGGCACGCTGCGCAGCAGCGGTCCGTTCCGCAGACCTGTCAGCAGCAGCCAGATCATGATGAAATTGCAGATGAGTGCGGCGATCACCAGACAATACCGATAGCCATGCCGCCGTACTTCCGCTGTCCGCAGCAGCACAAGCACAACCCCGATCGCCAGCAGCGGCATGATATCCGTCACATACCGCTGGTTGACGCCGCCCATGCAGAAGTCCAGCCACGCCAGTATCACAGGTGCCGCAAAGCACAGTATCAAGCATGCCCGCTGCTGCAATGCCGTGCTTCCCTGCACAGCCATGCGCCGCTTGCGGAGTGCTGCCGGGAGCAGCAGCAAACCTGTCAGCACTGCCGGATGTGACAGGGCACCGTAGGTCGCATCTGTGTAGACATATCTTCCATAATTTCTCATTGAGTAATTGATCGGTTCAAAGAAAGGAAATGTACTGCGGGGCGTAGGGAATTGCAGGAAATACTGCCGGATGGCTGCCGGGAACAGTCCGGGCTGCAGGGTATTGGCATGGACATCGCTGACCGTCAGCTGGTAGGCAGAACCAAAGTCAAGGGGTGATCCGAACCGGGCTGCATTATACGCAAGCAGACCGCCGATACCCGCCAGCAGCGGCAGCAGGAAACACCCCGCCTG
>CANQYC010000029.1 GCA_947627945.1 uncultured Clostridia bacterium
TGTCTGCATTTCTGCCGGAGGGCTTGCGCCGCTGGCATTGTTCCGGCAGCCCGGCTGGTGTCTGCTGACGCTGTTCTGGGGGATGACGGGCTTTGCCGTGCTGCTCCCGGTGCGCTGCGGTGTATGGAGCTGGTTCTGTGACCGTCTCGGACTGGGACACCGGGTGCATTTCTTTTTCCGGGATGCAGGTGCCTATCTGCGGGCATTCTGCTTTTTCGGCACGGCGGCACTGCTGCGCTGGCTGGCACTGCTGCCTGCCGCTTCTGCGGCGGTCTTTGCGGCATATGCTTTCCGGCATGGTGCGATGCAGGAGGAGGGGGGACTGTGGCTGTTTGCGGCGGTGCAGGGGATGGCAGCTGCCGTCTGGTGCCTGTGGGCATGGCTGCGGTTCTGCCTGAGCATGACGGCACTGCCGGTGCTGTATCTGGCAGCACCGGAGGAGGGCATCTTCTCTGCCATCCGGCGGTCGCAGAAGATGCTCCGGGGGCATTACTGCCGTCTGGCAGGGGTGCTTCTGCGGTATCTTCCGGCAATGCTGCCGGTGGTGACGATCCCCTTTGTGCTGCCGTATCTGTATGCGGATGTGATCTTGTTTTTGCATCTGCGGATGCTGGAACATGCCTCGGAAGTTCCCGGGAAAGTCTGACACTTGCATTTTCAGAAGAAATGTGTTATAATAGTAAAAAACGGTCAGAAAGGAGGTACAGATATGGCGGGGAAACGCCATGATATGACAGGACCTTTCATTTTTCTTGGCAGAATGGTATGTCTGAGCCTGCTGGCACTGCTGCGCATCCTCTGGTTCTTTTTCCGTGGCATCCTGCGGATGTTCCGGTATGTGCTGGCGCAGTGCGGACGTGCGGTGCGGTTTGCCGTCAGGGCGGTGAAACATGCCTTTGCCGAGCATAACCGTCCAGCCGAAGTCCTTTTGCAGGATGTCCGGCGGGCAAGGGGCAGAGACAGGGAACAGTTCCGGCATCAGGTGCTGCGTTTCTTTGGCATGTATCTGTTCGGGGAGCATGGCTTTCTGCGGACGAGTTTCAATTATGTCCTGCCTGTGATCTCGGTCGTCTTTCTGATCGGTGTCGTGCATTACGGTCTGGGCATGGAGTATGCCCTGAGCATCGTCTGCAACGGCGAGGAGATCGGCATCGTCAATTCCGAGAGCGAATTTGAGCAGGCGGAGGAGGAAGTGCGGCAGCGTGTCGCCAATGCGGGGCAGGAAGTGAAGCTCGACTTCCATCCGGTCTATTCCCTGCGCATCGTGGCGGATGATGATCAGTACCTGTCGGCGCACACCATTGCCGACCGGCTGCTTGCCGGTTCCCGTGCGGAGCTTTCGGAAGCCTACGGCGTGTATGTGGACGGCGAATTTGTCGGTGCCGTGCAGGATACGGATGCTGTGAGCGAATATATGGATGATGCGCTGAACGAGTATGCACGGGGGCTTGACAGTCTGGTCAATGAGGTGTACTATGCCAAGAAGATCACATATCAGGAGGGGCTGTATCTTGCCGAGAGCGTGAAGGATACGGACGAGATGATCGCATTCCTGACCAAGGAGACACAGCAGGAGAGCCGCTATGCTGTAAAGGAAAACGATACCCCACAGCTCATCGCTGCAAAATATAATATGACGACCGATGCACTGCACAAGCTCAATCCCGGCATGCAGGAGGATCTCAAGACCGGCACACTGCTGCGGGTGACGACACTGTCCCGGTACATTCCGATCGCCTATACCCGGACGCTTACTTTGACGAGCTATATCGGCTATGGCAGTGTCAGGGTGGAGACTTCTGCACTGAATCTGGGCGTGGAGGAAGTGCTGTCCCGGGGCGTGATCGGGGAGCGTACCAGTGAAGTGTTAGTGACCTATATGGATGGTGCGGAAAGCAGCCGGGAAGTGCTGAAAACGGCTGTCACCCGGCAGCCCGTGCCGGAGCAGATCGGTGTCGGCACCTATACCGCCAAGCCCTCGAGCAGCAGCACGGTCTTTACCGGCACCGGAAAATACGGATGGCCCGTGAACGGCGGGTATGTGAGCGATGGCTTTATCAGTGATCGTAATCACAAGGGCATCGACATTGCGGCACCTATGGGTACGGAGATCTATGCTGCCGATGGCGGCACGGTCGTTGCAGCGGGATGGAATTCCGGCGGCTACGGCAATTATGTCATCATCGAGCATGAGGACGGCTACCGTACTTTATATGGACATTGCAGCCGTGTGGTGTGCTACGAGGGGCAGACCGTGAAGCGGGGGCAGCTCATCGCCAATGTCGGCTCGACCGGAGATTCCTCCGGACCGCACTGTCATTTTGAGGTGCGCATCAATAATATCCCCGTCAACCCCGGCAATTATCTTCGGGTCAATGTTGGGAGCTGATGGGGTATAGAGGATGGGAACATGTCAGATCGGTTGCAGGGGCTTTGCCCCCGCAACCGATCTATTTTGTTCACAAAAAATTTACAATTTTATTCCCGTTTCAGGAAACTTTTACTTGACATTGCGGGAAAACTGTGGTATACTTAAAAAGGTTCGGCGTATCCGGACTAAAGATATGCGTTGAAGCGAAAGGTTGCCGGCGGTCTGCCGGGGAATTTTCGTGGAGTATGTCCGATTTCAAACCGGGCGACAAGGAATGCTGCACTGTTTGTGGAAACCAGCCGGCTTGCCGGCATGACCTGAATGGGGTCGTGCTGTGCTGCGGCAGAAGGTCTGCATGGTGCTATGTGTCCGGAATCTGTTGCATGGATTTCGGTTTTTTCTGTCCGTAAGGGTGCGAAACACCCGGACGGGTGGATGGATGCATTCCGGGTTTTATGCCCCCATATATGACCCAAGGAGGCGAAAGAAAAATGGCAGTCAGCGAAAAGATCAGGATCAAGATCAAGGGCTATGAGCATGCAATGGTGGACTCCGCAGCAGCAAAGATCGTGGAGGCAGCCAAGAGAAGCGGTGCTTCTGTTTCCGGTCCCGTACCGCTGCCGACAGAGAAGGAGATCGTTACCATTCTCCGTGCGGTACACAAGGACAAGGACAGCCGTGAGCAGTTTGAGCAGCGCACACACAAGCGTCTGATCGATGTACTCCGTCCCACTCCCAAGACGATGGATACACTCCAGAAGCTCGAGCTACCCGCAGGCGTGGACATCGTGATGGAGGCAAAGTAAGCCCTACGATGCGAGCCAGACCGCACTGTCCGTCAGACAGGCGGTATCCTCTGTCATGTTGGCGGTGCCAACCAATGGCGGAGTCATGTCGGAGCGATCCGACCAATAACTCATTATTAAGGAGGAAACACAATGCAAAAAGGTATTATTGCCAAGAAGATCGGCATGACGCAGATCTTTGATGCAGATGGCAAGGTGATCCCGGTAACGGTCGTGGAAGCCGGTCCGTGCGTTGTTGTACAGGTCAAGACCGTGGAAAATGACGGTTATGCAGCCGTACAGCTCGGCTACGGCGACAAGAAGGCGACCAGAGTCAACAAGCCGATGAAGGGACATTTCGACAAGGCGAATGCCGGCTACAAGAGAACTCTCAAGGAATTCCGGCTCGACAACTGTGATCTGGAAGCAGGCAGCCTCGTGAAAGCGGATACATTTGCAGAGGGCGACATCGTCGATGTCTCCGGTACCAGCAAAGGTAAGGGCTTCCAGGGCGCCATCAAGCGTCACAACCAGCACAGACTGAAGGAAACTCACGGTACAGGTCCTGTTCACAGACAGGCAGGTTCCATGGGTGCCTGCTCCTCTCCGTCCCGTATCTACAAGGGCAAGGGCATGGCAGGTCACATGGGTGCCGAGAAGGTCACTGTGCAGAATCTTGAGATCGTCAGAGTCGATACTGAAAATAATCTCATTGCCATAAAGGGCGCAATTCCGGGTCCCAAGGGTGGCATTGTAACGATCGTTGACAGTGTAAAAGCGTAAGGGAAGGAGGAAACGTCAATGGCAACAGTAAAAGTAATGGACATGGCTGGCAATGCCGTTTCGGAAACTGAACTCGCAGACAGCGTGTTTGGCATCGAGCCGAATGTTTCTGTAATGCATGCGGCAGTTGTGAATTACCTCGCAAACCAGCGACAGGGCACACAGTCCACTCTGACCCGCACAGAAGTGCGTGGCGGCGGCAGAAAGCCCTGGAGGCAGAAGGACACCGGTCATGCAAGACAGGGTTCCATCCGGGCTCCCCAGTGGACACACGGCGGCGTGGCGATTGGTCCGAAGCCGAGAAGCTACAGATATACACTGAATAAAAAGGTGCGCAGACTTGCAATGAAGTCCGCACTTTCCACAAAAGTACTCGAGGGCAACCTCATCGTACTGGATACCCTCACTTTGGAGGAATACAAGACCAAGACCGTTGTGGAGATGCTCAAGGCTCTCGGCGTAGAGAAGAAGGCTCTGATCGTCACCGCAGAGGCAGATCCCAAGGTTTATAAGAGTGCTGCCAACATCCCCGGTGTCCGCACCGCAGCTGTCAATACGCTGAATGTGTATGACATTCTCAACGGCGGCAAATTCATTGTGGCAAAGAATGCCATTGCCAAGATCGAGGAGGTGTACGCATAATGAAAGCACCACAGGATATTATCCTCCGTCCCATCATCACCGAGCAGGCAACAGATAACCTGCCGCTGCACAAGTACACCTTTGAAGTGGCAAAGGATGCCAACAAGATCGAGATCAAAGAGGCTGTCGAGGCACTGTTCAATGTTGAGGTCGTAAAAGTCAATACCCTCAACTGCAGAGGCAAGCAGAAGAGACTGGGCAGATATGTCGGCAGAACTGCTTCGTATAAGAAAGCAGTCGTTACCATCAATCCGGAGCCTTCCAATGAGAAGGGCACAAAGAAAGCCGACAAGAAGAAGGGTTCTATCGAATTCTTCGAGGGCATGTTCTGATAGCGTGTCCCTGATGTAGTATGGGAGCCATGCTCCCGCAAATCGCATGTTAAGGAGTGAAATACATGGCAATCAAAAGCTATAAGCCTACTTCTCCTGCACGCCGTCAGATGACAGTTACGGATTATTCTGTACTGAACAAGGATGGCCCTGAGAAGTCCCTGCTGGAGCCGCTGAAGAAGCACTGCGGCCGCAACAGCTATGGCCGCATCACGGTTCGCCACAGAGGCGGCGGCAACAGAAGAAAGTACCGTGTAATTGATTTCAAGCGTGACAAGGAAGGCATGAACGCTACCGTCAAGACGCTCGAATATGATCCGAACAGAAGCGCATTCATCGCACTCGTGCAGTATGAGGACGGCGAGAAGAGATACATTCTGGCACCTCACGGTCTGAAGCCCGGCGATGTGGTACGTTCCGGTGCAGATGCCGACATCAAGCCCGGCAATGCCCTCAAATTGACAGACATCCCCGTTGGTACCTTCATCCATGCCATTGAGCTGTACCCCGGCAAGGGCGCACAGCTTGTCAGAAGTGCCGGCAACATGGCACAGCTGATGGGCAAGGAGGGCAATTTCGCCCTGATCCGTCTCCCCAGCGGCGAGATGAGACGTGTGCCGATCGCCTGCAAGGCAAGCATCGGTCAGGTATCCAACATTGACCATGAGAATGTCAGCTACGGTAAGGCAGGCAGAAAGCGTCATATGGGCTGGAGACCTACCGTTCGTGGTTCCGTTATGAACCCCTGCGACCATCCGCACGGCGGTGGTGAGGGTAAGGCTCCTGTAGGACGCCCCGGCCCTGTGACACCGTGGGGCAAGCCCGCACTGGGTTACAAGACCAGAAAGAACCACAACCGCACGGACAAGTATATCGTAAAACGCCGCAATGGCAAGTAATCGGAAAGGAGGAACCGCATTATGAGCAGAAGCGTAAAGAAAGGTCCCTACGTGCAAGAGGTACTCCTGAAAAGAGTCATTGCCATGAACGAGGCAGGGGAGAAGAAGGTGCTCAAGACATGGAGCCGTTCTTCCACGATCTTTCCGGATTTTGTAGGACACACCTTTGCTGTGCATGACGGCAGAAAGCATGTCCCGGTCTATGTGACAGAGGATATGGTCGGTCATAAGCTCGGTGAGTTTGCACCCACAAGAACTTTTAAGGGTCACGCAGGCTCCAAGACGTCCAACAACGGCAAGAAGTAAGAGCGGAAGGAGGAACCATAATGGAAGCAAGAGCGATCCTGAATAATGTCCGCATCTCGCCCCGCAAGGTGCAGGTCGTGCTGGATCTGATCAGAAATAAGCCTACGGATATCGCACTGGCAACGCTTCGTCTGACACCCAAGGCTGCAAGCCCCATTCTGGAAAAGCTTGTAAGATCCGCTATCGCCAATGCAGACAATCACAGCATGAATAAAGATGCCCTGTATGTTGCGGAATGCTATGTGACCCCCGGTCCTACCATGAAGCGCATCATGCCGAGAGCGAAGGGCAGAGCATATCGTATTCTCAAGAGAACATCGCACATCACCGTTGTGCTGAAAGAACAAGAATAAACCAAGGAGGTTTAGTATGGGCCAGAAGGTGAACCCGCACGGACTTCGTGTCGGTGTAATTAAGGATTGGGATTCTCGCTGGTATGCCAAGAAGGCTGACTTCGGAGACATGCTGGTAGAGGACTACAACATCCGTAACTTCATCCTCAAGACGCTCAAGCCCGCAGGCGTGCCCTGTGTCGAGATCGAGCGTTATGCCGAGGACAGAGTCAGGATCCACATCCACTGCGCAAAGCCCGGTATCGTCATCGGCAGAGGCGGCGCAGAGATCGAGAAGCTGAGACAGCAGCTCGAAAAGATGATGAAGAAACAGGTCTCCATCAATATCTTGGAAGTAAAGCAGCCCGATCTGGATGCACAGCTCGTTGCTGAGAAGATCGCCAAGGATCTGGAGGACAGAGTGTCCTTCCGCCGTGCTATGAAGCAGAGCATCGGCAGAGCAATGCGCCTGAATGCAAAGGGCATCAAGGTCATGGTCTCCGGCAGACTCGCCGGTGCCGAGATCGCACGTTCCGAGAGCTACCATGAGGGTACCATCCCGCTCCAGACCATCCGTGCCGATATCGACTACGGCTTTGCCGAGGCAGATACCACTTACGGCAAGATCGGTGTCAAGGTCTGGATCTATAAGGGCGAAGTCCTCAAGGGCGATGCCGCAAGAGCTATGGCGGCAAGAGAAAGAACTGAGAGAAAGCGCAGAGATGCAAGACCGGACAGAAAGCGTGGAGATCGCCGTGACGGCGGCAGACGCCCCTCCGGTAACCGCAATGGCGGCGCAAGAAGAGAAGGGGGTAACAAGTAATGCTGCTTCCGAAGAGAGTCAAGTACCGCAGAGTCCACAGAGGACGTCTGACCGGTAAAGCATACAGAGGTAATACAGTCACCTACGGTGATTACGGTCTTCAGGCACTCGAGCCGGCGTGGATCACTTCCAACCAGATCGAGGCTGCCCGTCGTGCAATGACACGTTACATCAAGCGTGGCGGTCAGGTCTGGATCAAGATCTTCCCGGATAAGCCCATCACCGAGAAGCCCGCTGAGACCCGAATGGGTTCCGGTAAAGGTTCCCCTGAGTACTGGGTCGCTGTTGTCAAGCCGGGCAGAGTGATGTTCGAGATCAAGGGTGTGCCGGAGGAAACGGCAAGAGAGGCAATGCGTCTTGCCATGCATAAGCTGCCGATCAAGTGCAGATTCGTTACAAAAGAATCCGACGGAACCGCTGAGTAAAGGAGGGGTGTCCGCATGAAAGCAACAGAAATCAGAGAGATGACTGTCAATGAGATGAATGAGAAGCTTGTCAGCCTCAAGGATGAGCTTTTCCGGCTCCGCTTCCAGCTTGCTGTGGGTCAGCAGGAGAACACCGCAAGGGTGAAGGCTGTCAAGAAGGATATTGCACGGATCAAGACCTGCCTGCGTGAGGCAGAGATCGCACAGAGCGCAAAGTAAGATAGGAGGAAAACGCTGTGGCTGAAAGAAATCTGAGAAAGACCAGGACCGGTCTGGTCGTCAGCGACAAGATGGATAAGACTGTCGTAGTTGCCATCATTGACAACGTAAAGCACCCGCTTTACAAGAAGATCATCAAGCGTACCGTTCGTCTGAAGGCGCATGACGAGAAGAATGAGTGCAGAGTCGGCGACCGTGTGTCGGTCATGGAAACACGTCCGCTTTCCAAGGACAAGAGATGGCGTGTTGTCAACATCATCGAGAAGGCTAAGTAAGTAAGCGCAATACTGAGAGGAGGAAGCATCCATGATTCAGATGCAGACTTATCTGAAGGTTGCAGACAACACCGGCGCAAAGGAACTGATGTGCATTCGTGTGCTGGGCGGTACACGTAGAAGATATGCGAATATCGGTGATGTTGTCGTGGCATCCGTTAAGAAAGCAACACCCGGCGGCGTGGTAAAGAAGGGCGATGTGGTCAAGGCTGTTATCGTTCGCTCCGCCAAGGGTCTGAGAAGAGAAGACGGCACCTACATCCGCTTCGATGAGAATGCTGCCGTTATCATCAAGGAAGATAAGAATCCGAGAGGTACCCGTATTTTCGGGCCGGTCGCAAGAGAGCTTCGTGAGAAGGATTACATGAAGATCCTCTCCCTTGCACCCGAAGTACTGTAAGGGAGGTGCGCAGAATGAGTAACAAGGTCCATGTAAAAACCGGTGATACCGTCATCCTTCGCACCGGAAACAAGGATTACAAGTACAAGGACAAGAAAGAAAAGGATCGCAGGACCGGCAAGGTGCTTGAGGTCAGCCCTAAGGAGGGCAAGGTCATTGTGGAAGGTTTCAACATGATCACCAAGCACCTCAAGCCCACCGCTATGGGTCAGTCCGGCAACATTGTAAGAGCCGAAGCTCCGATCTATGCATGCAAGGTGCAGCTCGTATGCCCCCACTGCGGCAAGCCTACCAGAGTAGGTCACAATGTAGAGGGCGAAAAGAAGCTGCGTGTATGCAGGAAGTGCGGCAAGTCTTTCGAGTAAAGGAGAAACGAAATGGCAAGATTAAAGGAACAGTATGTCAGCACCGTTGCTCCCGCTTTGATGCAGAAATTCGGGTATAAAAGCGTTATGCAGATCCCGAAGCTCGACAAGGTCGTCATCAACGTTGGTGCCGGTGAGGCAAAGGATAATGCAAAGGTCATTGATGCCATCATGACCGACATTGCAGCAATTACCGGACAGAAGCCGGTCGTATGCCGTGCCAAGAAGTCCGTTGCAAACTTCAAGCTCCGTGAGGGAATGCCCATTGGTGTGAAGGTCACACTGCGCGGCGAGAGAATGTACGATTTCGTGGATAAGCTCTTCAATGTAGCTTTCCCCCGTGTACGTGACTTCCGTGGCATCAGCGGCAATTCCTTTGACGGCAAGGGCAATTACTCCACTGGTATCAGGGAGCAGCTGATCTTCCCTGAGATCGAGTACGACAAGATCGACAAGGTACGGGGCATGGATATCAACTTCATTACCACTGCCCGGACAGACGAAGAGGCAAAGGAGCTTCTCAAGCTCCTCGGCGCTCCGTTTGCAGACTAAGGGAGGAACGCACAAATGGCTAAGAAGGCAATGATTAACAAGCAGCAGAGAACGCCGAAGTTCTCTACAAGAGCTTACACCAGATGCAAGATCTGCGGTAGACCCCATGCATATCTGAGAAAGTACGGCATCTGCCGCATCTGCTTCAGAGAGCTGGCAAACAACGGCAAGATCCCGGGTGTTAAGAAGGCAAGCTGGTAAAAATAGTAAGGAGGTCATTGGCATGCAAATTTCCGATACCATCGCAGATCTGCTGACGAGGATCCGCAATGCAAGCTCTGCGAAGCACGCCACGGTTGACATTCCCGCATCCAACGTGAAGAAGGCGATCACCCAGATCCTCGCCGATGAGGGCTATATCCGGGACTTCCAGATCGTGGATGACGGTAAACAGGGCATCATCAGAGTGACCCTGAAATATACGGATAACAGAACACCGGTCATCTCGGGTCTGCGCCGTGTGTCGAAGCCGGGTCTGCGTATTTATTCAAGCTGCGAGGATATGCCGAAGGTCCGCAAGGGTCTGGGCATCGCGATCATTTCCACATCCAAGGGCATTATGACCGATAAGAAGGCAAGAAGCCTCCACGTTGGCGGCGAAGTGCTCGCATACATCTGGTAAGGAGGGCTGTAACATGTCAAGAATTGGTAAAATGCCGATCACAGTTCCTGCCGGTGTCGATGTGAAGGTCGCAGACAACCTTGTGACCGTCAAGGGTCCCAAGGGCACCCTTTCCCAGCAGTTTTCAAAGGAGCTGGCGATCAAGCTCGAGGACGGTGTCATTACCGTTGCCCGTCCCTCTGACGATAAGAAGCACAGAAGCCTGCACGGTCTGACCAGAACGCTCATCCACAACATGGTCGAGGGCGTGGTCAACGGCTACAGCAAGACGCTCGAGATCGACGGCGTTGGTTACCGTGCCGCCAAGCAGGGGAAGAATCTGGTCATGAATCTGGGCTTTTCTCATCAGGTCATCGTTCCTGAGACAGAGGACATCCAGATCGACGTACCGCAGCCGAACCAGATCGTGATCAAGGGCATCGACAAGCAGAAGGTCGGTCAGTTCGCTGCAGAAGTGCGTGAAAAGAGACTGCCGGAGCCGTACAAGGGCAAGGGCATCCACTACCTCGGTGAGCGTATCATCCGCAAGGAAGGCAAGGCCGGTAAGGGTAAGAAGTAAGTAAAGGAGTGAAGGAGCATGATTAAAAAGTTTGACCGCAGCAAGGCACGCCTGAGAAGACATGCCCGTGTTCGTACAAAGATTTCCGGAACTCCTGAGGTTCCACGTCTGAATGTGTTCCGCAGCGCAAAGCACATCTATGCACAGATCATTGATGATGTACAGGGCGTGACACTCGCAAGTGCCAACAGCGGCATGAAGGGCTTTGAAGGCAACGGCGGCAATATCGAAGGCGCACGCAAGGTCGGCGAGATGATCGCCAAGGCTGCTGCTGAAAAGGGCATTGAGAATGTCGTTTTCGACAGAGGCGGCTACCTGTATCACGGCAGAGTGCAGGCACTGGCTGAGGCTGCCCGTGAGAACGGTCTGAAGTTCTGATAAAGGAGGGAACACGATTGGCTAATTTTGAAGCAAAAGAAAATGAGTACCTCGAAAGAGTCGTACACATTAACAGAGTTTCCAAGACGGTAAAGGGCGGACGTATCATGAAGTTCTCCGCACTCGTAGTCGTTGGCGACGGCAATGGTACCATCGGCTTCGGTATGGGCAAGTCCGGAGAAGTGCCGGATGCCATCCGTAAGGGCATCGAGGATGCCAAGAAGAATATGGTCAAGGTCCCGCTGAAGGGTACCACGATCCCGCATGAGATCGTTGGCAAATTCGGCGCAGGTGAGGTGCTCATGCGCCCGGCTGCTCCCGGTACCGGCGTGATCGCAGGCGGTCCTGTCCGTGCGGTCATCGAAGTTGCCGGCATCAAGGATATCAGGACGAAGTCTCTGCGCTCGAATAACCCCTGCAATGTGGTAAGAGCTACCATCGCAGGTCTGACGGGCTGCAATACTGCGGAAGAAGTTGCCGCAAAGCGTGGCAAGACCGTCAAGGAAATCCTGAGCTAAGGAGGGCATTATGAAGAAAATCACACTTGTCAGAAGCCTCATTGGCTGCAAGAAGGATCAGATCGCCACTGCGCAGGCACTGGGTCTCAGGAAGATCGGTGATGTGACGACACAGCCCGACAATCCCTGCACGGCTGGCAAGATCCACAAGATCATTCACCTCATCAAGGTAGAAGAAGCATAAAGCAAGGAGGTGCACACAATGCAGATTCATGAACTCGTACCGGCACCGGATTCCAACAAGCCCGCTAAGCGTGTGGGCAGAGGTCACGGCTCCGGCAACGGCAAAACCGCAGGCAAGGGACATAAGGGTCAGAAGGCTCGTTCCGGCGGCGGTGTCCGGATCGGTTTTGAAGGCGGTCAGATGCCGCTCGCAAGACGCATCCCGAAGAGAGGCTTCCATAACATCTTTGCGGCAGAGTATGCCACTGTGAATGTAGGTGATCTCAACAAGTTCACCGAGGGTACAGTTGTGGATACCGAGCTGCTGTGCGCAAGCGGACTGATCAAGAAAGTCTGCGACGGCGTGAAAATTCTGGGCGAAGGTGAGCTGAATACCAAGCTGACAGTCAAGGCAGCAAAATTCACGAGATCCGCGCTTGAGAAGATCGAAAAGGCAGGCGGGAAAGCTGAGGTGATCTGAATTGTTTCAGACTCTGCGAAACGCATGGAGCGTGCCGGAGATCCGTAAAAAGCTCTTATACACGCTTTTAATGATCATCCTGTTCCGTCTGGGCAGTGCCATTACGGTGCCCTTCCTCGACCAGTCCATGGTCAGAGAGTGGGTCAACCAGAATGCGACCGGCGGCAACTTTCTCGAATACCTCAACGTCATCACCGGCGGCAACCTGTCAAAGGCTACCGTATTTTCCCTGTCCATTACCCCGTATATCAATGCGTCCATCATTGTCCAATTGTTGACATATGCACTGCCGCCTCTTGAGCGGCTGCAGGAGGAAGGCGAGGAGGGACGGAAGGTCATCAACAAGATCATGTCCTACGTGGCACTGGGTCTGGCGATCTTCATGTCCATTGCCTACTACCTGACAATGCGCAACAGCATGAAGGCGGTCACCTATACCACCGGTGCATACGGCTGGTACGCTGCCATCGTCATTGTGGCATGCTTCACCGCAGGTGCGTCCTTCGTGGTATGGATGGGCAACCGCATCAGTGAAAAGGGCATCGGCAACGGTGTCTCCATGATCCTGTTTGCCGGCATTCTTGCCCGTTTCCCCTCCGATGTGGGAACGCTCGTTGCACTCATCCAGACGGATGCAGCACGGTATTTCTGGGTGTCTCTGGGCATCTTGGTGATGTTCGTCCTGATGATCGGCTTCATTGTATTTATGAACGAGTCCGAACGCCGCATCCCGATCCAGTACGCCAAGCGTGTGGTCGGCAGAAAGCAGTTCGGCGGTCAGAATACACATATCCCGATCAAGGTCTGCATGAGCGGCGTTATGCCGATCATCTTCGCAATGGCATTCATGTCCCTGCCGTCTACCATCAGCCTCTTCGTCAAGCCGGCGGAGACACTGGAGGCAGCACAGGAGAGCGGTATCGGCGCAGTGATCTATTTCCACTTCATCAACTTCTTCCGCACCACAAGCTGGGGCTATGCAGTGCTTTACCTCGTACTGATCGTCGCATTCAACTATTTCTATGTGGCAATGCAGTACAATCCGATCGAGATCGCAAACGGACTGCGTCAGAACAACGGTGCGATCCCGGGCATCCGTCCCGGCAAGCCGACGTCCGACTACCTCCAGAGAGTCCTTTCCAAGATCACTCTGGTCGGTGCTATTTTCCTGGGCATCATCGCCATCTTCCCGATCGTGCTGGCTTGGTTCGACCCGAGCTTACAGTCTCTGTCGATGGGCGGTACCTCGATCCTGATCGTGGTCAGTGTTGCTCTGGAAACCGCAAGAACGCTGGAATCCCAGTTGATGATGCGTCATCACAAGGGCTTCTTAGGATAAGGAGGGTCATGTATGAATCTGATTTTACTCGGCGCACCCGGTGCCGGCAAAGGCACACAGGCAGAAGTCATCTCCGAGGCACTCGGCATCCCGCAGATCTCCACCGGCAATATGCTGCGTGAGGCGGTCAAGAACGGGACGGAGTACGGTCTCAAGGCAAAGGCTGCCATGGACAGCGGTGCCCTCGTTTCCGATGATATCGTCATCGGGATCCTGAAGGATCGCATCGCCGCAGACGACTGCCAGAAGGGCTTCATCCTCGACGGCTTCCCAAGGACCGTTCCGCAGGCAGAGGCACTTGACGCCATGGGCGTGCGCATCGACAAGGTGCTGGAGATCTTTGTGGACGATGAGACGATCAAAAACCGTGTCTCCGGCAGACGTGTCTGCGAGGGCTGCGGTGCATCCTATCACGTTCAGTACAAGCCCTCCAAGGTCGAGGGCGTCTGCGACAAGTGCGGCGGCAAGACGGTGATCCGCAAGGATGACCAGCCTGAGACCGTGCTTGAACGCTTAGCTGTGTATCATGCACAGACTGCGCCGCTCAAGGACTATTACGAAAAACAGGGCAAGCTCGATACTGTCGTAGGACAGGAAGAGGTTGCCGATACGGTGAAGCTGACACTCAAAGCAGTGGGGGCAGCCACCGAATGAGTATCACGATTAAATCTAAGACAGATCTGATCAAAATGCGAGAAGCCGGCAGGGTCGCCGCACGGGCATTGCAGCTCGCAGGGCAGTCCCTGGAACCCGGCATGACCACGCTCGATGTCGATAAAATTGTGCATGACTACATCGTCGGACAGGGTGCCTATCCTTCGTTTCTGAACTATGGGGGCTTTCCCGGGAGCGCATGCGTTTCCGTCAACGATGAGGTCATCCACGGCATCCCGAGCCGTCACCGCCGGCTGAAGACCGGTGACATCGTCAGCATTGATGTCGGTGCCAAGCTCAATGGCTTCCACGGCGACACCTGTGCGACATTCCCTGTCGGCAGGATCAGCACGGAGGCACAGGCACTGCTCGATGTGACAAAGGCTGCTCTCTTTGAGGGCATTGCCAAGGCAGTTGCCGGCACAAGGCTTGAAGAGGTCTGCCGTGCGGTGGAACAGTACTGTGCCTCGAGGGGCTACGGCATCGTCCGGGAGTACTGCGGTCACGGCATCGGCAGGGATCTGCACGAAAGTCCGGAAGTACCGAACTATGTGCAGCCCGGTGCGAGGGATATGCATCTGCGGCTGCAGCCGGGGATGTGCATCTGCATTGAGCCGATGATCAACGCCAAAGGCGATGCGGTGAGACGGTGCCGGGACGGATGGACAGTCCGTACCAGAAACGGCAGTCTGTCTGCGCATTTTGAACATGCGATCGCCATTACCCCCGACGGTCCTGTCATCCTGACGGATCCAAGCTGATGCAGCTGCGGGTGGGCATGGTGGTTTGTGCGACCGCCGGAAAGGAAAAGGACGGCTTCTACGCCGTTGTACGGCTGGAGGACGGTTACGTCTGGCTGGCTGACGGAAAGCACAGAACGCTGAAAAAACCGAAGCGCAAGAACATCCGCCACATCCGCCCGACCAGACTGGTCTGGGAGATGGAGGGACTTACGGACAGGGCATTGCGCTGTAGACTGCAGGTGTTGTGCAGCAAGGGAGGTAATTGATTTGTCTAAGGAAGATTTGATTGAAGTCGAAGGAGTTGTACTCGAAGCGTTGCCGAATGCAAACTTCCGGGTGGAGCTTCCGAATAAGCATGTCATTCTCGCTCATGTATCCGGGAGACTGCGGATGAACTACATCCGTATCGTACCGGGTGATAAAGTGAAGATCGAAATGTCACCCTATGATCTGACAAAGGGACGTATTACCTGGAGAGCCAAGTAAGGCGTTTCCGTTACAAGGAGGTAATCTCAATGAAAGTAAGACCTTCGGTAAAACCGATTTGCGAGAAGTGCAAGGTCATCAAGCGCAAGGGAAAAGTCATGGTCATCTGTGAGAATCCCAAGCACAAACAGCGTCAGGGCTAAGCCCAATGGAGGTGTAATTCATCAATGGCAAGAATTTCTGGTATTGACCTGCCCAAGGAAAAGAGAGTGGAGATCGGTCTGACCTACATCTATGGCATCGGACGTCCTACTGCGACCAAGATCCTCGCTGCCACCGGCGTTGACCCGGATACCAGAGTCAGAGATCTGACCGAGCAGGACGTGGCAAAGCTGCGTGACTATATTGATCAGCACCTGACTGTGGAGGGCGATCTGCGCCGTGAGGTGTCTCTGAACATCAAGAGACTCGTGGAGATCGGATGCTACAGAGGTGTCCGCCACAGAAAGGGTCTGCCTGTCAGAGGTCAGCGTACCAAGACCAACGCAAGAACACGCAAGGGTCCGGCTAAGACCATTGCGAATAAGAAGAAGTAAGGAGGGCGAATTCTTTGGCACAGCAAAAGGGTAAAAAGGTGACCACTGTCCGCCGCCGCAGAGAGCGCAAGAACATCGAGAGCGGAGCAGTGCATATCCAGTCCACATTCAATAATACCATCGTAACCATTACCGATATGCAGGGGAATGCCATTTCCTGGGCAAGTGCAGGTGGTCTGGGATTCCGTGGTTCCAGAAAGTCTACACCGTTTGCCGCACAGACAGCCGCTGAGACTGCCGCAAAGGCAGCCATGGAGCATGGTCTGAAGTCGGTCGAGGTTTATGTCAAGGGTCCGGGCAGCGGCAGAGAGGCTGCCATCCGTGCGCTTCAGACAGTCGGTCTCGAAGTCCGCATGATCAAGGACGTGACCCCGATCCCGCACAATGGATGCCGTCCGCCTAAGAGACGCCGTGTCTGATTTGGAGGTACATGTATTATGGCAGTAAATAAAGATCCGATCCTGAAGAGATGCAGATATCTGGGCATCAGCCCGATGGTCATGGGCATCAACAAGCAGTCCACCCGCTTTGAGAAGGCAGGTCCGAACCGGAAGAAGGTCTCCGAGTACGGCATGCAGCTCAAGGAGAAGCAGAAGCTCAAGTTCATCTACGGCATGATGGAGAAGCCGTTCCGTCACTACTTTGCACTTGCCGAGAAGATGGAGGGCAAGGCTGGTGACAACCTCATCACGCTTCTTGAATCCCGTCTCGACAATGTGGCATACCGCATGGGCATGGCACTGACCAGACGTGAGGCAAGACAGCTCGTCGGTCACGGTCATTTTACCGTCAACGGCAAGAAAGTAGACATTCCTTCCTATCGTGTGTCTGTCGGCGATGTGATCGCAGTCAGCGAGAAGAGCAGGAGCAGCGCAAAGTTCAAGGATGTCGCAGAGCAGACCAATGGCAGGACTGTCCCGCTGTGGCTCGATGTCAACAAAGAGGCATTCTCCGCAACCGTCAACAGACTGCCCAATCCGGCGGATATCGATTATGAGGCAGAGACACACCTGATCGTCGAGCTGTACTCCAAGTAAGGCGTAATTGCTCACTGTTCGATGCACGAAGATTAAGTAATTACGAAATAGGAGGGTTTATATGCTTGAAAAAATTGAGAAGCCGGAAATTGTTCCCGAAGATCTGAGACCAGACGGAAAGTATGGCAAATTCGTTCTTTCCCCGCTGGAGCGTGGCTATGGCACGACCCTTGGCAACAGCCTCAGACGTGTTCTTCTCTCCTCCATTCCGGGTGTGGCTGTAAACTTTGTCAAGATCGATGGCGTACACCATGAGCTTTCCACCATTCCGGGTGTGAAAGAAGATGTGACAGAGATCATTCTGAGCCTGAAAGGGCTGACAGCAAAGCTCTACGGCGAAGGTCCCAAGACGCTTCTGGTCAATGCCGAGGGCGAGTGCGAGGTCACAGCCGGCGATATTGAAGCAGATTCCGAAGTGACCATTCTGAATCCGGGGATGCATATCGCAACTCTGGGCAAGGATGCGAAGCTTCATATGGAGATCACCATTGACCGTGGCAGAGGCTATGTGTCCGCAGAGCGCAACAAGCAGCAGGTCACAGATATGCCGATCGATGTGATCGCCGTAGACAGCATTTATACTCCTGTTTTAAAGGTGAACTATACTGTAGAGAACACACGTCTCGGACAGGTCACCGACTATGACAAGCTGACGATGGAGGTCTGGACAGACGGTACCATCTCCGCCAAGGAAGCGTTGTCACAGGCAGCCAATCTCCTCAACGAGCATCTGAAGCTGTTCGTCGATCTTTCCGACGAGGCATGCATTCCCGAGGTACTGGTGGAAAAGGATGATAAGGGCAAGGAGAAGATCCTTGAGATGACCATTGAGGAACTTGACTTATCGGTACGTTCTTTCAATTGCCTGAAGCGTGCCGGTATCAATACGGTTGACGATCTGATCAACAAGTCCGAGGAAGAAATGATGAAGGTGCGCAACCTCGGCAAGAAATCCTTCGACGAGGTCAAGGAGAAGCTCCAGTCACTGGGGTTTGACCTCTCCTCCGAGGAGGACTGACGGGAACGCACCGTAATATGACGATACCCGATGTGTCCGTCTGACGGACGGAACACCTTTGGTTTGAGAAAAGGAGTGAATTACAATGCCGGGTACCAGAAAACTGGGCAGGACGACTGCCCAAAGAACTGCGATGCTCAGAGCAATGGTGACCTACCTTCTGGAGAACGGTCAGATCGAGACGACCGTTACCAGAGCCAAGGAGGTCCGCAGTGTTGCAGAAAAGATGATCACACTTGGCAAGAATACCGACCTGCACAGCAAGCGACAGGTATTCTCCTATGTGACAAAGGAAGGCGTAGCCAAGAAGCTCTTTGACGAGATCGCACCGAAGTATGCTGACCGCGAGGGCGGCTATACCCAGATCATCAAGATCGGTCCCCGCCGTGGTGATGCCGCTGAAATGGCAATTATCAAGCTGGTGGATTGACGGATCGCTGCAAATGAGATCCTGAATATGGAGAAAGACCCCTGCCCGATGCTTTGCAAAGGGCAGGGGTCTTGTGCATTTTGGGGGAGATCAGGATGCCTTGTCCAGATAGTAGTGCAGCAGCAGTGCGGTCATGCCCTCATAGGAGCGCACGCCGTCCGATACGCCGTTGACTTTGAGGGACGCATCCATGACGGTGTCGGTCGTCTGGGAGACGACCTCGGAGGGGATGACCTGCTCCTGTTCGTGGGTCTCCCAATAATCCTCCGGCAGGTAGCTGTACATGTCGTTCCAGACATCCGGCGTGAGCTGCGAGAGGAGGGCTTCGTATTCTGCCTGTGCAGCGGGATCATCGCCGAGTTCCGGATCCATCCACTCCAAAGCCGAGATATACGCCGCATACCGGAAATCCGCACTGTCGCTCGTCATACAGGCAAGATAGGCATAGAAACCGGCTTCATCCTCAAAAATATTTCCCTTGAGGTGGGTATATTCATGGCAGACCGTCACCGGCAGATTGATGGGGTAGACCACCGGGTTATAATTTACCTCGAGCGTATGGGGATAATACACGCCGAGCAGGTTCTGCTGTGAGAAAAAATAACTGTGGTGGATGGGTTTGGCATCCGGGTACCAGCCCCTGAACTGGGGATAGGTCTCCGCCAGCCGTGCCATGCAGCGTTTTGCCTCCGGCATCAGCTCTGTTTGCAGGACAAAATGCCCGTTGTCATCCCGTGCGACTTGTGTGGCTTCCGCATTGGCACCCTCCACCAGCAGCGCACAGACGGACAGCACTTCCTCGTTGGTGAACGTGCCGGTCTCCTGACTGCGCAGCCCGGTGCCCTGATACAGCACAAGAAAATGCATGGTGACGACCACAAAGACCCATGTCAGGATGCCGGCGCAGACGGCACCGACACGGCTGGCAAGCTGTTTCCGGTGCTTCCGGGCAAAAAGCATGCCCAGCAGAAAGGCGATCGTTCCGAAAACGGCAAGTGCAATGCCGAGGAGGATCATCCATTCTCCCAAAGAGAACGGCACCAGTCCCGTCAGACGGCTCCAGAAGCCGGAAATATGGGGGAATATCTGTGCGATATACCAGTCCGCTGCCGGATGCCATAGCCTTGTCAGGAGATAGAATCCCCCCGTCAGCAGCCAGATCACACCCAAAACGGCATAGAAACGGCGTTTCATGAGGCAGTTTCCTCCCCGTAGGGACGGTAGCAGATGTTGAGATCCACATTTCCTTTGATGCCCGGGATCTTGCCGTCGGAGCAGTACTGCCACATGCGGTAATCGTAATAGTAGGTCGCCCGGTCATTATATTCCGCCAGCCAGAAGTCATAGCCCGTCAGTGCCGGGAGATCCAGTTTGAGCAGCGTGGTGCGCTTGTTCTGGTAGACCATCGGGGTAAAGCCCGCCTTTTGGATGGTATCGCAGAAAGCCTTGGTGCAGTCGGTGAGCGTCTGCACGGAAATGTCATCCGTCCGTGCGCTGTCCGTGGTCACGATCTCCCAGTCATAGACGATCGGGTAGGTCAGGGGAGAGTCGCCCACCAGAGCGATCGCCATTTCTGCCTCCTCTACGGCTTCTTCCACGCTGATCGCCTGTGAATAGAAGTACACGCCCACATCCAGACCCGCATCGAGCGCACCCTGCATGTTTTTGTCGAAATATGTATCGACCACCAGTTCTCCGGAGCCATAGCCCCGGAATCCGCAGCGGATGATGGCAAAGTCGACGCCCGCAGCCTTGACCTGTTTCCAGTCGATGTCCTTCTGGTGGGCGGAGACATCCACGCCGAGGCTGGACATGATCTTGTCCTGTTCGAGGTAGTACGTCAGACCGTTGCGGGTGACTGTCTGCTCCGGTTTGTAGGTGCATGCGGGTACGTCTGCCAGAACGGGCAGCCAGATCTCCCCATAGGCAGCATCCCGGAGCAGGATCTTCTCTCCGGTCGTGCGGTAGGTACCGGGATCCGTGACATCCTCAGACGGCTCTGTAGTTTCTGTCGGGGCTTCGGTGTTCTCCTCCACTTCGAGCGAGGCAGGCACCGAGGCAGGACGCTCCCGCAGCAGCAGGAACACCACAGCACACAGCAGGACAACGATCAGGATGGATTGCAGGATGGCGATGATCTTTAATTTCAGCATCATTCCTCTCCTTTCGACGAGGTTCTTTCTTTAAGTATAACATATTTTGCACATTCTGTAAAGAGGAAAAAAGCGGCTGACGCAGATACATCGTGATTTTTGCTCCCCCTCTATGATCCTATGCAGGAAACATGAAAAAAAGCCCGGCGGAGGATGCCCTCCGCCGGGAATGTGTTTATACCAAAATATTCAGCGGTGTATGCTCATGCACGGCGGCAGTCTCGCTCTTGACAGTTCTGACCACCTGAACATTGTTGTAGATGTCCATGCCCGTGCCGGCAGGAATGAGTTTGCCGATGATAACATTCTCCTTCAAGCCCTGCAGCTCGTCGATCTTGCCACGGATGGCGGCGTCTGTGAGAGCCTTGGTCGTCTCCTGGAAGGACGCAGCCGAGAGGAAGGAATCCGAGCTTGATGCCGCCTTGGTGATGCCCTGAAGCACCGGAGAGGTCGTCACGAGCGTCATATCCTCACCGGCATCGATATGTGCCTGTATCTGGGCATTGATCTCGTCGATATGCTTGCGGTCGATCAGCATGCCGGGGAGCAGGTATTCCACGCCCGGCAGATCATGACTGCTGCCCACATCCTCCACCTTGACTTTGCGGAGCATCTGGCGGACAATGACCTCGATGTGCTTGTCGTTGATGTCAACACCCTGCAAACGGTACACTTTCTGCACTTCGATGATAATATAATCCTGTACCGCAGAAGTATCCAGCACTTCGAGAATGCGTGCCGGGTAGACATTGCCCTCCGTCAGGCGGTCGCCCTTGGTAACGGCGGCACCATCCCGGACATTCTGGCAGTACTTGTAGTTA
>CANQYC010000030.1 GCA_947627945.1 uncultured Clostridia bacterium
GCACAAGCATCTGCCGGAGATGCAGCATTTTGCCGGGCTGACCTATCCGCCGATGTTCAACCCCATCATCTGTGATTATTACAGCGGTATGGTCGTTTCTGTGCCGTTACAGACAAGAATGCTCGACGGGAAGATCACGGCTGACCAGATCAATGAGACGCTGCGGGCACATTACGAGGGTGCGAAGCTCATCACCGTGCATCCGATCTTGCCGGAGGAGGAGCAGAAAGCGTTCTTTTTGGCATCCAATGCCCTGAGCGGGCAGAACAAGCTGGAAATTTTCACGTTCGGCAATGATGCACAGATACTGCTCTGCGCACGGCTGGACAACCTTGGCAAGGGTGCCTCCGGTGCGGCAGTCCAGTGTCTGAACCTCATGATGGGACTGGACGAGGCAACGGGACTTTGATCGGGATCAGTATGAAAAGGAGTGGATCGTAATGCAGTTGAAGGAATGCAAGGGCGTGACATTCGTGGAGGGCGGCGTCTGCGCCGCAAAGGGCTTTCTGGCAAATGGCATCCACTGCGGGCTGGCGCACAAGGCACTGACCGCAGATCCGGATACCACAACGCAGACCAGTCTGCCGCCGCAGTCCGGACAGAAGAGGGATCTGGCAATGATCTTTTCCGAAAAGCCCTGTGCCGCAGCGGCAATGTACACCACAAACAAAATGCAGGCGGCACCGCTTCAGGTGACAAGAAAGCATCTGCGGGACGGGTCTGCACGAGCCGTCATCGTCAACTCCGTCAATGCCAATGCCTGTGTTGCGGACGGACAGGAGAAGGCGGAGAAGATGTGTGAACTGGCAGCACAGGCACTCAGCCTGAGACCGGAGGACATCCTCGTCGCTTCGACTGGTGTGATCGGGCAGAGCCTGCCCATCGAACCGATCGCCGCAGCCGTGCCGGAGCTGGCAAAGGGGCTGAGCCATGAGGGAAATGCCGCAGCCGTGGAGGCGATCATGACCACGGATACCCACATCAAGGAAGTGGCAGTGCAGTTCCATGCCGGCGGCGTGACCTGTACCCTCGGCGGCATGCTCAAGGGCAGCGGCATGATCCACCCGAATATGGCGACGACACTGACATTCCTGACAACGGACTGCGCCATCGAGTCCTCACTGTTACAGGGTGCGCTGCGGGAGATCGTGGGGCTTACGCTCAACCGTGTGAGCGTGGACGGCGATACTTCTACGAATGACATGGTCTGCATCCTTGCGAACGGGGAGGCGGGCAACCGGGAGATCACAAAGGAAAACGAGGACTATGAGAATTTCCGGGATGCCCTGTATGCCGTGCTGATGAACCTTGCCCGCATGATGGCAAGAGATGGCGAGGGTGCGACGAAGCTCATCGAATGCCTCTGTGAGGGCGCAGCCGATGACCGGACAGCGGAGATCGTGGGGAAATCCGTGATCACCTCCAGCCTGTTCAAGACGATGATCTTCGGCGAAGATGCCAATGTCGGCAGAGTGCTGTGCGCCATCGGCTATGCGCCGGTGGATGTGGATCCGTCAAAAGTGGATGTGACCATCAGCTCGGCAAAGGGAACGCTCCCCATGTGCCGGCAGGGGCTGGTGCTGGACTTCTCCGAAGAAAAGGCAAAGGCGATCCTCGGCGAGGAGGAATTGCTCGTACACCTCTCCCTTGGCATGGGCGGCGGCAATGCCGTTGTCTGGGGCTGTGATCTGACCTATGACTATGTCCGCATCAACGGCGATTACCGGAGCTGACGGGATCCATCTGATCCAGACAGACAAAGCCGTCAGGCGTTCCCTGAATTTGGGGGATCAGTATAAGGAGGCAGTCCATGCAGAATATTTCCAATGAAGTCAGGGCACGTGTGCTGAACGATGCCCTGCCCTATATCCAGAAGTACAACAACAAGATCGTTGTCGTCAAGTACGGCGGCAACGCCATGACCAATGAGACGCTCAAACAGGCGGTCATGAGCGACATTGTCCTGCTGACCCTCGTCGGTGTCAAGGTCGTGCTTGTCCACGGCGGCGGTCCGGAGATCAATGACATGCTCGGGAAGCTCGGCATCGAGAGCCGCTTCATCGGCGGGCTGCGCTATACGGACGAGGCGACCATTGACGTGGTGAAAATGGTGCTTGCCGGCAAGGTCAACAAGGAGCTGGTCTCTTTGCTCGGACAGTACCACGGCAAAGCCATCGGGCTGTGCGGTCTCGATGAGCAGATGTTACAGGCAGAGCGCACATATGGACCGAACGGGGAAGATCTGGGATTTGTCGGCAGCATTACCCATGTCAATGCGAAGCCCATTTCCGATGCGCTGAACAATGGCGTGATCCCCGTCATTGCCACCATTGCATGCGATGAGAAGGGGCAGGCATATAATGTCAATGCCGATACTGCTGCCGCACGCATCGCAGCCGAGCTGAAGGCGGAAAACCTGATACTGCTCACGGATATTGCGGGTCTGCTGCGTGACAAGGACGATCCGTCCACGCTGATCTCGCAGGTCAATGTCAGCGAAGTGCCGTTCATGAAGCGGCGGGGCATCATTTCCGGCGGCATGATCCCGAAGATCGACTGCTGCGTGGAGGCAGTGCGGCGAGGCGTGAAAAAAACCGTCATCATTGACGGCAGGGTGCCGCATTCCATCCTCATCGAGATCCTCTCGAATGAGGGCATCGGAACGCAATTCCGGTGATGCTGCTGTTCTGGGAGCTGCTGCCGGTGGCAGTGGGTCTGCTCTGCATCGCAGCGGCGTTTTTGCCCGGCAGGGATCCCATCCGTCATCCCGTCTATACGGAGGGGGAGATCGTGGGACAGGCATCACAGACGGTCTGGCAGCAGCATGCCAAGACGGATGCCCTTGCGCCGGTGGTGCGCTTTTCCACACCGCAGGGCGAGATCACAGCGACCGCCCGGCGGTTCGTGCCGGAATGGCAGTACCGCTTTCACCGTGGGGAACGTGTGAAGATCTGCTATGATGCGAAGCAGCCGGATATGTTCCGTGTCTGCGGGGGCGTGCCGCTGCGGCGGTATCTTCTGCTGACCGCCGGCATCGGGACGCTCATCGCCTATGGGGTGTTATGGGTACAGTTTTTCTGAATGGATCAAAATAAAAGGAGTTGATGCACAATGAACACCATGGAACAGACGGATGCACATATTATGTCCACTTACGGACGCAATCCCATCGTCATAGACGAGGGCAGCGGCGCAGTATTCCGGGACGCAGACGGCAGGACGTGGATCGACTTTACCAGCGGCATCGGGGTCAATTCGCTCGGCTGCGGCAATGCGGCATGGACAGAGGCGGTGTGTACGCAGGTGCGGAAGCTCCAGCATACTTCCAATCTGTACTACCATGCCCCGCAGGCAGAGCTGGCGGAGAAGCTGTGTGCCATGTCCGGCTACAAAAAGCTGTTTTTCGGCAACAGCGGTGCAGAGGCAAACGAATGTGCCATCAAGCTTGCCCGGAAGTACAGCTTCGACAAATACGGACAGGGGCGCAATACGATCATCACCCTTGTCAATTCCTTCCACGGCAGGACGCTCACCACACTGGCGGCGACCGGGCAGGAGGTGTTCCACAATTATTTCTTTCCTTTCCCGGAGGGCTTCCGCTATGTGAAAGCGAATGACATTGACGACCTGCATGACAAGGTGGATTCGAGTGTCTGTGCTATCATGCTGGAATATGTGCAGGGAGAGGGCGGCGTCATGCCGCTGGAACAGGCATTTGTCGATGAGGTGCGGCGGCTCTGCGATACCTATGACATGCTGATGATCGCCGATGAAGTGCAGACCGGCATCGGCAGGACGGGGAAACTCTTTGCCGGGGAGCATTACCATACCCGTGCGGATGTCACCACTGCCGCAAAGGGACTCGGCGGGGGACTTCCCATCGGTGTCTGCCTTGCCAATGAGAAATGTGCCGATGTGCTGACCAAGGGGACACACGGCTCCACGTTCGGGGGCAATCCGGTCGTCTGTGCCGGTGCGGTCAAGGTGCTTGAAGCCCTTGAGGCACCCGGGATGCTCGAGAGCATCTCAGAAAAGGGGAGATACCTCCGGGAGCGTCTCGGATCGCTGAAAGAGGTCGCCGGGGTGTCCGGTCTGGGCATGATGCTGGGCATCTCCCTGCGGACAAAGACAGCCGCAGATGTGCTGAATGCCTGTCTGGAAAAGGGGCTGCTCGTGCTGACGGCAAAAGATCGTGTCCGGCTGCTGCCGCCGCTGACGCTGACACAAGCAGAGCTGGATTTCGGCATTTCGATACTGTGTAATGTTTTGGAGGGATGAGTATGGAACTGATCGTGATCCCCACCGGCGGTGGAAAATACAGCATTACCGATACCAAAGACAGGAAGATCTATTCTGTCACCAAAAAGCGCAAGCTGGTCGGCAATCCCATCACCACGCTCCACGATGCCAGCGGCTATGAGCTGTACACCATGATCCGCACAGAGGCAGGCAAACGTCCCTCGTTCCAGATCATTTTCAACGATGCCCTGTTCATGCGGGTAAAATGCCGTTCCCTGTTCGTGGATCCGTGTGTGCTTTTCGAGGGGGAAACGCTCTCCTATGAGCTGAAAGGCAGGGAGTACAAACACCTCCAGCTCCGCTGTCAGGGGGAGCTTGCCGGAGAGCTGGTGACGGAGATCCAGCCGAACAATGAACCCAAATACCGGCTGACAGTGGACGACCGTTTCTACGATGACTATATCCCGCTGTTCGCAGTGGCTGCGGACAAGTGCTTTAACGGCACCAACAAGTAACAAGGAGGACTTCGACATGAAGCATTTACTGAAACTTCTCGACCTTGACCGTCAGGAGATCCTGGACATCCTTGATCTGGCTGACAAACTGAAATACCAGACCCATCATAATATCCCGCACCCGATCTTAGAGGGCAAGACGCTTGGCATGATCTTCCAGAAGGCATCCACACGTACCCGTGTCTCCTTTGAGACGGGCATGTACCAGCTTGGCGGCTATCCGCTGTTCCTCTCTGCCAATGATCTTCAGATCGGCAGGGGCGAGCCGGTGCAGGACACCGCAAGGGTACTGTCCCGCTATCTGGACGGCATCATGATCCGCACGTTCGCCCAGAAAGAGGTGGAGGATCTTGCCGCCTACGGCAGCATCCCGGTCATCAACGGTCTGACGGATTTCTGCCATCCGTGTCAGGTGCTTGCCGACCTGCTCACGATCCGGGAAAAGAAGGATACGTTTGAGGGACTGAAAATGTGCTACATCGGTGACGGCAACAACATGGCGAATTCTCTCATCGTCGGCGGTCTGAAAGTCGGCATGCAGGTCGCTGCCGCCTGTCCGGACGACTATCAGCCGGATCCGGAAGTGATGGCGTTTGCGAAGAATGACGGGAATTTCTCCATCACCAACAAGCCCATCGAGGCAGCGGCAGATGCGGACGTGCTTATCACGGATGTCTGGTCGTCCATGGGCATGGAGGCAGAGATCGAGAAACGCCGGATCGCTTTCCAAGGCTACCAGATCAATGATGACATCATGGCAGCCGCACATACGGATGCGATGGTGATGCATTGCCTGCCGGCACACCGGGGCGAGGAGATCACCGAAAAGGTATTTGAAGCGCACGCTTCGGAGATCTTCGATGAGGCGGAGAACCGTCTCCACGCCCAGAAGGCAGTCATGGTCAAGCTCATGATGCCCGATGCGGAGTAAGCCGCAAACCCTCTGATGTCAAAAGACCTCCCCCGGTCCGCCGGAGGAGGTCTTTCAGGTCGCCAATGTCATCCATGGGAAGATATTCCGCAGGATCCAGTATACCGCAAGCAGTCCCAGTACACCGTACAGAAGCACATAGCTGCGTGGTACGATCTTCACATGTCTGCCGCATGCCGTGCTGACCAGCTCGCCGTAGAAGCCGAGCAGGACGACGCACAGGATCAGTATCGAGGGATTGTACCTCAGCGAGGTCAGCAGATCCCCGTGCAGGATCGCCAGCACCGCCCGGGTGTTGCCGCAGCCGGGGCAGAGCAGCCCCGTTGTCCGTCTCCACATGCAGTCCGGATAGAACCCGCTTGCCGTGAATTGCACAATGGCAGGCTTCATCAGCACTGCCGCTGCACCGAGCAGCGGCAGTAATACGCTGAAGAATCCTGCCAGACGCCTTTTCTTTGTCATTTACTTGATGAACAGCGTGGGGAGAAGCATCATGTCGTCAACCATACTCTCAAATGCGTCAGTAGGAATCATTCCCGTGATAATAAAATTAATTATAAAGAAGATGGCGTAGAGGGTGGAGATACTGTTGAGGACAACGCCTGCGATCGCCATGCCCTTGCCACCACCAGTGCCTTCGTTGACTTTCACCAAGGCAACGATACCTAAGATCAGACCAATGATTCCAGGGAACGGAAAGCAGCAGCAGAGAACAGAAACGATACCCAGTACCATAGATGCGATCGCAAGACCAGCAGGTTTATTCTCTTCCATGTAAAATTCACTCACTTTCATAAAAATGTCACACAGCCCGGCGGCTATGCATGATCTGTGTGACAGTGGCGTGGAATAGGATTCATTTTTACATCACACATTATCACCATTCTAACACATATGCAGGAATTTGTCAAGCAATTTTTAAGAAAAGCTTAATATTTTGGGGGTTTTTACAGTTTTCCGTCGGATTTGAGCCGCAAATCCGCCATTTTACACAGACAGACACCGCCGGGACTGGGAGGAGCCTGATGCCCGCCCCGGCATGCTCTCCGGGTTTTTGGTCTGTTTTGCTTGACATCTGCCCCTTTTTATGGTATGATTTTAATAACAATGCTGTGAAAAGCTGCATCAAGGAAAAGTTTCAGAAAGGATCGTATCAGATGGATCAGATCATTACCCGTTTTGCGCCGTCTCCGACTGGCTTCATGCACATCGGCAATCTCCGGACGGCACTGTATTCTTATTTGCTTGCAAAGTCGCAGGGGGGAAAGTGTATCCTCCGCATCGAGGACACCGATCAGGTGCGCCTTGTGGAGGGGGCGACCGAGGTCATCCTCGAAACGCTGCGCATGACCGGCATCGACTATGACGAGGGACCGGACAGGGACGGCGGACACGGACCGTACATCCAGAGCCAGCGGCTGCCCATTTACCGGGACTATGCCGAGCAGCTCATCCGTGACGGACATGCCTACTACTGCTTCTGCACCCCGGAACGGCTGGAGTCCCTGAAAAATGAAAAGGGCATCGGCGGTTATGACGGACACTGCCGGGAACTTCCCCCGGAGGAAGTCAGCGAAAAACTGGCGGCGGGCGTGTCCTATGTGATCCGCCAGAAGATGCCGCAGACGGGCGTGACTTCCTACGTTGACCATGTCTATGGGGAAGTCAGCATCGAAAATGCCGAGCTGCGTGACCAGATCCTGATCAAGGCGGATGGTTTCCCGACGTACAATTTCTGCCATGTGGTGGATGATCACCTGATGGGCGTGACCCATGTGGTACGGGGCAACGAGTACCTGACCTCCACGCCGAAATACTGCCTGCTCTATGATGCATTCGGCTGGGAACGCCCGGAATATGTGCATCTGCCGCTGCTGATGGGCAAGGATGCGGACGGCAATGTCTCCAAGCTCTCGAAGCGGCACGGTGCCGTCAGCTTTCAGGATCTGGTGCAGCAGGGCTTTCTGCCGGAAGCCATTGTGAACTATATTGCCCTGCTCGGCTGGAGCCCCAAGGACACCACGGAGGAATTTTTCACGATGGACGAGCTGAAAAAGCTCTTTTCCATGGAAGGACTGAGCAAGTCTCCGGCAGTGTTCGACTATGAAAAGCTCAACTGGTTCAACGGGGAATACATCAAGAAAATGCCCGTGGATGCCTATATGGAAAAGGCACTGCCCGTCCTGCGGGAGATCTGCCCGCCGGAGACGGACATCCGGAAATTAGCAGAACTGTTGCGCACAAGGATTGCGACATTTGGGGAGATCCCCGCACGTGCGGCATTTGCCGTGCAGCGCATGCCGCTGGACGAGAGTCTGTTCACCAACAAGAAGAACAAGACCACCCCGGAACTCTGCCGGGAGATCCTCTCCGGCTGCCTGCCGCTGCTGGAGAATGCGGAAAGCTGGGACAATGACACGCTCTTTGCCCTGCTGAAACAGTTTGCGGCGGACAATGGCTATAAGGCGGGTGCGGTGATGTGGGCAGTGCGCATTGCCGTGGCAAGGCTTGCGGTCACGCCCGGCGGTGCCACAGAGCTGATGGAGGTGTTCGGCAAAGAGGCATCGCTCGACAGGCTGCGGGAGGCAGTGATGTGAAGAAAGCACCGAAAAACAATTGACAATTGATTACAAATATGCTACAATAAAGATAACGGCGGACAGCGGTCCGGGAGACCGCAGACCGTGAGGATCTTTGGAGGAAGTGACCATGAAATTTTCTGACGGTCTATGGCTCCACAAAAAGGGCTATCAGATCCACTATGCGGCGATGGCGTATGAGATCACCCATACAGACAATGCCATCACGGTCTTTGCCACAACGACCCCCATTTACAACCGTGCCATGACCCTCGGCGGCGTCACACTGGAGATCACCTATACTGCTGTCGCAGAGGATGTGATCCGGGTGCAGATCGTTCATCATAAGGGGACGCTGCGCCGTGAGCCGAAGATCCCCCTTGAGCCGATGCGGGGCTGCGATGCCGTCATTACCGAGGACGCCGGACGCATCACCATGACCGCCGGAAAGACCTCTGTCTGCATCCGCAAGGGCTTTGACTGGGGCGTGACGTTTGCCTATGGCGGGAAACATCTCACCGGCAGCGGCAGCCGGGGAATGTCCTATATCGTGGAAGATCACTTCCACGCAGCAGCACGCCTTGCCGTGCAGGCGGATGACCAGCCTTTCAATCTGCCTGCCGATCCCCGGACGGGCTACATCAGGGAGCAGCTCTCACTGGAAAACGGCGAGTGCATCTATGGCTTCGGGGAACGGTTCACGCCTTTCGTCAAGAATGGGCAGAGCGTGGAGACATGGAATGCCGACGGCGGCACCTGCTCGGAACAGAGCTATAAATGCGTCCCCTTTTACCTCTCCTCCCGCAGCTATGGCATCTACGTCCACAGCACCGGAAATGTTTCCTATGAAGTGGCTTCGGATACGGTGTCGAAGGTGTCTTTCACCTTGCCCGGTGAGGAACTCGAATACTATCTGTTTGCCGGTGATCAGCCGGAGAAGGTGCTTGAACGGTATACGGATCTCACCGGAAAGCCTGCCCTTCCGCCGGCGGAGACGTTCGGACTGTGGCTCTCGACTTCGTTCACAACGGATTACGACGAAAAGACCGTCACCTCCATGATCGACGGGATGCGGGACAGGGACATTCCGCTGCAATATTTCCATTTTGACTGCTTCTGGATGAAGGGGTTTGAATGGGTGAATTTCACATGGGATCCGGAGGCTTTCCCGGAACCGGAGGCGATGCTGCGGCGGCTGCATGCAAGGGGACTGCATGTGTGCGTCTGGATCAATCCCTATGTTTCCCAACGCTCCCGCCTGTTTGAGGAGGGTGCTGCGAATGGCTACTTCCTGCATGACCCGGATGGGAACATTTTCCAGAGCGACCTCTGGCAGCCCGGCATGGCGATCATTGATCTGACTGACCCCGCTGCCCGTGACTGGTATGCATCGTATCTGAAAAAACTTTGCCGTATGGGCGTGGATGCGATCAAGACCGATTTCGGCGAACGGATCCCGTGGAATGTGCGGTATCATGACGGCTCCGATCCGATCGGCATGCACAATTACTATGCCTATCTGTATCACCAGACCGTCTTTCAGGTGTTGGAGGAAGTGTATGGAAAAGGAAAGGCATGCCTCTTTGCACGCAGTGCCTCTGCCGGATGCCAGCGGTTTCCGGTACATTGGGGCGGCGACTGTTCCGCAGAGTTCACCTCTATGGCAGAGACGCTGCGGGGCGGACTTTCCCTGTGTGCATCGGGCTTCGGCTTTTTCAGCCATGATATCGGCGGGTTTGAACAGACCGCATCCCCCGATGTCTACAAACGCTGGTGCGCTTTCGGACTGCTGTCGAGCCACAGCCGTCTGCATGGTTCCACCTCGTACCGGGTGCCATGGGCATATGAGGAGGATACGCCGGAGGATCCGGAAAATGCCTGTGCTGTGCTGCGGTTCTTCACAAAGCTCAAAGGCAGGCTGATGCCCTACCTGTTTGCGCAGGCAGTGCATACCGCCCGGACAGGCATCCCCATGATGCGTGCCATGGTGCTGTCCTATGCGGACGACCCGGCAGTGCCATATCTTGACCGGCAGTATATGCTGGGCGATGCCCTGCTGTGTGCGCCGGTCATGAATGCCGAGGGCACGGCGGATGTCTACCTGCCGGCGGGCATCTGGACAGACATCCTCACCGGGGAACAGTTTACAGGCGGGCGGTTTTACCGCAGAAAATGCAGCTTTCTGGAGATGCCGCTGCTGGCACGGGAGAATGCCATCCTTGTCTACGGCGATTTCCGGCAGGATGTGGTCTACGACTATTTACAGGATGCGGAGGCGGTCATTTATGCACTGGGTGACGGCAGCTCTGCGGAGACGACAGTCTATGACCACGGGGCAGAGCCGCTCGTGACCATCCGTGCTGTCCGTGAGGGCGGTGTGGTGCGTGTCACTGCCACCCCGACCGACAGAAGCTTTACGGTGACATTGCACGGCACAGAGCATCATGCAAGGATGGGTGCCGGTGTGACAGAGATCCTGTTCGGAGCCGATCCGCAGGACACATAGATCCCGGCTGTATGCAGCCGGTCAAAATACATCGGGCGATTGCCCAGATAGGAGTCATGATCATGAAAAACGATATCCCGCATGTCTGGACGGACAAGAAGCGCACCCTGTTCGGGCTGCCGCTGTCTTTCACAAGATATTACCTCACAGAGACCAAGCTCATCTGCCGCTATGGTCTGCTGAACATTGATGAAGATGAGATCGATCTGTACAAGATCACGGACAAGCGTCTGCGGCTGGGCTTTTTTGAGCGCATTTTCGGCTGCGGCACCATCCACATCTGCAGCCGTGATACCGATACGCCGGAGAAGGATCTCAAGGGCGTCAAGAAGCCCCGGGAGGTCATGAACCTGCTGGATAAATACATCACCGAGCAGCGTGACCGCTACAGCATCCGTGGACGGGATCTCATCGGCATGCCGCATGAGGGGCATGTGCCTGATTTTGACGATCCCGATCTCGATACCTGATGACAGAAAGGAAACTGCCGTATGAATGTCACTGCATACCCCCCGAGGGGGGCAGGACTGGAAAGTCTGATCACCGAACGAAGATCCTGCTGGGAACGGCTGCGTGCAGAAAAACGCCCTATTTTTCTCTACGGCATGGGAGACGGGGCGGCAAAGATCATGTCTGTGTTTTCACACTACGGCATCCCGGTCGCCGGAATTTTTGCCAGTGATGAATTTGTCAGAGGACATTCCTTTGCCGGCTACCGTGTCCACCGGCTTGCCGAGATCGAGGAGACAGTGGACGATTTTGTCATTGTTCTTGGGTTTGCCGCAGGGTATCCGCAGCTTGTGGACTATATCCACAGTCTGGCACGGCGGCATACCCTGTATGTGCCGGATGTTCCGGTCATTGGCGGCGGCTTGTTCGACTACGACTACTGCATGAAACACCTCCCGGCACTCAACGAGGTCTACCACAGTCTGGCAGACGATGCCTCCCGCCGTGTCTACCTGAACATCATCCAGTTCAAGATCAGCGGTGATCTGCGGTATCTCGATGCCATCACCTCCGAACCGGATGAGATCTACCGGCAGATCCTGCGTCCGTCCCGGAATGAGAACTATGTGGATCTTGGTGCCTATAACGGCGATACCATCCGGGAGCTGCTGTATTACACGCATCAGAAATACAATACCATCCATGCCGTGGAGCCGGATAAGAAAAATTTCAAAAAGCTGGTCGCCTATGTCGAGGGGAATGAGATGATGCAGGTCAGCCTGTTCCAGTGCGCCGCATGGTGTCTCGATACGGAGCTGCCTTTCAGCTCCCGTTCCGGACGGCAGTCCGTGCTGTCTGCCAACGGGGAGATGATGCCCGCCCGCAGTGTGGATTCTCTGCTTGCCGGGGCACCGGCGACACTGCTCAAGATGGATGTAGAGGGCTTTGAGCGTGAGGCACTCTGGGGTGCCGCAACGACCATCCACCACTATGCGCCGAAGCTGTCGGTGGCGATCTATCACAGAAATGAGGATATGTTTGAGCTGCCGCTGCTGGTGAAGCGTCTGAACCCCGGCTATCAGCTCTACATCCGCCATCGGCTCTACATTCCCGCATGGGAGACGAACCTGTACGCCATCCCGGAATAGAGCTGCGGGATGCGATGAAAATTGCGCCGTTTGTTTCCAAAATGTTATTGACAAATCTTTTCTGATTTGGTATAATAGAAGAAGCCCCCTGTCCGGTACGGACAAGCAAGAAAGGAACTTTGATATGGAAAATAGACAGATAGATATTATTTTCAAGAATAACAAGAACGTCAAGCTCGGACTGATCCCGGGACATTTTGCCACCAACCATTCCCATGTCAACTATTTTGTGGACATGACCACGACCAAGACCCAGTACCGGGCTGCCCGTGAAACTGCCCGTGAGCTGGCAAAGGTCTATGCCCATTCCAAGCACATCGACACCATCCTCTGCTTTGAGGGGACGGAGATGGTCGGTGCCTTCCTCGCCCGTGACCTCTGTCAGCACGGCGGCGGCATGAACGGCGGCAATGACATTGCTGTCATCACGCCGGAGACCAATATGAACAATCAGATGATCTTCCGTGACAATCTCCAGAAGAACATCTACAACAAGGAGATCCTGCTCCTGATGTCCTCCATTTCCACCGGAAAATCCATCAACCGCTGTGTGGAATGTCTCCAGTACTATTCCGGCAAGCTCGCTGGGGTGGCAGCGATCTTCAGTGCCATTTCCGAGTACAACGGCATCAAGATCGACTGCGTCTTTACCCGTGAGGATCTGCCGGAGTACAAGACCATGCTCCCCGCAGAGTGTGAGCTTTGCGCCAGCGGTGTCAAGGTAGATGCCATCGTCAACAGCTTTGGCTACTCCAAGATCTGAGGCACATGAAGCTCCCCAAGCTTGAACTCAATTCGCCGGTGGTCATCTGGTTCACGGTACTGGCATTTGTGGTGCTGATGTTCGGCTATGCCACTTCCGGTGCCTCGACAGCCGCCCTGTTCGTCTGCCGGCGTTCCCGGATCAGCGATCCCATGATGTGGATCCGGATGTTCACCTATATTTTCGGACATGAGGACATCACACACTTTGTGAATAACTTCACGATCATCACGCTCACAGGACCCATGCTCGAAGAAAAGTACGGTTCCAAGCAGCTCATGATGATGATGGCTGTCACGGCTGTGGTCGGCGGTGCTGCCAATGTGATCTTCACGACGAACGGGATGCTGGGCGCAAGCGGCATCGCTTTCCTCTTTATCATCCTCTGCTCCTGCACTTCGGTGAAAAGTGGCAGCATTCCGCTGACACTGGTGCTGGTCGTGGCGATCTACATCGGGCAGGAGATCCTGACCGGCTTCACAACGACGGACAATGTCTCTCATCTTACACATATCCTTGGCGGTGTCTGCGGCATTTTCTTCGGCATGGCACACATCAAGGAACATCCCAAAGGATAACAACATACCTCTCTTTTCCACAGGTGATCCCTGTGCCGGAAAATGCCGCTTTGCAAAAAGCGGCATTTTTCTGTGACAGGGGGAAAGAAATATCCCTGAGACCGCAGGTCTCAGGGATCGTTGTCATTCGACAGAATTGGGTACTTTGTCGTGCAGTTCCGCCAGTTTGGAATCATTGAGCTTTTCGGCATCGTTCACCAGATAATCCGTTCCCCGGAATACCTGATACCGAAATGGCGGATCATACAGGATATTGACATAATCTCCGTCCACCTCGAGGATCATTTCAAGCTCCTCGGGCAGGATGGTGCCATATTTCTTTTTGGTGTAAAAGATATAGGCATCGATTTCTTCTTGGGACAGCTCGCCGCCCCTGACAGTAACATGGAACATAGAAAGACCCCCTTTACCCATAGTATAGCATATCTTTGCCGAAAATGCAAGAGGTATTTTGAAAAAATACGGAGATCTGTTTTTGGAGTCTGTCCTATCCCGCTGCCAGTACGCCGACTTTCAGCTCCAGTCCGTTCTCCCCGGCGGTCAGCATGACGGTGTCCCCGGCACGGAGCGTGCCGCAGAGCCAGAGTTTCGACAGTGCGCTTTCCGCATGCTGCATCAGATACCGCCGGATCGGACGGGCACCATAACGCTTTGTCTCCGGATGCTCCGCCGCTGCCTGTACGGCTCTGCTGTCATATTGCAGCGTTACCCCCATCCCGGCAGCACGGGAGGCAAGCTGATCCAGCTCCCGGCGGACAATCTTTTCCAGCTGCGGTCTGCCCAGCGGTTCAAAGACAAAGATCTCATCCATCCGCCCCAGAAGTTCCGGCGGGAGCTGGTGCCGCAGGGTGTCGAGTGCCTTTGCCTGCGTTCCGGCTGTCTGTTCCCCGAAACCGACATGTCCGCCCGTTTCGTGCATCCCGATGTTGGATGTCAGGAAGATCAGACAGCTGCGCAGACTGATCTTCCGCCCGATGCTGTCCGTGACCACGCCGTCCTCAAGGATCTGCAGCAGCAGATGCAGTACATCCGGATGTGCCTTTTCGATCTCGTCAAACAGCACCACACTGCATGGATGACGGCGGAGATGTTCGCAGAAGTTCGTCTCCTCCGAAAAGCCGACATAACCGGGCGGTGCGCCGATGAGTTTGGAAACGGCGTGTGCCTCCATATATTCTGACATGTCCACTGTGAGGAGGGACTTTTCATCGCCGTACAGTGCCTGTGCGAGTGCCTTGACCAGTGCGGTCTTCCCCACGCCCGTAGAGCCGAGGAACAGGAAGGAACCTACCGGACGCCGGATGTCCCGGAAACCGCTGCCAGCCCGGCACACGGCATCACAGAGCCGGGCAATGACCTTCTGCTGTCCGATGATGCGTTCTTCGAGTACGGTTTTCAGTTGTAATAGCCGCTCCTGTTCGGCGGCGGTCATCTGTTCGAGGGGGATGCCTGTCCGCAGGGAGGCGACCGCTGCCACGTCACGGGCATCCACTTCGCCCCGGCGCAGTGCCGCACGGGCGCATGCCTCATCGAGCAGATCCAGTGCCTTGTCCGGAAAGCTCTTGTCACCGATATACTTCTGCGACAGCTCCACGCAGGCGTGCAGCACGTCATCCTGTAGTGTCAGTCCGTGGTATCGCTCATAGTTCTGCCGCAGTCCTTTCAGGATGCCCAGTGTTTCCTCTGCGGACGGCTCCCGGATGTCGACAGACTGAAAACGCCTTGCCAGCGCACCGTCCCGCTCGATCGTCCGGGCATATTCCCCCGGTGTCGTGGCACCGATCACACGCAGTTCCCCCCTTGCCAGCACCGGTTTGAGCAGATTGGCAGCATCAATGGCACCCTCGGCAGCACCGGCTCCGACAATGGTATGCAGCTCGTCAATGAACAGGATGATCCTGCCGCTGCGGATGACCTCCTCCGTGCAGGCACGGATGCGGTCTTCAAAATCTCCCCGGTATTTTGCGCCGGCGAGCATTGCCCCCAGATCCAGTGAAAAGAGGAACATGCCTTCGAGCTGCGGCGGCACTTCACCCCTTGCGAACCGTGCTGCCACGCCCTGTACGATGGCAGTTTTCCCGACACCGGGCTCTCCGATGAGGCAGGGATTGTTCTTGCTGCGGCGGGACAGGATCTGCAGGACACGCTGCACCTCATTTTCCCTGCCGATGAGCGGGTCGGCATTTTCCTCTGCCAGCATCAGCCTGCCGTACTGGAACAGCTGCGGCATCTCCTGCGCTGTGGGAGGGGACGGGGATGTGCCCGTCTGCCGGAGTTTTCCGGTGCAGCTTTCGGAGAGCTGCGACAGATCCGCACCGATACATTCGAGCAGCTCTGAGGCGGCGCAGTTTTCATCCTGCACCATTGCCAGCAGCATCCATTGCGTACCGATCTGCGGCGCATCGGGGCAGAGAAGCTGCGCCGTATGAAATACCCTGTGCAGTGCCGGGGTCATGCTGCTATAGCCCGGTTCGGTGCGGTTGCCACGCCCGACCGTCTGTATCACACGCCGCAGCAGCAGTTCCTCCCCGATGCCGATGCGTGCCAGCAGCTCTGCGGCGGTGTTCGGCTGCTGCCGGAGCAGACCGATGAGATAATGCTCCGTCCCGACATAGGTGTGTCCCAGTTCACCGGCAAGACACATGGCTGCCTCTAAAGACAGCAGTACATTTTCGGAAAAACGTTCGATGTCATAATTTGCATTCTGCAAAATGTGTTCCTCCCTTCAAACGCTTCCCTATCAGTATACCATATCCTGCATAAAAAATCTGTCGAACGCTGTCATGGCTTTTTCTGCAAAGTATCGGTATCTGTCCGGGAGTGGCTGCCATATAAGACTTCGGGTTATCCACAGGAAAAAGCGCAGTATCCGGGTGATCTCATCCCCGGAGCAGCACGGCAGTCTGCTCCGGGGGAGAGGATCAGTTTCTGTTTTTATGTTCTGCCAGCAGGGCATATTTCCGTTTCGTAGCCATGCCGCCCCGGATGTGGCGTTCCTGCTTGTTCTGCAGCAGGACGGCATGGACAGCTTCCGCAAGCTCTGGACGGATGTGTGGGAGACGCTCACTGACATCCTTGTGAACAGTACTTTTTGAGATCCCGAACTGTTTTGCCGCCGCACGGACGGTCGTCTTGTTCTCCAGAATGTATGTACCGAGCAAAACCGCTCTGTCATTCGGCTGACTGCGCATAACCTCACTCCCATTTCAGTTTACCCCATTTGAGGGGATTCTGTAGAGTATATGCGGCAAGAGCGGGTTTCATACCCATTGACATTTTTACGGAAATGTGCTATACTGGAGGCATACCACCATCTGAAAGGAGTCCTGATCATGAGTCTGAATACCACCCCGTCATCAGAAAGGATCCACATTGCGTTTTTTGGCAGGCGCAATGCGGGAAAATCAAGCGTTGTCAATGCGGTCACTGGTCAGGCACTGTCCGTTGTCTCCGAGGTCAAAGGCACCACCACCGACCCCGTGTACAAGGCGATGGAGCTTTTGCCGCTCGGACCAGTCATGATCGTTGACACTGCCGGGATCGATGATGAGGGAGAGCTGGGGTCACTGCGTGTGGAAAAGACCCGTGCCGTGCTTGCAAAGACCGATATTGCCATTCTGGTCGTGGACGGCACCGCCGGGATCTCACCCGTGGAGGAAGAACTGCTGTCCGAATTCCGGAGCAGAAAGCTGCCCTATCTCATCGTCTATAATAAATCTGATCTTACCGGGGAGCGGACATTGGATTCTGTGCATGAGATCTGTGTCAGTGCGCTCACCGGGGAAAATATCAATGAACTCCGGGAACTGATCGCCCGGCAGGTGCGCCCGGATACCAACCCCAAGCCCCTGCTCGCCGATCTTGTCAGTGCAGGAGACATTCTTGTGCTTGTCATCCCGATCGACGAAGCTGCCCCGAAGGGCAGACTCATCCTTCCGCAGCAGCAGGTCATCCGTGCCGCACTGGAGGAGGGTGCCATTCCCATCTGCTGCCGGGACTCTGAGCTGGCAATGACGCTGAAAAAGCTCCCTGCACCGCCCCGGATGGTCATTACCGACAGTCAGGCATTCGGCAGCGTCTCTGCGATCGTGCCGGAAGAAGTGCCGCTGACATCTTTTTCCATCCTGTTCGCACGGTATAAGGGCGATCTGGAAACGGTCGTGCGGGGGGCAGCGGCACTGGATACCCTCCGGGACGGCGACCGGGTATTGCTCTCCGAGGGCTGCACCCACCACAGACAGTGCAATGACATTGGCACCGTCAAACTCCCGGCATGGATCCGGAAGTACACCGGCTGCGAACCGGAATTCTGCTGGAGCAGCGGGACGGAGTTTCCCCGTGATCTGTCCGGTTATGCACTGGTGGTACACTGCGGTGCCTGCATGCTGCCGCCCCGTGAAGTGCAGTTCCGGCAGAGCATCTGCCGTGAACAGCAGGTACCCATCACCAACTATGGCACAGCCATTGCCCACTGCCATGGCATTCTGCGTCGCAGCCTGAGCCTGTTCCCGGAGGTGCTGGCACTTCTGGAGGAGGGCGAAACGCATGCTGGTTGAAGCACTTCGCCGTGACCGGGATCTGACCGATGCACAGTTCCGGACACTGCTCGAAACGGATCAGTATGATGAGAAGCTCCGCACTGCTGCGGATGCCGTGCGCCGGGAGACCTACGGACAGGCAGTCTATCTGCGGGGACTGATCGAGTTTACCAATTACTGTAAAAATGATTGCCTGTACTGCGGGATCCGCCGCAGCAACACCGCCGCCTCCCGCTATCGGCTGACACAGGAGGAGATCCTCGCTTGCTGCCGGGAGGGGCATGCGCTCGGTTTCCGGACATTTGTCCTGCAAGGCGGCGAGGATCCGTACTGGACAGATGAGCGCATTTGCAGCGTCGTGTCACAGATCCACAGAGAATTTCCGGACTGTGCCATCACGCTGTCCATCGGGGAGAAGTCCCACGAGAGCTACCTTGCCTATTTTGAAGCAGGTGCAGAGCGGTATCTGCTCCGGCATGAAACGGCAGATGCGGCACATTATGCGATGCTGCATCCGTCAGATATGGACTGTGCCAACCGGCAGCGGTGTCTTTTCGACCTCAAGGAGATCGGCTATCAGGTGGGTGCCGGGCTGATGGTGGGCAGTCCCTTCCAGACAACGGATTGCCTGATCGCAGACATCCGCTTTTTACAGTCGCTCCAGCCGGATATGATCGGCATCGGACCTTTTCTGTCCCACAAGGATACGCCGTTCCGTGACAAGCCGAACGGATCACTGACACTGACGCTGCGGCTGCTGGCGATCCTGCGGCTGCTCTTTCCCAAGGTGCTGCTGCCGGCGACAACGGCACTGGGCACCCTGCATCCGATGGGCAGGGAACTGGGACTTCAGCACGGTGCCAATGTTGTGATGCCGAATCTGTCTCCGGTCGGCGTGCGGGACAAGTATCTGCTCTATGACAACAAGATCTGCACCGGGGACGAATCGGCGCAGTGCCGGCACTGTCTCGAACAGCGTGTGAAGTCTGCGGGCTATGAGGTCGTATGCAGCCGGGGCGATGCGCTGACAAAGCAATAAAAACATCCCCCTGCGCCTCATGGCGCAGGGGGATATACTTGCTTTTATGTTATTCTTCTTCCTCTGCCGGTCTGCAGTATTTCCGCAGGAAATCCTCCATCGGGATGGGACGGGAATAATAATATCCCTGCAAACTGCTCACCCGGTATTGCCGCAGACAATCCCGCATCTCTGCGCTTTCCACGCCCTCGACACAGACCGCTGCGGAGAAGGAATCCGCCAGATTGGCAATGAACTGCACCGTACTCTGGTCAGATTTGCTGTTCTCGACATCTTTCACATACTCCCGGTCGATCTTCACCGTGTCCACCGTGACCTCACGGAGGATCCCCAGAGAAGAGAAACCCGTGCCGAAATCATCGAGTGCGACTTTGATGCCATGATCCCGGAACATGCCGAGCATCCTTTTCAGCAGCTCCAGATCTAAGATCCTGCATCGTTCCGTGATCTCCAGACACAGATTCTCCGGCGGGAATCCCGTCTCCGCCAGAAGCTGCACGACCTCAGACACGAAATTTGCCTGTTCGAGCTGTGTATAGGACAGATTGACATTCATCACAAAATGGGGATACTTATCGAGCAGCCGCCTTCCGTCGAGCATTGCCTGCCGCAGGATCCATCTGCCCAGCTCCGGGAAAAGAATATCCTGTTCGAGTACGGAGATGAACTGCACCGGCGGGACGGTACCATATCTCTCGCTCCGCCAGCGGATGAGTGCCTCCATCCCTTTCAGCTCCTCGGTATGGGCATCCATGATCGGCTGGTAGCAGAGATAAAACCCCTGACAGTTGTTTGCAATGCTGCTGCGGATCACATCGAGCTTTTCGAGATACAGACGGTTGTCATCCGTCAGGGTGTCCTCAAAGATCACCGCTTCGCCGAGCTTGTGGTTCTTGGATTCATAGTATGTATGTTTAAGACAGCTATAGACCACTTCGGAGTTGATGTCAAAATTATCCACGACCACAATGCCCGCATTCATGGAAAGGCTCACATTCCTGCCTTCCACAGTGAATCTGTGCGAGACTTTGAGCTGGATCCTCTTGTACATGGTCTTGAGCTGTTCTGCCGACAGGGTATGGGAAATAATGGCAAACTTCGTGCCATCCATCCGGTACACCACGCCGCAGTTGTTGAATTCTTTCCGGAGCAGGGTGCCAAGCTCCCGCAGCACACTGTTGCCGAACGTATAGCCGTAGATCACGTTGATATTGGCGAACGTGTTCAGTCCGACTTTCAGGATCGTGCCTTTGTTCTTCTTCGAGAACATGGCACGCAGATCCTCGAAGAATTCATACAGGCTCGGCAGTCCTGTCATGTTGTCTATATAGCTGAGCTGGTCATGGTTCTGGATCGCACCGCCGAAATACTCCGGATTTCCCTCGTTGTCACGGATCACCACGCCCCGGCAGGTGCAGACGACGTACTTGCCGTCCTTGTCGAGCGCACGGTAGCGCATGTCATGTCCGTTCTGCTTGCCCTGGAAGATGTCGTCAATGCTTTTCAGATACCCCTCACGATCCTCCGGATGGACATGCTCCGCCCAGATATTTCCGGCGTTTTGCATATAATTGGACGGCAGACCGAAAAAGTCCACCGCACGTTTCGACCAGCGGGAGTAATCTTCTGCAATATCGCACAAAAAGACGTACTTTCCCTCTGCGATGATTTGGAAGGACTCGAACAGTGCATCAAGACGCTTTTTTCTGTCCTCGTTCATATACTGTCCCCTCCGATCCTAATTGCTCCGGCTGCCGCAGCAGGGCAGCCATGCCAAAAATGGCACAGAAGCATCAGAAATCCATTCTGTTCCTACATTATACCACAGTCCGCCGCAAAAGTCAATAGTTTTTGTGAAATTTGCTAAAATCCTTTTTTATGTTAA
>CANQYC010000031.1 GCA_947627945.1 uncultured Clostridia bacterium
GGCTGGGGGTGGGGCAATAGCCAGCCCCCGCAGGGTGGCTGGCGTTTCCCGAACTACCATCGCAGGCAGGAACAAAACAATAGCTTGACAGTCCTTGTGCGTCCCGGAGCCGGCAGCCTGCCGGGGGCGAAGCCCCCTGCATAAAAAACCTCTGCGGCAAACGCCGCAGAGATTTACGATCAAACATAGCCCATTTCGCTTTGCGATCACTTGCCCTCGCTGATAGCAGCCTGTGCCGCAGCCAGTCTTGCGATCGGCACACGGAACGGAGAGCAGGATACATAGGACAGACCGATCTTGTGGCAGAACTCCACAGATGTCGGGTCGCCGCCATGCTCGCCGCAGATGCCCAGATGCATATCCGGACGAACTGCCTTGCCCATCTTTACAGCCATCTCCATCAGCTTGCCGACACCAGTCTGGTCGAGCTTTGCAAACGGATCGTTCTCAAAGATCTTGGCATCATAGTAAGCATTCAGGAACTTGCCGGCATCGTCACGGGAGAAGCCGTAAGTCATCTGTGTCAGGTCGTTTGTACCGAAGCAGAAGAACTCTGCCTCCTTAGCGATCTCATCTGCAGTCAGAGCAGCTCTCGGGATCTCGATCATCGTACCTACTTCGTACTTCAGATCTGCACCTGCTGCTGCGATCTCAGCATCTGCGGTCTCTACGACAAACTTCTTGACATATTTCAGCTCCTTGACTTCGCCAACGAGCGGGATCATGATCTCAGGAACGAGATCCCAGTCCGGATGTGCCTTCTTCACGTTGATCGCAGCACGGATGACAGCTCTTGTCTGCATCTTTGCGATCTCCGGATAGGTCACTGCCAGACGGCAGCCACGGTGACCCATCATCGGGTTGAACTCATGCAGGGATGCAATGATGTTCTTGATGGTCTCCACGGACTTGCCCTGTGCGTCAGCCAGCTTCTTGATGTCCTCCTCCTCTGTGGGTACGAACTCATGCAGCGGCGGATCCAGGAAACGGATGGTGACCGGGTTGCCCTCGAGTGCCTCATAGAGTGCCTCGAAGTCAGCCTGCTGCATCGGCAGGATCTTCTCCAGTGCAGCCTCACGCTCCTCAACTGTGTCAGAGCAGATCATCTCACGGAAAGCAGCAATTCTGCTCTCCTCGAAGAACATATGCTCGGTACGGCAGAGACCGATACCCTCAGCACCCAGCTCACGAGCCTTCTTGGCGTCAGCAGGTGTGTCGGCATTGGTGCGTACCTTCAGTGTTCTGTACTTGTCAGCCCATGCCATGATACGGCCGAACTCACCAGCGATCTGTGCATCAACTGTCGGGATGATGCCGTCATAGATGTTACCGGTGGTACCGTCAATGGAGATCTCATCGCCCTCATGGAAGGTCTTGCCGGCAAGCTCAAACTTCTTGTTTTCCTCATCCATCTTGATGTCGCCGCAGCCGGATACGCAGCAGGTACCCATACCACGTGCAACAACGGCAGCGTGGGAAGTCATACCGCCCCGGACGGTCAGGATGCCCTGTGCGGACTTCATGCCGGTGATGTCCTCAGGAGATGTCTCAAGACGGACAAGAACGACCTTTTCGCCCTTGGCAGCCCACTCTACCGCATCATCTGCGGAGAATACGATCTTACCGGCAGCAGCACCGGGAGATGCGCCCAGACCCTTGCCGATGGGGGTAGCAGCCTTCAGCTTTGCAGCATCGAACTGCGGATGCAGCAGGGTGTCGAGGTTTCTCGGATCGATCATGGCAACAGCTTCCTGCTCGGTCTTCATACCCTCGTCTACGAGATCGCAGGCGATCTTCAGGGCAGCCTGTGCAGTTCTCTTGCCGTTTCTGGTCTGGAGCATGTACAGGTGACCGTGTTCTACGGTGAACTCCATATCCTGCATGTCTCTGTAATGCTTTTCGAGCGTAGCGCAGACTTCCTGGAAGTCAGCAAATGCCTCCGGGAACTTCTCTGCCATCTGTGCGATCGGCATCGGTGTACGTACACCGGCAACAACGTCCTCGCCCTGTGCATTGGTGAGGAACTCGCCCATCAGCTTCTTCTCGCCGGTAGCGGGGTCACGGGTAAAGGCAACGCCAGTACCGCAGTCGTCACCCATGTTACCGAATGCCATGGACTGTACATTGACAGCAGTACCCCAAGAGAACGGGATATCGTTGTCACGTCTGTATACGTTTGCACGGGGGTTGTCCCAGCTGCGGAAAACAGCCTTGATCGCACCGATCAGCTGCTCCTTCGGATCTGTCGGGAAATCGTTGCCGATCTTTGCCTTGTACTCAGCCTTGAACTGGGAAGCAAGCTCCTTGAGGTCGTCAGCGGTCAGCTCAACGTCCTGTGTCACGCCTCTGTCAGCCTTCATCTTGTCGATCAGCTCTTCAAAGTACTTCTTGCCGACTTCCATAACGACATCGGAATACATCTGGATAAATCTTCTGTAGCAGTCCCATGCCCATCTCGGGTTATTGGACTTCTGTGCGATAGAAGCGACAACATCCTCATTCAGACCAAGGTTCAGGATGGTATCCATCATGCCGGGCATGGATGCTCTTGCACCGGAACGGACAGAAACGAGCAGCGGATTTTCGGTGTCGCCGAACTTCTTGCCGGTGACTTCCTCCATCTTGGCAATATTTGCCTCGATCTCAGCCATGATCTCATCGCTGATGCCGCCGTCCTCGTAATACTGTGTGCAGGCTTCTGTGGTGATCGTGAAGCCCTGCGGCACTCTGTCCTTACCGAAGATGGATGTCATCTCAGCAAGGTTTGCGCCCTTACCGCCGAGAAGCTCACGCATGTTTGCGTTGCCTTCAGTGAACTGGTAAACGTACTTTTTGCTCATTGGTCTTTACCTCCAACATAATTTTCACAGCGGCAGGTATTCTCCCGGGGGAGAATTTCCGCAGGACAGAATCCACCCGCAGCCGGATTTACTATTCTATTATACCATACATTTCAAAAAAAATCTATCACTATTTGGTAGAATTTAAGGACGATTTTTTCAGCACTTTTCACAAAAAATGTGAATATTCTATAAACCCCGGCACCCGCTGCCGCAGGATGCTGCATTTCGTTCCATAATTTCGCATGGGGAGCGGCAGGGATGCTACAAAATATGAACATTCTATGAATTTTCCGTAAACCCTATTGCATTTTTATAAAAATGTGCTATACTTAATATTAGCACTCAAAGAAAGGGAGTGCTAATTCGAGAGAGAAAGAGAGTGTTCACATGGAAACAAAGGCATTTCAGGCGGAATCCAAGAAGCTGCTCGACATGATGATCCATTCGATCTATACACATAAGGAGATCTTTCTCCGGGAGCTGATCTCCAACGCCTCCGATGCGATCGACAAACTGTACTTCCGTTCCCTGACGGATGACACCGTCGGCATGAACAAGGAAGATTTTGCCATCCACATTGATCTGGACAAGGATGCCCGCACCATCACGGTGAGCGACAACGGCATTGGCATGACCGCAGAGGAGCTGGAGCATAACCTCGGCACCATCGCTTCTTCCGGTTCGCTCCAGTTCAAGAGCGACAACACGCTCGGAGACGACCAGCAGATCATCGGACAGTTCGGTGTCGGCTTCTATTCTGCCTTCATGGTGGCAAAGCGTGTGACGGTCTATAGCAAGGCTTTTGGTGCGGAACAGGCATACAAATGGCAGTCTGAGGGCGTGGAGGGCTACACCATCGAGGAGACGGAGATGGACTCCCACGGCACCCGCATCGTCCTCGAGCTGATGGAGGATACCGATGACGAGGGCTACAGCGAATTCCTCGAGTCCTACCGCATTCAGGGACTTGTCAAGCGGTATTCCGACTACATCCGCTTCCCCATCCAGATGGAAGTGTCCCACCGTCACCTGAAAGAGGGCACCGAGGACGAATACGAGGAGGAGATCACGCTCGACACCCTGAACAGCATGGTGCCGATCTGGCGCAAGAACCGTTCCGAGCTGACGGATGACGATTATCATAACTTCTATCAGGAGAAGTTCATGGACTACCTCCCGCCCATGACCTACAAGCATGTCCACAATGAGGGTACCGTCAGCTATGATGCGCTGCTCTACATCCCCTCCAAGGCACCCTTTGATTACTATACGAGGGAATATGAAAAGGGTTTGCAGCTCTATTCCAACGGCGTGCTGATCATGGAAAAATGCGGTGATCTGCTGCCGGATTACTACAGCTTCGTGCGTGGTCTGGTGGATTCCGAAGACCTGTCCCTGAACATCTCCCGTGAGATGTTACAGCATGACCGGCAGCTCCAGCTCATTGCCAAGAGCATTGAAAAGACCATCCGTTCCGAGCTGGTGCGCATGATCAAGAGCGACCGTGACAAGTATGAGCAGTTCTTCGAGGCATTCGGCACACAGCTCAAGTACGGTGTCTACAGCGACTACGGCATGCACAAGAACGATCTTCAGGATCTGCTGCTGTTCCATTCCTCCCGTGGGGAAAAGCCCGTCACACTGGCAGAATATGTCGAAGCGATGCCCGAATCGCAGAAGGACATCTACTATGCCTCCGGTGCCACCCGGGAAGCCATCGCCGCACTCCCGCAGGCGGAAGCCGTGCTGGCAAAGGGCTATGAGATCCTGTATTTCACCGCACCGGTGGATGAATTTGCTGCCAAGCAGATGATGACCTATAAGGACAAGGAATTCAAATCCGTCACCGCCAATGACCTCGACCTGAACACCGAGGAGGAAAAGAAGGCACTGAATGAGAAGCAGGAGGAGAACAAGTCCCTGCTCGATGAGATGAAGACCGCACTGAACGGCAAGGTAGAGCGTGTGGTACTGTCGAGCCGTCTGAAAAGCCATGCCGTCTGCCTGACGAGCGAGGGCGATCTGACACTCGAGATGGAGAAGGTGCTGAACTCCATGCCGACGGACAAGAAGGTACAGGCAAAACTTGTGCTGGAGCTGAATCCGGAACATCCGGTATTTGCCAGCCTCACTGCCTGTCAGGGGACGGAGAAAACTGCCAAGTACGCCAAACTGCTGTACGATCAGGCACTGCTGCTCGAGGGCATGCCGATCGAGGATCCGGCAGAATTCTCCGAGCTGATCTGTGAGCTGATGTGACGATCACCGCCGTAAGCCTGCAAAAATGCAGGCTTTCCGGCGTTATGGATCAAGAAAGGACAACTATGTTTGATAAGATCTTACAGTTTTTTGTGAAGCTGCTGCCTGCGCCGCTGAAAAAACTCTATGACAAGTTCGAGGAACTCATCATCTATATTTATTACGGTGTTCTGACGACCATCCTGAACCTGATCGTACAGGGCATCTCACAGGCGGTCCTGAATCCGCTGCCCATCCCTGCGCTTGTCATTGACGGGCTCCTGACATGGGATGCCGTCAAGGTCAAGGCGACCATTGCCACGGCGATCGCATGGACGGTGGCTGTGATCTTCGCCTTCTATGTCAATAAGAAGTACGTTTTCAAAAGCGTTACCCGTGCGGGAAAACAGCTCTGGTATGAGTTCTGGACATTTATCTCTGCAAGGATCGCCTCCCTGTTCATGGAAATGGTCATCATGAATATCGGTGCCGGCTTCTATTCCACCGACGGTATGACGGTCGATAACAAGCTGATGTACTGGGTATTCAAGTTCATGGCACAGGTCGTTGTCACACTGGCAAACTACTTCTTCAGCAAACTGATCGTGTTCAGGAAAAAGAAAGAGGATGGCTAATGGATATCTACGAACGGACACCGTACTATTATGAAACGGATCAGATGCGGATCGTCCACCATTCCAATTATATCCGCTGGTTTGAGGAGGCACGCATCCACCACCTTGAGAGCATCGGCATCCGCTTTGCGGAGCTGGAGGCGTCCGGCGTGGTCTGTCCGGTGCTGGAGGTACAGGCGGCATACAAACAGATGGTGCGCTTCGGGGATACGGTGCGCATCTCCACCCGGCTGAACTTTTACAACGGCGTGCGCTACGGCTATGACTACGAGGTACACCATGCCGGGACGGGCGCACTGTGCTGCACCGGCAGCAGCCTGCACTGCTTCCTCGATAGGGAGGGAAACATCCTCCGTCTCCGTCGTGACCGCCCGGATCTGCATGCGCTGATGCTGGCAGAACTTGGAAAGGAATGACAAATAGATAACGATTTTACTATACAAATAGTTATATCCGCCGCAGATATCACATTCTGCGGTGTGCTTTTTTCGGTTTATCTATAATTTGTGATAAAAGTCACAAGAATATTTGGTGAAAACGCTAATTGCCATGTTGCTGAAAATCGGGTATACTAATAATATAGGGTCTTTGCGCCCGGATGCGGGCGGTGAGACCGTCTGAATCAGTTTATGAAGAAAGGAGTCGCTCCGGATGTCCGGGGCGGAAAATGATGTATGGCTACGATCGAATCCAATGAGACCAAGAAGTTCAAAAAGTCCTTCAGCGAAAGATTACAGGCAAAATTCAGTGTCTCCCCCGACGAGGCATCTGACCAGCAGGTGTATGAGGTACTGTCCTCTATGGTCGTGGAGATCCTGAAAAACAAACGCCGCAAGTTCATCAACGGCGTTCACTCTGCCGGCAAGAAGCAGGTGTACTACCTCTCCATGGAGTTCCTCATGGGACGCTCCCTCAAGACCAGCCTCTACAACCTTGAGATGGCAGATACCGTCAAGTCCATGCTTGCGGACTTCAACATCAATATCGACAAGATCTACGAGTGCGAGCCGGATGCCGGTCTGGGCAACGGCGGTCTCGGCAGACTCGCTGCCTGCTATCTCGATGGTATGGCAACGATGGGGATGCCCGCCATGGGTCATTCCATCTGCTACGAGTACGGTATCTTCAAGCAGAAACTCGAAGACGGCTGGCAGACAGAGCTGCCCGACAACTGGCTCCCCGGCGGCAGCGTATGGCTTGATCCCAAGCCCGAAAAGGCGATCGAGATCCATTTCGAGGGCGAGCTGAATGAGTACTGGGACAACCAGTACCACCACATCTCCCACGTCAATTACAACACCGTCATGGCAACGCCCGTGGACATGTATGTCTCCGGCTATGACAGCCCGGGTGTCTCCGTGCTGCGTCTGTGGTCGGCAAAGGCACCGTCTTTCAACATGGAAATGTTCAATCAGGGTGACTACGCCAAGGCACTCGGTCAGAACTCCATGGCAAATGCCATTTCCAAGATCCTCTATCCGAATGACAACCACCTCGAGGGCAAATCCCTGCGTCTGCGCCAGCAGTACTTCCTCTGTGCAGCAGCCGTGGGCGACATCGTCAACACCCATATGAATGTCTATGGCACGCTCGACAACCTGCACGAGAAGGTCGCCATCCATATCAATGACACCCATCCCACCCTTGCCATCCCTGAGCTGATGCGCATCCTGCTGGATGACTGCGGCTACGGCTGGGAAAAGGCATGGCACATCGTGACCAATACCTTTGCCTACACCAACCACACCGTCATGGCAGAGGCACTGGAAAAGTGGGATGTCAACATGGTGCGCCATATCATCCCCCGTATCTTCTCCATCATCGTGGAGATCAACAACCGCTACTGCCAGTCCCTGATGGAGCGCAACGGGTACGACAGTGCCAAGACCACCAGAATGTCCATCATCAAGGACAACACCATCCATATGGCAACGCTCTGCGTGGCAGCCTGCCACAGTGTCAACGGCGTATCCAAGCTGCATTCCGAGATCATCAAGGCAGATGTGTTCCACGACGAGGCATGCGATACCCCGCACAAGTTCAAGAATGTCACCAATGGCATTGCCTACCGCCGCTGGCTGTACCAGTCCAACCCCGGACTGACTGAGCTGCTGCGGGAAAAGATCGGCAGCGGCTTCCTGAAGGATGCCTCCGAGCTGTCCAAACTGGCAGTGTTCAAGGACGATGCCGAAGTGCTTGACCGCTTCATGGCTGTCAAGAAGGAGAACAAGGAGCGTTTCGCCAAGTTCGTAAAGCACAGCACCAAAGCCGTGCTGAACACCGAGAGCATTTTCGATGTGCAGGTAAAGCGTCTGCATGAGTACAAGCGTCAGCACCTGAATGTCATGAACATTCTGGCACAGTATAATTACCTGCTCGAGAACCCCAATGCCGACTTCACGCCCAAGACCTATATCTTTGCGGCAAAGGCTGCACCCGGCTACTATCTGGCAAAGCAGATCATCAAGATGATCTGGGCGATCAGTGAGGAGATCCGCAAGAACCCGAGGATCAGTGAGAAGCTTGCGGTACACTTCATCGAGGACTACCGTGTGACCCTGTCCGAGCTGCTGATGCCGGCAAGTGACATCTCCGAGCAGATCTCTCTCGCAGGTACAGAAGCATCCGGTACCGGCAACATGAAGCTCATGCTCAACGGTGCCGTGACACTGGGTACGCTCGACGGTGCGAATGTCGAGATCCGTGATGCCGTCGGCGATGACAATATCATCATCTTCGGTATGAAGACCGAAGAGGTCAATATGCGCAAGGAGCATTACAATCCGGAGCAGCTCTATCAGGAAAACCAGACCATCCGTGACTGCATCAACCGGATGTATCACGGCATCAATGGCTGCACCTTTGCCGAGGTGGCAAATTCCCTCAAGACGCAGGATCCGTACATGGTACTGGCAGACTTCGAGGACTACCGCCGTGCGCAGAACTACAGCACCGAGTGCTACAATGACAAGAAGCGTTGGGCAAGAATGGCACTGCTGAATACTGCCGGTGCCGGTATCTTCTCCGCTGACAGAAGCGTCAGCGACTACGCAAGGGATATCTGGGGGCTATAATTCCCCGAACCGGAATTCTGACACCGGGAGGGATGCTGACATTCCTTCCGGTGTTTTTGTCGGACGAACAAAACGACCGCTGTCTAATACGCAGTCCGTCATGGGCTGCCTCGAGGAGATGAAACACAATGAGCCATCTGTATGACAGCTGGGACTCCAGCTACAAACGGCCTTTCGGTGCTGTAAAAATGGGAAAGGTCTGTTATTTTTCCATCCGCCTGCCCAAGGAGGTAACACCTGATTTTTCACCCTGTCTGGTGCTGTTCCGGACAGGGTTCAAGGAGCGTTTCATCAATATGTTCCCGCTCCCGGATGAGGACGACTGCAAAGTCTGGGGCTGCGGCTATATCCCCAAATATCTCGGCGTGCATTACTACTATTTCGCCTACACCGTAAACCGCCAGCGTTTCTACATCAAAAAGACCGCCGGGCACATCGGCAATCTCAATGACGGGGATCTGTTCCAGCTCACTGTCTATGATGAGGACTACGAAACGCCGGAATTTCTCAAGGGCGGCATCATGTACCAGATCTTTCCGGATCGCTTTGCCCGCAGCGGCAAGCCGCATGAGGTCCCGGAGGGCAGGGTGCTGCGTGACGACTGGGGCGGCACGCCGTGGTACAAGCCGGATGAAAACGGCCATGTGTGGAACAACGACTATTTCGGGGGCGACCTTGCCGGCATCCAGGAGAAGCTGCCCTATCTGAAAGATCTGGGCGTCACATGCATCTACCTGAACCCGATCTTCGAGAGCCATGAGAACCACCGCTACAACACGGCAGACTACCGGAAAGTCGATCCGCTGCTCGGCACCAATGAGGATTTCCGGGAGCTGTGTCAGGAGGCGGCGAAGTATGACATTTCCGTGATCCTTGACGGTGTATTTTCCCACACCGGTGCAGACAGCGTCTATTTCAACAAGTTCGGCAGATATGACAACCTCGGCGCATACCAGTCCAAGGACAGCCCGTATTATCCATGGTACACCTTCTGGAATTATCCGGATGAGTACGAAGCATGGTGGGGCATCGACACGCTCCCGAACGTGCAGGAGAACAACCGGGACTATACCAATTTCATCTGCGGGGATGGCGGTGTGCTGGACTACTGGCTGGATATGGGTGCTGCCGGGTTCCGTCTGGATGTGGCAGATGAGCTGCCGGATGCCTTTCTCGATCATCTGCGGACACGGGTCAAGAAGCACGGCGCAGAGAAGATCGTCATTGGCGAAGTCTGGGAGGATGCCTCCAACAAGGAAGCCTACGGCGTCAAACGCCGCTACCTGCTCGGTGCGCAGCTCGATTCCGTCATGAACTATCCGTTCCGTGAAGCGATCATCCGCTATGTCAAGGGCATGAGTTCACGGGATTTCCAGTTCGGCATCATGACCATTTTAGAGAATTACCCCAAGTGTACTGTGGATGTGCTGATGAATTTCGTTTCCACGCATGACATCGAGCGTGCCATCAACCGTTTCGGCGGAGAAAACTGCGATGACAAGTCGAAAGACTGGATGGCAGAACGCTACCTGAACGAACAGGAATACCAGAAGGGCAAGAACATGCTGCAAGCGGCAATGGCACTGATGTTCTTCCTGCCGGGCGTGCCGAGCATCTACTATGGCGATGAGGCAGGCCTGCAGGGCTATAAGGATCCCTTTAACCGCCGCTGCTATCCGTGGGGGCATGAGGATCAGGCACTGATCGCCTACACCAAAGAGCTTGGCAGGATCCGCAGAGAATACAAGGTATTCCGGGACGGCAGACTGCATTTCCTCCCGGCGCAGGACGATGTCATGGCATTTGCCCGTCTGCATGAAAGTGCCGGGCTTGCGGTGCAGATCTATGTCAACCGCAGCGACCAGGAGCAGACACTGCCCTTTGCACCGTGGAATTCACAGTATGCCCCGTCGAAGATCGAGCGGGGATCGCTGGAACACGGCACAGTCCGCATCGCACCGTATGACTACACCGTGATCGTGTGCAGGGATACGACAAAGTAAACAAAACTCCACTTTCCGCCTGACAGCGGAGAGTGGAGTTTTTTATTTGTTGAATGGGGCATGCAGACTTCGTCCCCGTTATCAGCCGGCGGCAACGGGGAAACCATGTTCCTCCGCCCATGTGAGGATGGCGGCACCCTCCGGGGCATGGATGGTACATTTTTCCTCCATGTCCTCCAGTCCCCAGTTGGCATAGGTCAGCTCCGGGTTCATGACATACAGGTCTTTCAGCGCACAGCCGCTGAGCAGTTCTTCCTCGGTATCTGTCACGCTTGCCGGGAGGATGAGCTGTTCGAGAGAGGTACAGCCCGCAAATACGGCACGGGGCAGAGAGGTGACACCCTCCGGGATCGTGATGTCTTTCAGACTGTCACAGTCTAAAAATGCCTGTTCTCCGATGGTTTTCAGCCCCTCCGGCAGTGTGATGCGCTCCATGCTGAAAGCTGCCTCGAAGGCATATTGTCCGATCTCCGTCACAGCTGCCTCGCCGATGGAGGAAGGCACGACCACTTCCTTGTCCTTGCCCTTGTACTTCGTGATGACTGCCGTCCCGTCATCCCGTATCTCATAGGTAAAGCTCTCGAGCGACGTGGCACCCGGATCTGCCGCAGGTGCGGTCGTCTCCTCAGAGGGAGCTGCCGTTTCCGTGGGCTGCTGTGTCTCTGTTCCGGCGGGGGCGGCGGAATCCTGCGTCATCGGCAGCGATTCCCCGCAGCCGCAAAGTAAAAGGCATCCTGTCAGTGCCGTCAGCAGTAATTGTTTCCTCATACTTTCCTACCCCTCATCTTTGCTCTCTGTGCATTGTCGAGAATGCGCTTCCGGATGCGCAGGCTCTGGGGCGTCACTTCCAGCAGTTCATCATCCGCTAAAAATTCCAGACAATCCTCCAGACTCATGTTCCGGGGCGGCACCAGCCGCAGCGCATCATCGCTGCCGCTCGCACGGGTATTGGTCAGATGTTTCCGCTTGCAGACGTTCACGACCAGATCTTCCGACTTGGGGGATACCCCCACGACCATGCCCTCATACACCTGTGTGCCCGCACCGATGAACAGTGTCCCACGTTCCTGCGCATTGTACAGTCCATATGTCACCGCCTCGCCGCTCTCATGGCAGATGAGCGACCCGGTGCTGCGGCGGGGAATATCACCCTTATACGGCACATAGCTGTCAAAGACGCTGCTCATGACGCCCTCACCACGGGTATTGGTGAGAAATTCGCTCTTATAGCCGAACAGTCCCCGGGATGGCACCAGAAATTCCAGACGGGTACGGCTCCCCTGCTGCTGCATGGATTGCAGCTCGCCTTTCCGCATGCCCATTTTCTCCATGACCGTACCCACGCATTCGTCCGGCACATCCGTGACCAGCCGTTCGAGCGGCTCACAGAGATGCCCGTCGATCGTCTTGTACAGGACACGGGGCGTGGAGACCGCAAGTTCATAGCCCTCCCGGCGCATCGTTTCCACCAAGATCGACAGGTGCATCTCGCCCCGTCCTGCCACACGGAATGCATCCGTGCTTTCCGTCTCCGTCACACGCAGGGAGACATCCTTGAGCAGTTCCCGGAACAGACGCTCCCGCAGCTGCCGGGAGGTGACAAATTTGCCCTCCCGTCCGGCAAAGGGCGAATCGTTGACCGAAAACGTCATTTCCACCGTCGGTTCGCTGATGTGGGCAAATGGCAGGGGTTCCGGTGTCTCCGGATCGCAGACAGTGTCGCCGATGGTAATGTCCGGAATGCCGCTCAGAATGACGATATCCCCGACAGTGGCAGTCTCCGTGTTCACCTGTGCCAGTCCCTGCATCTGGGCGAGGGTGACGATCTTGGCAGCCCCGTGCTTTTCCGGATCATTGGCATTGACCACGGTGACGGGCTGTCCGACCCGTGCCGTGCCCCGTGTGATCCTGCCGACAGCGATCCTGCCGACATAGTCGTTATAATCAATGGAGGAGATGAGAAGCTGCAACGGTGCCTCCGGCTCTCCCTCCGGCGGCTGGATGTAGCTCAGGATCGTCTCAAACAAAGGCGTGAGATCCTTGCCCGGCACATCCTTGTCGAGGGATGCCGTGCCGCTTCTGCCGGAGCAGTACAGGATGGGGCTTTCGAGCTGTTCGTCATCCGCATCCAGATCGAGGAGAAGGAGCTGCACCTCATCGGCGATCTCGTCCAGACGGGCATCGGGACGGTCGATCTTATTCACAACGATGATGATCTTCTGCTTCATTTTAAGTGCCATCGACAGGACAAAGCGTGTCTGCGGCATGGGACCCTCGGCAGCATCCACGAGAAGAATGACGCCGTCCGCCATAGACAGCACACGTTCCACCTCGCCGCCGAAGTCGGCATGACCGGGCGTATCAATGACATTGATCCGGACATCACCGTACCGGACAGCAGTATTTTTTGCCAGAATGGTAATGCCACGCTCCCGTTCGAGATCGTTGGAATCCATCACACGCTCTGCGACGGTCTGGTTTTCCCGGAACACGCCGCCCTGCCGGAGCATTTCATCCACAAGGGTGGTCTTGCCGTGGTCAACATGGGCAATAATGGCAATATTACGGAGATCATTACGAATCATGGTCTTGTTTCCTTTCTGTTGTACCTCCCTCTGCCCCGTTCTGCACGGGGGAAGGGTCTGTGCGCTGTGCCTTTTCCGGGAACCGCCTGCTCTGCGCCGTGGCAAGAGCATCGCACCGCTCATTTTCGGGATGCCCCGCATGCCCCCTGACCCAGACGAATGTCACCGCATGGCGTGACAGCAGCGGCAGCAGCCGTTCCCACAGATCGACATTCAGCGCAGGCGTCTTATCCGCCTTCTTCCAGCCACGCTTCTGCCAGCCGTAGACCCAGCCCTTTGTGATGCTGTCGCAGACATAGCGGCTGTCGGTCGTCAGCGTGACCTCACAGGGCTCTGTCAGTGCCTCCAGCCCGGAGATCACCGCCATCAGCTCCATGCGGTTGTTGGTCGTATGCGGTTCTCCGCCGGACAGCTCTTTTTCATGCACACCGAACCGCAGCACCGTACCCCAGCCGCCCGGTCCCGGGTTGCCGCTGCATGCGCCGTCGGTGAAAATGTCCACATGTTTCATACGTTGAACCGGAACTCCACGATGTCACCGTCCTGCATGACATAGTCCCTGCCTTCGAGACGGAGCAGTCCCTGTTCCCGTGCGGCAGCCATGCTCCCGCAGCGTTCCAGATCTGCAAAGGAAACGATCTCTGCACGGATGAAGCCCTTTTCAAAATCCGTGTGGATCTTGCCCGCAGCCTGCGGTGCCTTGGTGCCCCTCGTGATCGTCCATGCACGCACTTCCTGCTTTCCGGCAGTCAGGAAGGAGATCAGCCCGAGCAGGTGATACCCCGTGCGGATGATCCGGTTCAGACCGGATTCCTCCAGTCCCAGCTCCGCTAAGAACATCGCCTTGTCCTCGTCATTCATATCTGCGATCTCTGCCTCCGTCTGTGCGCAGACCGGCAGCACAGCGGCATGTTCCTCCTCAGCGATTGCCCTGACTGCCTGATACTGTGCCTGTGTTTCCAGATCGCCGGTAAAATCCGCCTCGCAGAGATTTGCTGCATAGATGACGGGTTTTGCCGACAGCAGGGGCGTATCATGCAGGAAGTCCTGTTCGTCCTCCGTCAGTGCAAAGCTGCGTGCGGACTTTCCCTCCTCAAGATGGGCAGCCAGACGCTCGAAGAAGTCCACCTGTACGGCAGCCTTCTTGTCGCCTTTCATCAGTTTTTTGGCACGGTCGATCCGCCGCTGCACCATTTCGAGATCGGCAAAGATCAGCTCAAGGTTGATCGTCTCGATGTCCCGTGCGGCATTGATGCTGCCGTCCACATGGATGATGTCCACATCCTCGAAGCAGCGCACCACATGGACGATGGCATCCACCTCCCGGATGTCGGCAAGGAACTTGTTGCCCAGTCCCTCCCCCTTGGAGGCACCTTTCACCAGCCCCGCAATGTCCACAAATTCCAGCGTGGCGGGCTTGAAGCTGTCCGGGTCGTACATCTTTGCCAGATAGTCCAGACGGCTGTCCGGGACAGAGACCACGCCGACATTTTTTTCTATGGTGCAAAAGGGATAATTCGCAGACTGTGCCCCCGCATTTGTCAGGGCATTAAAGAGAGTGCTTTTGCCGACGTTCGGCAGACCGACCATTCCAAGTTTCATATATGACGCTCCTTATTGGTGAAAAAGGGACGGTGGGGCTTCGCCCCACCTCTCATTCTGTAGTATTGTGCTGCTCGTTGATATCCGCCGTGATCGAGCTGCTGTGCATGATGAGCTGTCCTCCCCGGGAACCGGCTTCCCGTGGCTTTGATGCCGAAATATAGGCTTTCAGCTCTGTATGTTCAAGGGTGACATCTCCGGATCCCCGTGCATCCCCGACGCCCGTGATCTCGCCGCCCTCGGCATTGACTGCCATCTTGCAGCTTTTGACGAGGATCTCGATATCACCGCCGATGCCGCCGATGCAGGAACCGAAATTGGAACGCATGAAGAAATGCAGATCCGCATCCGAGACCGTGATCTTTCCGGTGCCCTTGTTCATGACACCGATGCCGATGACCTTGTTGCCGCCGCCGCTGAAATGCAGATCGGAACTGCACCGGATCTGTACTTCTCCCGTCAGCGCACCGACACCGACACTGCTGATGCCGTTGACCTCTACATCAATGTTGCATTTCTTTGCCAGCTCCACAATGGCATTGCCGTCCATACAGCCGATGCCGACCGCATTCGGGGAGCCGACCGATACATGCACCTCACCGGACAGCAGCCGGATGTCCGAATCATCCGGGTTCGACCCGCCGCCGATGCCGATGCCCTTGTCGCTGTTGCAGATGATCTCGACAAGTCCCGTACCCTCCAGCATGATACAGCCGAAACTGCTGTCACAGTCGCCGCCGATGCCATAGCCGAATTTGGAATAGCAGTCCACCCGGAGACTGCCGTCACCGACCAGATGCAGGTACGCACCCTCCGGCACCCGGATGCCGGTGTAGTTGAGCTGGTTCTCCCCCTCGGTGATGAGGGTGAGCTGTGCATAGCTGCCGACACTGATGCAGGGCTTCTCCTGACTGATCATGTTCACGTTCCGCAGCCGCAGCTCACAGCTGTGGTTGTCCATCACAGCGATGTGCATGGGCACGGTCTTTTCCGGATCGCCGGTGATGGTGAGCTGATGGCGGTAGACGTGGATATCCGTATAGTCTTTCAGTGCCAGCTCCACAAGATCGAGTTCCTCATCGTCCCGGGCATTGTAGATCTTTCTCTGTCCGGAGCTTGCCTCAAGATTCGTATTGATGATGATGTCCCGGACGTCCTTGGAGATCTCTTCGAGCAGATAGGGCGTCGGACGTGCGGTGAAATAGCCTTGGAACAGATCAACGCCCATCCGGATGAGTGCCCTGAGATCGTCCTCTTCTTCCACGCCCTCGGCAAGCACAACGATCTGGTTGTCATGGGCATAGGCAATGGTGCCTGCCACGAGCTGCTGTTTCTTGGGGTTGCGGCAGATGCCGTCGATCAGCTCCCGGTCGATCTTGACAACATTGGGCGCATAGCGGATGAGTGTCGCCGTGTTCGCATACCCGCTGCCATAATCATCCACAGCAATGCGGGCACCGACCTCCCGGCAGCGTTCCTGTAACAGTTTCAGGGTGTCGCCGGAGCCTTCCGACTGTTCCGTGATCTCGATGACGACTTTCTTGAACAGTTCTTCATAGGTCAGGCGCAGCTCGTTGAAATCCCCCTCATGGAGGATGGTGGACGGGATACAGTTGATAAAGAGCAGTTTATCCGAAAAATTCCCCTGATGTTCGCTCAGAAACCGCAGGCAGTTGTACAGCGTCGCATGCTCGATGTCGTAGAGCCTGCCGTATTTTTCCGCCAGTTCCAGAATCCTGTCCGGACGGTAATGCTCCGAGCGCATGAGTGCTTCATAGCCGATGATGTCCCCGGTGTGGGCATCTACGATCGGCTGGAAATGGTAGGTGAGCTGATTGCGGCTGATGATCATATTGAACAGCTGCTCATCACGGTACTCATCCTTTTTATGCTCATACGTCTCCTTGGAAAAGCGGGCAATAAATTTATGCTTGTCATACTGGGTGTCGAACAGGGCAAATTCTGCGAAGGCAAGCAGTCCCCGCAGGGTATCGCCCTCCTCCGGGTAAGCCGCAAGCCCCGCATGGAGATCAAGACCATGCGCATGCTCCTGCGTGATCGCCTGTCCGAAATTGTCGGAGATGACGCAGCTTTTCACGGCATCCCGCATCTGCTGGAGCCGCATCTGCACCGCCTGCTCGTCCATGTTCACAAAGCAGATATAGAAATCCTGAAACCCTTTGGCAGCAAGCAATACCTGCTCGCCCGCAAAGCGTGCCAGCACCTCCGCCACGGATGCCATGCAGTAGTTGGCACTGCCTGCAACGGCAAGATCCGCCACCTTGTCCAGCCCGGAGATATGCACGGCAGAGAGCCAGAGACGGTCTGCCTCCTGCATCCGCTGCTGCACGAGGTGTGAAAAGGCAGCAAACCTCGGCATACCGGTCAGCTCATCGAATTCCTGTTCATGATCGAGCTGTACCGTATGCTGCATGATCTCCTCGATGAAGCCCAGCTCCTCCTTGCTGCGGCGTGTCACGACCAGCCGCAGCAGGTGTTTCTGTCCGCCGTCACGCAGCCGGAACAGATTCGGCTCGCTTTCGACCGGTTCCTCTGTGATCCGGTCGAGGAGAGCCTGATACTCCGCTTTGGGGAGCGACTTGCCGACGCCGAGGATGCGCTGTGCGTTGTCATCAAAAAATGCCTGCTGGACGCTTTCCCTGTATGTAAATGCGCCTATATTCTGAAACAGATCCGAAAACAGCTGCCAGTCTTCCGAAAGTACGGCACTGTTTTGTCTGGTGAAACGAAAGATACCCATGTGATTGCCCTTTCTGGAAAATACAGGTTGAGTACATAATTCCCTCACTTTACATTATAACGGATAATTTTGCTTTTGTCAATGGGTATTTTGCACGGAATTCTATATAATTCTGCAACAGGGTTTCGTATGCGTTCCATCATGCCTATAGCAATAAGCTGTCCCTCCCGCTTCGGACGGGAGGGACAGGGTGCATTTTAGTCGCTTACATACGGCAGCAGGGCAATATGTCTTGCTCTCTTGATGGCTACCGTCAGCTCACGCTGATGATAGGCACAAGTGCCGGTGACACGGCGGGGGAGGATCTTGGATCTCTCCGTCATGCACTTTCTGAGTTTGGCAATGTCCTTATAGTCGATCTTCTCCACACGGTCTACGCAGAACATGCAGACCTTTTTGCGTGGACGCTTGGAAGGACGAGTGCTTCTTTCACGTTCCATATCAGAAATCTCTCCTTTTCTTCAGAATTAAAACGGTACCTCTCCGTCACTGAGGATCTCTTCAAAATCCCCGAGGTCACCCAGCTCGATCGGCTGGGGGGCACGGTTCACGGCTGCCTGAGGCGGCTGCGGTGCGGGAGCCTGCGGCTGCGGCTGGGATGCCGGATGCTGATACTGCGGCTGACCGCCGTATGCGCCGCCGCCGTTATCGTTTCGCTTGTCCCCGCAGAAGGAAATATTATCAGCCATGATGGCAGTGTTGTAATGCTTGACACCGTTCTGGTCGGTGTAGTTGTTGTTCTGGAGCGTGCCCTCTACCAGAATGGCACGTCCCTTGGTGAAATACTTGCAGACAAATTCTGCCTGCTGCCGGAAACAGGTGATCTCAAAGAAATCTGCCTGCCGCTCCTCGCCCTGCTTGACATAGCGTCTGTCCACGGCGATGCTGAACCGGCACATGGAAACGCCGCTCTGCGTGGTGCGCAGCTCCGGATCTCTTGTCAGTCTGCCCATCAGGATGACTCTGTTATACATAGTTTGCAGTACCTCCCCGCTATCTCAGGATCGTGTGCCGTTTACTTGGTGGTGACCAGGGCACGCAGAACACCGTCAGTGATGTTCAGGACACGCCCCAGCTCTGCCGGGAAATCCGGCTTGGATGTGAACGAATAGAGAACATAATAGCCCTCTGTCTCGTAGTTGATGGGATATGCGAGCTTGCGCTTGCCCCACTCGTTCACTTCTTCGGTCAGGGTCCCGTTCTTCTCAATGAGAGACTTGAACTTTGCGATGAGCGTCTGGATCGCTTCTTCCTCCTTCTTCAGGCTGAAAACGACCATTGCCTCATAGCTTTCACTCAGCTTTGCCATAGTTGCTGCACCTCCTTTTGGATTTCGCCTGCCGCAGGCAGGCAAGGAATGGACATCCCCGTTTCCGGGAACGGATGGCTCTTTCGTGAGCAATCTTCACCATTATATCACAATTTCCCGCCGTTGTCAAGCTTTTTTTCAGAAAATCCTCCCCGGCTTGACAAACCTGCGGACATCCGGTATAATGAAATAGAACGATAGCGCAAGGAGGATCCCACATGAAGCGAGCCATTGCCATTCTGGCACTTATACCGCTGTTTTTCTGCACCGGATGTGACGAAATGTATGATGAATACCTGTTCACGGAGCCGTTTCCCACGGAGACATCCACAGAGGGAGCCACTCTCCCGGACTTTGATACTTTGCCGGAGCTGCATCCGCCCACGGAGCCGCCGGCAGGGGAGAGCATGCCCCCGGCAGCAGATGTCACCGAGCCAGCGGAGACTGCCCCCACAGAAAATACTGCCCTTGGCAATGGCGTCTGGCTGGCAAAGTCCGCAGACGGCGAAACACAGCAGTATTATCTGTTTCTGTCGGCTGACCGGGTGCGTGTGGCACCGCAGGCAGGCGGCGAGCCCGTGGAGTATCCCTGTACGGTGAGCGCAGACGCCATGACGCTCGGGGCGGGGGACGATGCCCGGCAGGCATCTGTGGAATGGACGGACGCAGAGACGGCACTGCTCCTGTGGAAAGATGCCCCGGCGGAGACTCTGACATGGGTACAGGCAGAGGCGGCGGATTTTCAGTTTTATACCAATGCCGAGCTTTCCGACATGGCGAGGGACTACTGCGAGGCAAAAAACGGCACCCGCTTCGAGCAGGTGCAGGTCTTGTATAACTACGATGATACCATCGCCATCCGGCTGTATGACGATGCGGAAGAACAATGGTACACGGTCGACCGCCGCACCGCAAAAGGCACCGACCAGACCAATGAAGAAATTGATCTGACGGTGCCGCCTGTGAGCGATGATATAACGCAGTGATCTGCTATGTCACGTCTCCGGCGCAGTGCTGCGCCGTGACACTGCCGCAAAGCAGCACAGCAGAAGCACACCGACCGCAGCGGTGATCCCCGCCGTGATCGTCAGCAGTGTCGTCATGCGGTTCAGATATCCGATCACTGCCGCAAAGATCTGCGGATCCTTGATGACGAAGCTGGAGAAATAGTCCGTTGCTTTCACATAGATGCAGGGTACCAGCAGCAGTATCCCCGCAATGCAGGCAGACAGCCCCGTCCAGTAGCAGAGAAACGGCTTCTGCCGCCGGTTGCAGAGTACCAGCAGTACCACCACGAGCAGCGTGCTGCCCGCACAGAGCAGCAGCCCCTTGTCGAGCCATCCCATGTAATGCCTTGCTTTTTCCAGCCAGCCATTTTTCTGTATC
>CANQYC010000032.1 GCA_947627945.1 uncultured Clostridia bacterium
ACAATGGGTTCCGTTCTGTTCGGCGGCAGATACCGCCTGATCGACTTCCCGCTTTCCAACATGGTCAACTCCGGCATCACGGAAGTCGGTGTCATCACCAAGTCCAATTACGGCTCCCTGCTCGATCATCTGGGCACCGGACGTGAGTGGGATCTGGCAAGAAAGAAGGGCGGTCTGAATCTGCTCCCGCCGTTCAGCCAGAATGTCGGCGAGGGCGTCTACAGAGGCAGACTCGAAGCACTCAACAATGTCTGGAGTTTTGTCGAGAATGCACAGTGTGAGTATGTTGTGCTTGCAGACTGTGATTTCGTGGCAAATGTGGATTTTGAAGATGTCATCAACCGCCATATCGAGACCAATGCGGATATTACCGTCGTATATGGCAAGTATAAATACAGTGAGGAATCCGGCAGCGGCGTGGATGTCCTGGAGATGGATGAATCCGGCAGAATCAAGACCGTTCTGATCGATCCGCAGCTCTCCGGTGACTGCAATATCTGTCTGGATATGTATGTCATCCGCAAGGACTTTCTGTCCCAGCTCGTCAAGGATGCTGCCAGCCGCAACCAGTACAGCCTCATCCGTGACTGCCTCCAGGCAAGGGTGGATGAATTCAATTTCATGGGCTATGAGTTCGACGGCTACTTCTCGAGAATTGATTCTGTCAAGAGCTACTATGAAGCCAATCTTGCCCTCCTCAAACCTGAGAACCGCAATGCCCTGTTCAAGCCGGATTATCCGATCTATACCAAGACCGGCGACAAGGGTCCCGTCAAGTACGGTCTCGAATCCAAGGTCAGCAATGCGCTCATCGCTGACGGCTGCGTGATCGAGGGAACGGTGGAAAACAGCGTGCTGTTCCGTGGCGTCAAGGTCGGAAAGGGCAGCGTCGTGCGCAACTGTGTCCTCATGCAGGGGACGGAGATCGGCTGCAACTGCTCTCTGACCTCTGTCATCACCGACAAGAATGTGGAGACCGAGGACGGCAGGGTGCTGACCGGTTCCGAAAGCTATCCGGTCTACATCGGAAAGAATGCCAAGCTGTAATGGGAAGGTGATTTGATTTGAATATACTGTTCGCCGCAAGTGAGGCTGTGCCCTTCGCAGCCTCCGGCGGGCTGGCAGATGTCATTGGCTCGCTGCCTGCCGCTATCCGGGACAAGGGACATGACTGCCGGGTCGTGATTCCGCTCTATAAGTCCATACGCCCCGAGCTGCGTGCCCAGCTTACATTTCTGACGAATATCACGGTGGATGTTTCGTGGCGCAAGCAGTACTGCGGTATCTTTACGGCTCTGTGGAACGGTATCACCTATTATTTTATTGACAATGAGTATTATTTCGGCCGTGAGGGGCTGTATGGTTTCTACGATGACTGTGAACGGTTCGTGTTCTTTTCAAGAGCCGTTTTAGAGATGCTGCGCTATATTGACTTTGCGCCGGACATCATCAACGGAAATGACTGGCAGACTGCGCTGATACCGGTATTCTATCAGGTATTCTATAAGTATCAGCAGGGCTATCAGGACATCAAGCATGTGTTCACCATCCACAACATCCAGTACCAGGGCAGCTACGGCAGAGAGGTACTCAACGAAGTCATGGGCATCCCGCTCTACCACATGGGGATCCTCGAATATGACGGTGCCATCAACATGATGAAAGGTGCCATCGAGGCGGCGGATAAGATCACGACCGTCAGCCCGAGCTATGCATGGGAGATCCTCGATCCGTGGTATTCTCACGGACTTGACCGGATCCTTGTCAATAAACAGTACAAACTCTGCGGCATCCTCAACGGCATCGACACGACGCTCTATGATCCGCAGAAAGATACGCTGATCGCCAAGAAATTCAGTGCCGCCCGCCCTGCCGGGAAGAAGGCATGCAAGGAGGCACTGCTCGCCGAACTGGCATTGCAGGAGGGGGATGAGCCAATCATCGGCATCATCACACGCTTCGTCTCCCACAAGGGCATTGACCTGATCCGCTATGTCTTTGAGGACATTGTGGAGCTGGGCTACAAGTTTGCCATTCTGGGCAGCGGCGAGAAGGTCTATGAGGACTTCTTCTCGGAGATGCAGTGGCGGTATCCTGACCGTGTCAGCGTGACGCTCGGCTTCCAGCCGGATCTCGCAAGACGGATCTATGCGGGGGCGGATATGTTCCTGATGCCGTCACAGAGTGAGCCGTGCGGACTGGCACAGATGATCGCCATGCGTTACGGCACCGTCCCGATCGTGCGGGAGACCGGCGGTCTGCGGGATTCTGTCAAGGACGACGGTGACGGCGACGGCAATGGGTTTACGTTCAAGACCTACAATGCCCATGACATGCTCGATGCCTGCCGCCGTGCAAAGGAACAGTACGACAACAAGGACGCATGGGCAAAGCTCGTCAAGCGTGCCCTGCAAATGGACTTCAGCTGGAGTACTTCTGCGGATTCGTATATCGGTCTGTACAAGGAACTTTGTCATCAGTAAGTGTCATAACAGGCACCCGCCCTCAGCACGGAGGGCGGGTGCTTTTTTGTGGGAGGATGATATGCCTGTACGGCATTAAAAAAATCATAAGCCATTCTTAAACGGACAGGCGGGAATATTTCTTCCTTTCTTAATTGCAAAGCCATGCCGGATGTGGTATCATGGGAGATGGCAACCCAAACGGAAAGGAAGGATATGTATGAAACACCAGCTGATCGCAGCCGCAGCAGGGCTGCTGCTCCTTGCCGCCTGTGCAGTGAGACAGACGCAGATCAGCGACCCCACACCGGCAGTGCCCGTACCCACCGTGCCGCAGACAGAAACAACTGCTCCCCGGGAAAACATCCCGGCAGAAACGGTCATCTCCTCCGGGGATGACTGGAAGCTGACGCTCGTTAACGCCAGCCACGCCCTGCCGGAGGACTGGGATGCAGAGCTTACCGTCCTGTCGAACGGCAAAAGGGTGGACAGCCGCATCTATCCCGCTTTGCAGCGGATGTTTGACGATGCCCGCAAAGCGGGATTGGATCCCATCGTCGGGGAGGGCTACCGCACCCATGCGGAACAGCAGCAGATGCTCGACGACCGGATCGACAGCTATCTGCAAGAGGGACGTACACAGCAGGAGGCAGAGCAGCTTGCCCTCGAATATGTGGCAGTGCCCGGTACCAGTGAGCATGAACTGGGACTTGCCGTTGACATCAATTCCCAGTCCGGGAACAATGAGGCAGTCTATGTATGGCTCGCACAAAATGCCCCTGCGTATGGCTTTATCCTGCGCTATCCGGAGAACAAGGAAACGGTCACCGGCATTGCCTATGAGCCGTGGCATTACCGCTATGTCGGCGATGTCGCCAAAAAGCTCACAGCGGAGGGGCTGACACTCGAAGAATATCTCGCACAGTCGCCGTGAACCGCCGTCACCAGCTCTTTCTGTCCGTGTAGAACACATCCATATCGACATCTACGCCGATCCCCGGGATCCTGCCGCTGCAGCTCTCCTGCCAGAGGACATATTTCCCGGTGTAATCCGTCTGTTCTGTGTAATGCGCCAGCCAGACAGGTCTCTGTTTCCGGTTCGTCCACACATCCACCAGCATGTTCCTGCTGCCGTAGAGCATGGTCGGGTACCCTGCTGCGGTCAGCTCCGCATCAAAGACGTCATACAGGTGATTCAGCTCGGAAAGGCTGATGCCGTGTTTCTGGAAATGTCCGAAATCTTCCCAGTCAAAGGCGACCGGGAATTGCAGTGCGGCACCGTCCAGCTGACTGGCGATCCACTTCGCCTGCGCACGCACCTGCGCCTCTGTGCTTGCTGTGGAATTGAAATAGACGCCCACTTTCAGCCCGGCGGCAGTGGCACCGGAAAAATTGGTGCGGAACCATTCGTCCATACTGATGTCACTTCCGCCAAAGCCGATGCGCATAATGACGAAGCTGCATCCCGCTGCCTTGACGGCAGAAAAATCGACTTTTCCCTGCCATTTGGAAATATCAATGCCGAATTCCCGGTTTTTCCCGGCATAGGTCTTCTGAAAATCAGAAAAATTCACCTGTGTCCGGTTATTGGCGGAGGAAACGGGCAGACTATCCACAACGGACACGTTCAGTTCCCATGTCGTCTTGTTGCCGGAACGATCTGTCACTGTGGCAGTGACCGGATAGTCTCCGAGCGTTCCGGTGTCCACCTTTCCGGTATAGGTCAGCACCGGAGCCGGATCGGTATCATCCGCATAGCTGACAAGGGCATCGAGGTCGAACGTCTCCCCCCGCTTGATGACGGAGTGATACCCGCCGCTGAGAAGCAGCGGGGGCGTGGTGTCTTTCTTCGCAGCGGCAGTGGTGACAGTCGTCGATGCCGGTGCGGCCGCTGCGGAAGTGCGTGCTGCTGTGCGGGCAGTTGTGCGTGCTGCCGTGCTTTTCGCAGCAGAGGATACAACGGCAGAGGATGCAGCAGAGGATGCGGCGGCTTTCGTGGTGTCTGTCACACCCGTGCCGGAGCCGGATGCGTCAGTGGAGACGGCAGTTCCTGTGGCGGATGCGGCAGTGGTGCCGGTGCCCGATGTGACAGATGTGGCAGTGGTCCCGGCGGTACTTGCCGTATCTGTGCCGGAGCTTGTTGCGGCGGCGGTCTCATCGGTGACATGCTCATAGTTTTTGGATGCGCCGCAGGCGGTCAGCAGCACCGCCGTGAGCAGCAGCGGAAGATAACGGTATTTCATAACATTCCTCCCCGGGAGATCTGGCAGGGCACAAAACTGTCCCTCTGCCGGCTTTATTGACATTTGTCCGGATATGTGGTATACTAAGTATGGAGGTGAGAACATGAAGGCACATTCCTATACGCCGCACGGTGTCTGTGCAAGGCAGATCACATTTGACATAGAGGATGGCAAGCTGCACAATGTTCGTTTTGTCGGCGGGTGCAATGGCAACCTCAAGGCGATCGGCAAGCTGTTGGAGGGGGCAGATGCCCGTCAGGCAGCAAAGCTGCTCCGTGGCAACGACTGCAACGGCAAGGGGACTTCCTGCGCCGACCAGCTGGCAAGGGCACTGGAGCAGGCAATGGAGTCCTGAATCCCCTGTACACACAAATGACTCCTCCCGCTGTGGGAGGGGTCATTGTTATCTCTCGATATAGCCGATGGCGATCCCCTGCGTATTTGTCCCGACATGGCTTGCAATGCTGCATGAGAGCGGCTTGTACTGCACCAGAAAGCCCGGGAATGCCTCCTTGACTTTCTTCACCCATGCCTTTTCGTCTGCTTTCTTTTCAAAGGTACCGGAAGTGCCGATGCTCAGATGGCTGCGGGGGATCCCGGCATATTTCCCGGCAAGATCTTTCCGGACTGCCTCGATCATCAGCGTCTCGCAGTTCCGCATGCCCCTCGCCTTGGCGAAGGCATCGAGCTTTCCGCCCTGTATCTTCAGGATGGGCTTGATGCCGAGGATCGTTGCGATCGCAGCACCGGCAGCCGTGATGCGCCCGCTGCGGATGATCCGTTTGAGACTGTTGAGTGTGATATAAATATCGTTCTGGTAGGCATTCTTCTCAAGATGCTCCTTGATCTGCGCCGCACGAAGCCCGTTGTCGGCAAGATACTTTGCATCATAGACAGAGTCCTGCAAGGTCAGGGAAATGCGGTGGTTGTCCACGACGCAGACCCTGCCGTCATATTCCGATGCGAGTGCAGCGGCAGCCGCACAGGAACCGCTCAGCCCGCTGGTCATGGGGATGTAGACGATCTCATCATACCCGCCCTCGAGCAGCTTGTCCCACCGTTTGGTCAGGGATGCCGGTGCGGGCTGTGAGGAGGTGATCTCCTTGTCCTCATTCAGTGCCTGATACAGCATATCATGTGTCAGATCGACTTCCTCAAGATAGGATTTCCCGTCGATCATCACGGGCATGGGCAGGACAAAAATGCCGTTCTTCTGCCCCTCTTTGATCGAAATGCCGCTGTTGGTGTCTGTCATAACCGCTGTTTTCATATCATGACTCCCTTGCCGGGTACCAATTGGTAACGCCCTTTATACCCGGTCAACCTCTATTATAGCACAAGTTGGCAGGGATTGCAAGGGGTTGGGGAAAATTTCACATCCATCCCGCTGAAAAAGCATGCAAAATGCCCCTCCCAAGGAGAAAGGGAGGGGCGGTATCATAGGGAAAGTTGGATATAAGCTCACGAAAGATCTCCGTCCCTGACCACAACGCTCTGCTTGCCGAGTTCCTCGAACCGCTGTTCCGTCAATGCTCTCGGGTATGCGGTGGGCGCAGTAGATCTCAGGGGGTCGTTGAAATAATAATTCTCGCTGTCATAGCCGACCAGCACCAGACAATGCTCATTCGCCAGCCATTCGTAATATTTTTCCGTCGGTTCACCGTTTTCATCTGTCAGGTACCATCCGATGCTCGGATAGCTCTCCAGCATGGAAATGGTCGCCCAGACGAGTACAGGTCTGCCCTGTGGGAGCCATGTCTCTGCAAGCGTCTGCAATTCCGTGCCGGAGGTATCTACCGCCGTGTAGGTGTCCGGCAGCAGCTTGTTCATGGTATCCACAATGACCGGGGCATAGCATCCGAAACTGCTGTCGTCCGTGGGACTGCCGACAAATGCCTGGCTTGGATGCGGTGCGCAGGTCACACCGTTTTTGGTCTCAGGATACTGGCAGACGGTGTTCTCGATCACCGCATCAATGGGTACATCGCCCCCGGTGTAATAATCGAGCAGCATCTTCGCACTCACCAGTTCACACCCGGTCGGCAGCAGCCCGTTCTGGGAGGTGAAAGGCACCTCGACCGAGCAGGCAGCCGGAGCCGGTACCGGCGGAGCTGTTGTCGGCGGGATATATTTCTCCGTATCCGCTTCCGCAGAGGTCACCGGCGGCGGTGCAGATGTTCCGGACGGTACTGCGGCAGCGGGTGCATCTGTCCCGGCACTGTATAACTCAAGCGAGTCTGCGGGGGTAGTGTCCTCAGGTATCTGCCCGCAGGCACAGAGCGTCAGCAGCAGTGAAGCAGCCGTCATCAGGGTACGTTTTGTCATGATATCCTCCTTCCGTTCCCTGTTACCATTATACATAAAATGCGCAGTATTGTCAACAGGAAACCGCATGTTCCGACAGCATGTCCGGAGCTGCTGCCGTCATTTCTACGAAGAAGCTTCTGTCAATCAAGTCCGGAAATAGGGGGGAGATGCTGACAGGATCATGAGAAAATTGTCGCTTTGTACATTTTTACACATTGCTATTTATGTATTTTACACAAGGGCTGCTGTATCACGGGCGCACAGAGTGTCCCCAAGCGGTTTTCGGCTTCTTTTACCTGGATCATGTTTCCTGTTCCGTGCAGGCATCCACAGCCCGCACTGTGGCGGTATGCCCCTGCACGGTAAAGCGGATGTCAAAGCCCGCAAAGCGCATATGATAGAGCCGTTCCGGGTCGTTCTGGTAGGAGGGACGGGGGTCGTCCGCCAGACAGGCACATGCCGTCTCCCGTTTCTCCTCCGGCAGCTTTTCAAGCAGCTCCGGCGGAAAGCATACGGTCAGCAAATGCCCCCGCTGTGCCTCTCCGAAGCTGCCGTTTGCCTCCGGATGGCTGTCGGCATAGGGAAGATAGGGCTTGATGTCCAGTATCGGCGTCCGGTCGAGCAGATCCACACCGGAAACATGTAAGATCGTGCCCTCCTGTGCCGTCTTTTCGAGTCTGACAAGCCGCACGCAGGAAAGCCCGATGGGATTCGGGCGAAAGGGCGAACGTGTCGCAAAGACACCGACACGCTGATTCCCGCCGAGCCGGGGCGGCCGGACAGTGGGCGACCATGTTTCCCGGTGGGAGCCGGAAAAATCAGACAGCAGCCAGAGATGGGAAAATGCTTCGATCCCCCGCAGTGCCTCCTCACGGCGGTATTCCGGCAGAAAGATGATCCGTCCGGTCAGTGACGGCACCCTGCCGCTTTGCCGGGGTATCCCGAATTTTTCGGGAAAGTCCGTCCGGATGTAGGCGATCGGGGCATAGTGGATATCCATAGGCAGTGCCTCCTTTCTGACATGCTCCTGCAAGTATGCCTTTATTATAGCGGAAATTTCTGCATCTGTCAAGATGATACACAGGAAACCGCCATGTACCCATGCAAAAAAAGCCCCCGATGCGCCATATGACGCATCGGGAGACAGATCAGGTCAGTGCCTCCAGTACATCCTGGTACAGGTCGCCGTTTTGCACCAGCACCGTCCCGGTGTAGGCACCCTCGGGGACATCGCTCTCAAACATCCGATGCAGCAGGAACAGGTAAGTCCCTCCCTCTTTGCAGAGAACATCCGGCGGGTCGTACACAGTCGTCACCGCCTGTTCTGCGGCGGTCAGATCTGCAAACTGCGCCGCCATCTCCGGATTCGCTGCCAGATACTCCGTCAGCGGCATGTAGCCGCCCCTCTCATAGACGGAGATCCGATCGCCCTGCTGGTATTGTCCCAAATACTCGTTGGTGATGTACAGATCCAATTGCTGATACGGCGTCCCGTCCACCTGCGTATAGGTGATGCTCTCCACCCTTGCTGTCACGGCGATCTGTGTATTGTGCAGCAGCGTGGGTACATCCGGCTCTGTCGGGGCAGACGGCGGCGTGTCGTCTGTGTCCTTCTTGATCTCCCTGATGGTCTCCGTCACAGTGTAGTGGTGCAGCGGTGTGACACGGTCGTCCCATGCGGGCCGCTGCGCCGGTGCTGCCGTCTCGGCAGGTTCCGGCTCCCAGACATCCGTCTGCCATGTGGTCGCCGGATAGAATGGGATGCTCTCATATGCGGCTGTCGTCGTGGGATATGTCGGCTCCGTGAAAATGTGTTCCGTCTGGACATCGGTACCCTCTGTGCCGGATGGCGGGAGCGTCTGGACGCCCGTACTCTGCGTGCCGGATGCCGGAGCTGTCTGGACGCCTGTACTCTGCGTGCCGGATGGCGGGAGCGTCTGGATGCCCGTACTCTGCGTGCCGGATGGCGGGAGCGTCTGGATGCCTGTGCTTTGCGTGCCGGATGCCGGATGCGTCTGGACGCCGGTGCCCTGTGTGCCGGACGCCGGATATGTCTGTGTTTCGCCGGCAGTGCCGGACTGCGTGGAGACTGTCGTCTGCAAAGCAGGCTGCGTCTGCATGCCGGGTATCCCGCTCCCCGGCATGGGTTCTGTATAGGCGGGTGCTGTGCTGCTCTCCGGCAGGGTCGTCCCGTGGACGTCCGTATCGCTCTCCCCGGGAGCCATTCCCGTCTGACTGCCGGGGGATACCGTCCCGGTGGAAACGGTGGTGACGGTCGATTCTGCCGGAGGCAGGGTGGGCAGATGCTGTCTGTCACGGTAGACGCCGATGCCTGCGCCGACCAGTACGACTGCCGTGACAATGGCAGGGATCCCGTACCAGAAAGGCTTTCCGCCAAGGTGCAGAAATGGCAGGAAGCGGGTACGTTCCTTTTTCTGTGCGGGGAGACTTTGCAGAAATTCCGCCTCGTGCTTCGGTTCCGGATAGGTATCCTTCAGCCCCTTCAGCGTCTTGCTGAATCTGCGGTTCATTCCAGTCCCCCCTTTTCAAAAGCTGTGCGCATTTTCCCCAAAATACGTTTGATACGTCGGTTCATAGAAAACCATGACACCTCATATATTCTCCCGATCTCCCGCACGGATAGCCCCGACACATAGCGCATCACGATGATGTCCCGCTCCTCCTCCGGCAGCTGCTGCAGGATGTCACGCAGCAGGATGCGGTCGATCCATTCCTCTTCCTGCGGGTGCGGCAGCTCTTCCGGTTCCGGCTCAGGCTCCTCATGGCGATAGGCGTCAATGCAGAGATTCCGTGCGATCGTGTATAAGTATTGCAACTCATGCTCGTCGTCCTGATATTCGGGATGTTCCAGGAATCGAAGGAAGGTCTCCTGTGTCACATCCTCAGCAATACCGGGGTCGGCGATCCGGCTGCAACAGAAATAAAAGATTTTTTTGTAGTATTTCTGGATATCCATAGATGACTTTTTTACCCTCCTTCACTAACTATGACGGAGGAGAGAGGAAAAATTGCGGCTGAAATTGTAAACATTTTGTGAACAATGAGAGGGGAGAGAACGTAAAAAGGAAAGCACCGCAGAAATGCGGTGCTTCACACAGTTCAGACAGGAAATTCTGTGATCAGAGAAACGCAGTGTTTCAGGATGTTCAGGGAATCCACAGAATCGATCTGGTTATTCACATCCACATCGGCATTCCTCTGCCCCTGCATGGAAATGGCTTCCATATCGCCGAGCAGATACTTGTTGAGCATGATGACATCGGAGATGTTGACCTCTCCGTCCTCATTGACATCGCCGTAGTTCGTATTCCCTGCGGGCGTTGTCTCTGTCGGTGCAGTGGTCTCGGTGGTGGGATCCTTTGCCTCCGTGGTGGGAGCGGTCGTCTCATCTTCTGTGGTCACCGGTGTCGGCGGGAGCGGGTTTGTCTCGCCGCTGGCATCGAGGTTACTGCCCTCGCTGTCTGCATAGCTTGCATAGTATTCCGTAACGGTGATACCCGTGTCATTCTGTCCGAGCGGGGTCTGGTGGTCAAGGCCGATATACTTGCCGGACTCAAGCGTCTGCCAGAGAGCTTTTTCCATCAGCCCGTACTTGTCTGCATCCCATTCGATCGTGGTACCGCTGGCTGCCGTGAAGCCGAGACCCGTCCACAGACCGCCGGTATCGCCGGAATTGGTATTCAGGCACCAGAATGTGTGGTTGATGTGGTGTGCGATCATGTAGTCACGGAGCAGCTCCATCCAGAGCTGATTCTTGTCGCCGTCCATGTGACCGCCCCACTCACCGATGAGCAGCGGTGCGATGTCCTCAGCATTGACATATGCCCATGTATCGTACCAGTAATCATCGAGCAGTGTCTGTGTCGTGAAATCCTTTTCAAACCACGTCTGCGCATAAACGGACGGACCGTAGTCATGCGGCGAATAGACGATCTGGCTCGTGCCGGAATCCGGAACGACCGGATTATCACGCACGCCACGCAGATTGCCGCCCCACCATGCAGGGATGTAGGGGGAGTTGTCCCGTCTGTCGGGGATGCCCCAGTAGTCGCCCTCCATGGCACCGCTCAAAGACTGCTCCACGCCCTCGATGAAGATCAGCGCATTGGGGTTGACTTCGAGGATGGAGTTGGCGCACCGTGTGGCAGCATATGCCCAGTTGTTCTCGTCCGTGGAATCATCCCACTTGGCAGCGTCAACGCCCTCCTGCCCCTTGCCGTGCGGCTCGTTCTTGAGGTCGTAGCCGATGAGCGTATCGTCATTGCTGTACTTCTTGGCAAGCCATGTCAGTGTGTCGATCCAGATATCCGTCGTGACCATGGTGCCGTCTGCGGTCTCTTTGCCGTACCAGAGATTGTAGTTGTGACCGGAATTGTCGGCATGCGGGCTATGGATGTCCACAAATGCCTTGATGCCGTACTTCTTGCACTTCTGCATGATGATGTCGAAGATCTCCATGCTGTTTTTCAGCGTCTTGCCGTCTGCCTCGCAGAAATCCGGGTTGATGGTAAATGCCGGGTCGGTGTTGGCAGACACGCTCGAAACAGGGTTCGGTGTACCGTTCATCCACGAGAGCAGCAGCTCTGTGGAGATCGGAAAACGGATCACATTGATCCCGTGATCGGCAACGGAGGACAGTACATCATCCACATCCGCACTCCAGAGATAGTGTGCGCAGTTCTCCGAGCAGTTGAATCCAAACCAGTTGGCACCCGTCAGCCAGACCTCATTCCCCTGTGAGTCATACAGACGGCTCCCGACAGCATGCAGCCAGTCATCATTGCGGTCGTCCACAGCCGTCACCGACAGCGCATTGCCGATGCCGGATGCAACGCAGCTTCCGCAAAGCACCGCTGCCGTCAGTGCTGCGGACAGTTTCTTCAGCAGCTTCATAAGAATTACCTCCTCTTTTTCATGTCCCTCCCAGTGCAGCGGGAGGGCGCAATATGCTAATTCTATTGTAACGCATTTTTCGGGAAATGTCAAGTACTTTCACAAAGGTTGCAAATAAAATCTGCCGTGACACTGTGAGGGTCGCTGGGCGGGACATCAAAAACGCCCTGCCCGATGCCGTACAGCATCAGACAGGGCGATCATCACATGTTTTTTCTTATGCAAGCAGCTTCTCCGCCGCTGCCATCTTCACACACAGCACGAACAGCTCCATTGCCTTCTCCAGCTCGGAGACGCTCGGATAGCTCGGTGCGATGCGGATGTTCTTGTCCTCCGGGTCTACGCCATACGGGAAAGCCGCACCGGCACCCGTCAGCACGACGCCCGCCTCCTTGCAGAGCTGCACGATGCGCTTGGCACATCCCTGCGGTGCATCGAAGGAGACGAAATAGCCGCCTTTCGGTTCCGTCCAGCTGCCGATCTCCAGCGGTGCCAGCTCCCTTTTCAGGATATCCAGTACCGTGCGGAACTTCGGCTCGAGAATGGCACGGTGCTTTTCCATATGTGACTGGATATTGGCAAAATCGCCGTCAAAGAACTTCACATGCCGCATCTGGTTGGTCTTGTCAAAGCAGATCGTAAAGCAGGACAGCCCCTTTGTCAGGTCATCCAGTGTGGCACGGGAAGCTGCCATCATGCAGACGCCCGCACCCGCAAAGGTCACTTTCGCCGTGGAGGCGAACTCGATCACCATGTCCTCATTGCCGTTCTTACGGCATTCTTCGAGAATAGACGGGATCGTATGCGGTGCATCACACAGATGGTGGATACAATATGCATTGTCCCAGAAGATCCGGAAATCCGGTGCAGCGGGTTTCAGCGCACCAAAGCGTCTGACCGTCTCATCACTGTAGACGATGCCCGTCGGATTGGAGTACTGCGGCACACACCAGATCCCCTTGACAGACGCATCCTCCGAGACCAGCTTCTCGATCCTGTCCATATCCGGACCCTCTGCCGTCATCGGGATGTTGATCATCTGTGCGCCAAAAAATTCCGTGATCTTGAAATGCCTGTCATACCCCGGCACCGGGCACAGGAACTTCACCTTTTCCAGCCTGCCCCACGGTGTATGTCCCATCAGTCCGTGAGAATAGGCATAACTGATCGTCATGTACATCGCCTGCAAAGAGGCATTGCCCAGTAAAAACACTTCATCCGGCTCCACGCCCAGCATCGGCGCAAACAGCCGCTTTGCCTCCGGAATACCATCCAGCACGCCGTAGTTGCGGTAGTCGCCCGCCTCGCCGTGCATATCCTCATTGCTCACACAGTCGAGCAGCCCTGCGCTCAGGTCAAGCTGCTCCGGAGAGGGCTTGCCCCGTGACATATCCAGCTTCAGCCCCTGTGCCTTGTAGCCGGCATATGCCGCTTTGCACTCCGCATAGAATGCCTCCAGTTCCTCTTCACTGTAAGATGCAAGTTTCATACTCCATCGTCTCCTTCACTGATGCCATCAGCAGATTTGCCGTGCCCTCGGAGGGCACTCGCCTGAACCATTCCATATTATACATCAGCTTTGTCAGATTTGCAAGCATTCTGCCGGTTTTCTTTATGAATTTTGTAGCTTTACACGGAATTTACAGTATTTCACCGCCCTCACATGTGGATTTTTACCCGAAAATTGTTTCCGGAGCGTGTTCATGTGTCCTCGAGGTGCGGACAAATCACGCCCCTGACAGGGGAAGTTTTCCTGACGCAAAAAGTTTTTTGCAATACCCCTTGACAAAACCGCAAAAAAAGTTTACAATAATAATGTTGTATGATTTTTGCGTTAATGCCCTCGCTGTCTATTTCTGGCAGCCGGGCTTGCATCGGTGCCGGAGACGGCACCGCATCTGCGCAGCGTAATTGCAGCTTTCGGGAACACAATTATCCCGATACTTTATATCATTACACACTTCTTTTTTAAGATCGCCGGATGCTCCGGCGGCTGTTATATTGCCGGGACTGCCCCCGGATGAAGATTGAAAAATGAATAAAGAAGCAGCATTTACCGCCTGCGTAGAGCTTTCCATGCAATAGAGCTTTACATTTTTAAGAAGGAGGTAATGCAAACATGAGTAGATCGGTACTTCTGGTCGCCTTGATCGTTGTTCTGGTGGTACTTGTGATCGCCATTGTGGTCGCAGTGGCAATGGTCGGCGCGGCCGAGAACAATGGCATCGAAAAAGGCGTCGAACAGAACCGCCGGGAATCCGAGACGGCTGTCCGTGCCGCAGAAGAAAAGGCGCAGAAGAAGCTCGATGAAGCCGAGGAGAAGATCCGTGAGGCATCCGATAAGATCGCAAAGGCAGATCACCTGATCGAAAATGCCGGCAAGGAAGCAGAGGCGAAGAAGAAGGAGGCCCTTCTTGAAGCCAAGGATGAGATCTACAAGCTCCGTCAGGATGTCGAAAAGGAGATCCGTGACCGCCGCAGTGAGGTGACAAAACAGGAACGCCGCCTGCACCAGAAAGAGGAGACACTTGACAAGAAGATCGACACCCTCGAGCGCAAGGAGGAGGCACTTCAGGAGAAGCTGAAAACTGCCGACGGACTCAAGGAGGAAGCCGAGCAGATCAAGATGCAGCAGCTCGAGATCCTCGAGCGCATTTCCGGTCTGACCCGGGAACAGGCAAAGGAATACATCATCCAGACCCTTGAGGAGGATCTTGTCCACGAAAAGGCGGTCAAGGTCTCTGCCTATGAGCAGCAGATCAAGGAGGATTGTGAGGAGAAAGCACGCAGCTATATCTCCCTTGCCATCGCCAAGTGCGCCGCCGATCAGGTGTCCGAGGCTGCCGTCTCCGTTGTGGCACTGCCCAGCGATGAGATGAAAGGCCGTATCATCGGACGTGAGGGACGCAATATCCGTACACTCGAAACGCTCACCGGCGTGGATCTCATCATTGATGACACCCCGGAGGCGATCACATTGTCCTGCTTTGATCAGGTGCGCAGAGAGATCGCAAGGATCGCTCTCGAACGCCTCATCGCCGACGGACGCATCCATCCCTCCCGTATCGAGGAGATGGTGGAAAAGGCAAAGCGTGAGGTAGAGCATAAGATCAAGCAGGAGGGCGAACGTGCCGTACTGGAGACCAATGTACACGGCATCAACCATGAACTTGTCAAGCTGCTCGGCAGACTGCGTTTCCGTACCAGCTACCGGCAGAATGTCCTGACCCACTCCATCGAGGTCGCACAGCTTTGCGGCGTGCTGGCTGCGGAACTGGGTGTGGATGTGAATATGGCAAAGCGTGCCGGACTGCTCCATGACATCGGCAAGGCACTGACTTCCGAGGTCGAGGGCTCCCATGTCCAGATCGGTGTGGATGTCTGCCGCAAGGCGCACGAGAATCCCGAAGTCATCCATGCCATCGAGGCACATCACAACGATGTCGAACCACGCACCGCCATTGCCTGCATCGTACAGGCAGCCGATGCCATCTCCGCCGCCAGACCCGCTGCCCGCAGTGAGAACTACGAGAGCTATATCAAGCGTCTGGAAAAGCTGGAGGAGATCTGTAAATCTTATAAGGGTGTGGAGAAATGCTATGCCGTTCAGGCAGGCCGTGAGATCCGTGTCATGGTAGAGCCGGAGGTCATCAATGATGAAAAGATGGTCTTGGTGGCAAGGCAGATCGCACAGCAGATCGAAGATGAAATGGAATATCCCGGTCAGATCAAGGTAAATCTGATCCGTGAAAGCCGGACTGTGGATTATGCAAAATGAGGAATGGGGACGGCAGTCTGCCGTCCCCTGCCTTTTGATAACGGGAGTGTGACTTATGCCAAAGACAATATTCAATACCACGGAAAAATCGAATTTTATCCTGAATCTGAAAACGGAGGAGTACCATCGCTTCAACCTCCGTATCCTGCTGTCGTTTTTCGTGCTGATGCCGGTATTCTGCCTGCCGCTGGAATTTTCCAAGGTCTACAGCGTACCGGGCATGGCACTCGCCATTACCGGCGTGTTCGCAATGGTCTTTGTCTTTATCGGCTTCATGAAGCTCGCAACGCCGAAGCGGCTCTGGCTGCCGGCAGGGATCCTCGGTGCCATGGTGATCTGGGGCATCGTGAGCGTGATCAATTCCTACTACTATACTTTCCCCAGCACCGCACTGTTCGGTGCGGACGGCAGAAGTGAGGGACTGCTGTCACTGGTATTCTATGGCTGTTTCTTCCTGCTGGGCGCACAGATCGGCAGCAACCGCCATAAGCTCATGAACGGGATGCTCCTGATGGGACTGGCAGAATGTGTCTGGGCTCTGCTCCAGTCCATCGGCATCCCCTCCTATTACCAGAACCTCGAACCGCTGCTGCTGTTCCGTGTGTTCCTGCCCTCCGGACTGACCGGCAGCCCCATTTTTCTGGCAACGCTGCTGGTGATGCTGGAGTTTCCCGCTCTGCTCGGTGCCGTCTTTGCGGAGGAGAAAAAGGAGCGTATCCTCTGCCTGATCAGTGCCGTGGTGTTTGCCCTGTTCTCCGTCAGGACGCAGTGCCTGATCGGCATCTGCGGCATGGCACTTGCCATCGTCTCTGCCATGGTCTGCGCACTCATCCGGAAGGGAGGCAAGGCGGCTCTCGTCAAGAGCGCATCCGCCGTGCTTGCATTTGCCGCAGGACTGGGCTGGTGTCTGCTCGCACCGCAGCTGTATGGCACCTACACCCGTGCCAACGGCACCGATGAGCCTGTCAGCAGCGGTCAGGCTCTGTATGACGGTGCCATCATGTGGGAGGACAGTTCCTACCGTCTTGCCGCCAGCGGCTACTACATTGCCCATGACACCAACAACCCGAACGGACATTTCGACATCAATGACATTGGGGAGAGCTATGGCTATCTCTGGGACAATACCGTGGACATTATCCGGGAATTTCCGCTCGTCGGCACCGGCCCCGACTGTCTGGTCTATCCGCAGATGTACCAGAACATGCAGATCGGCTCCAACCCGAATGTATTCGACCGTGCCTATAATTATTATCTGCACATTGCCGCCACAATGGGCATCCCCATGCTGGTGCTGTTTGTCGTGCTGATGGGGATCACGCTGCTGCGTGGTTTCCGTGTTGCCGGAAAGGGCAGTGACTGGCTGACCGTCGGCATGCTCGGCGGGGTGGTGCTTTACCTGCTCGTCATGTGTATCGGTTCGAGCTGCGTGACCGTCGCACCGCTTTTCTGGATGCTCGCCGGATGCTGTGCCGGTGCCGAACCTGCGAAAGATAACGCATAAGAAGGTGCGCATATGTCTCTGGTCGTATTGCAGCAGGCATTTGTCATGCTCCTGCTGATCCTGCTCGGAGCCGGATGTTTCCGGCTGAAACTTCTCTCGAAAGAGACCGTCAGTGAGATCTCCGGTCTGGTCTTGAAGATCGTCAACCCCATTGTCATCCTGCTTGCCTATCAGCGGGAATTCAAGCCGGATCTGGTGGCACATCTGGGCACGGCATTCCTGCTTTCGGCACTTTCCTTTGCCATTGCGATGGTGGTTGTCTATCTTGCCATCCCCGCAAAAGAGGGCAGGGAAACGGAGATCGAACGCTTCTCCGCACTGTACTCCAACTGTGGCTTCATGGGTATCCCGCTGGTACAGGCAATGTTCGGCTATGAGGGCGTTTTTTACCTGACCGCCTACATCACCTGTTTCAATGTCCTTGTCTGGTCGCACGGCGTGATGCAGATGTCCGGGCAGTATGACCTGCGGTCGCTCCTGAAAGTGCTGCGATCTCCTGCGATCATTGCCGTTGCGGCAGGGATGCTCCTCTTCTTCCTGAGACTGGAGATCCCCGCACTGCTGTACTCCCCCCTCGAGATGGTCGGCAACCTGAACACGCCGCTCGCCATGCTCGTAGCCGGTGCCACGATCGCACAGACCAATTTGCCAGCCGTGCTGAAAAAGCCGAGGGTGTTCTATGTCAGTCTGCTGCGGCTCGTCATTCTGCCGCTGCTGATCTTGGTGCTGTTCCGCTTTCTTCCCGCTGATCCGCAGGTGGAGCAGACCATTGTCGCTGCCGCTGCCGCACCATGTGCCGCCATCTGCACGATGATGTCCCTGACCTATGGGAAAAACGCCGCCTACGCCTCGGAGATCTTCGGTGTGTCCACACTGCTTTCCGTGCTGACGATGCCGCTGATGATGCTCCTGTACCGGTAGAAAGATCCTGTTTTTTCTCCTCCGTCTGCATAGACCGGAAAAAACCGCCCATCCTACTGATGAGGTGAGAGTTATGAAAAAACTGGAAATGGCAGCGGCACTTGGTCTGATCTTGGCGATCGCCATGGGGGATGTCTCCGATGTTGCAGCACATCTGCACAAACTTGAGCAGGGCGTGCTGCGGCTGCATATTTTGGCGGATTCCGATTCCGAAGAAGATCAGGCACGCAAGCTCTTGGTGCGGGATGCACTGCTCGAACAGTCTGAGGAACTGTTTGCCGGCTGCGAAACGCTCGAAGAAATGAAGGCACGTGCCGTGGAGGAGCAGGAGACCATCCGTCTGCTGGCAAAGACGACACTCGAAGCAAATGGCTGCACAGACGACGTGCGGGTGCAGCTCGTGCAGATGACATTCGACGAGCGGGAGTATGAGGAGATCACCATGCCCGCCGGCTGCTATGATGCGGTGCGCATCCTGATCGGCGAAGCCAAAGGACATAACTGGTGGTGCGTGATGTATCCGCCGCTCTGTCTGCCGGCAGCCTGTGAGCCGGAGGAATGCTTTGATGCGGAGACCACCGATCTGCTGCGGGAACCGGAGCAGTACGAAGTCAAGCTGAAATGCGTGGAGCTGTGGGACAGCTTTGTCAGCTGTCTGCATGGAGAATAAAAAAGTGCAGGGTCGCTCCCTGCACTTTTTCTGTATCCATATGTTCTGCGCCCGACAGACAAAGCCTGCCGGGATGCAGCTGCTGAAAGCATCGTAAGCGCCAATCATTCCATAACGTTGTCAGCGGCAGAAAAATGTGCTAAAATAGTTCCGAAGAAAATTTTTC
>CANQYC010000033.1 GCA_947627945.1 uncultured Clostridia bacterium
ATGTGTAGCCGGTCTCCAAAGTTTTTTGCAGGCTCTCCCGGTTCATGTAGGCAAGCATCAGCACCTGCTTCGTGTGTACATCCACCGCAATGGCGGGGATGAGGTCGGATTTCACAAAGTATCTGTCAAGATCCATGCTGCTCTGTATCCTCCTTATCTTTGCGTACTTTTTGTGACAGCAGTACATACTGCGCCGCAGTCGGTCTTGTCATCTGCATGATACCCCTCCATTCAGTCGCTGTCCGCCGGGCGCAGTTTCGTGAGCTGCATGAAAGTTTCCCCGTCATATTCCGGAATGAGCAGGTAAAATTCCCCTCTCGCATCGCTGATCTCCACTTTGTAGTAGTGGGAAAAATAATGCCCGTAGGAATTCGTGGTGATCTTGAAAGGCTTGTAACATGCGGCGTCATATGGTTCGGTCTTGTTCCATTCCGGAAAGCTGACACGCTTTTTCACTAAAGTGATCGAACGCAGGGATGCTGTCGGGATGCCCCAGAGGGTCTCGACATCCGACAGATACAGCGTCCCATCTTCTACATATGCCCGTGTTTCCAAATTGACGTACATCGTCAGCCCCATGTTTTTCCGCACCGGCTTGTCATTTTTCACGACATAGGTCTCTGCCAGAATATCAAAGCTTACTGCATTTTCAAGCAGCGCATCAACGTCCTCCGTTGCCCAGAGTTCCTGCCTTGCACGCCGCAGGGTGTCCTCCATCTGCTCCTGAAAATTCTCCGGCATTTTCACATTCTTCTGTAGTTTCCACGCCTTGACGGTCAGAACGATCCATAGGATGAGACACGCCAGACCGATGAGTTCCAGCCACCATGCATTTTGAAATGCTGTCACGATCCCGGCATTCAGGGTAGCGCAGAGAATGAGAAAAAATGCCAAGCCGGAGAACGTTTTTACGACACCCAGCGAGGTCGGCAGGCTGACCTGTTCTCCCAACTGATCGAGCTTTTCCCGTGCCGCATCGACTTCCGCCGCCATCCCCTCGGAGAGTGTCCTGACCTGAAACGCAGAACCGGCGATCTCATCCGCCTTGGCGTCCTTTGTCACATCGAATCCAAAGAAATTGACCTGCATCGTGATCCCCCTTTTTGCCGCTACCTGACAATGATCCCCTTGCTGCGGCAGTCCGCCTTCACCTCATCGACGGTCAATTCATGGAAATGGAACAGCGACGCCGCCAGTGCTGCGGAACAGTCCGTTTTCTCGAATGCCTCTGCAAAATCTCCGAGTTTCCCCGCACCGCCGCTCGCAATGACCGGGATGCGCACTGCATCCACGACCGCTTTCAGCATGGGCAGATCGAAGCCGCCCTTCACGCCGTCCGTATCAATGGAATTGAGACAGATCTCGCCTGCGCCGAGCTGCTCGATCTGTTTCACCCAGTCGAGCAGGTCAAGCTCCATGTCGATCCTGCCACCGTTGATGAATACCGTCCAGTTTCCGGCTTTTGTCTTTTTGGCATCAATGCCGACACAGATGCACTGACTGCCGAAGATGTCCGCACCGTCCCGGATGAGCTGCGGGTTCTGCACCGCCTGTGAATTGACGGAGACCTTGTCCGCCCCGGCACGCAGTGTCTCCCGGATGTCATCGACCGTTTTGATACCGCCGCCGACCGTGAGCGGGACAAAGACCTGCTTTGCCGTTTCCCGGACAACATCGAGTATCACACCACGCCCCTCATGGGATGCGGTGATGTCATAGAATACGATCTCGTCCGCACCCTGCCGGTTGTATTCCGCCGCACAGGCGACCGGATCACCGACCTCCCGGATGCCCTCGAAATTCACGCCCTTGACGACCTTTCCGTCCCGCACATCGAGACAGGGAATGATCCTTTTTGCCAGCATGTTCAGTCCTCCTTTTTAGTAACCAGGGTCAGGCAGACGTTCCCCATTGGTAGAAAATGTATTCTGACGCTGTTTCAACGCCTATCGTGATGTCGTTCCATTTCGGAGCAATAATATGGACCGTACGGATAACAGGTCCATAGGCAATGCTGATACGCTGATCCATGTCATCGAATCTTGATCTCATCCATTTCTTCTCTTCTTCATCAATGGGGGAATAGATACGGTCTTTGTACATCTCATTCCATGCATCGCAAAACTCCGGATCGGATTCCAGATAGTCCAATGCATGGGTGACAAAATCATCCATGGATGCGTAGTCCTTTTTGGGAGCTAACACGATCAGGATACTCTGCTCACCGGATGGACGATTAAAACAAAGATGCCCGAAATGGATCGCTGTCATACGATGTTCTCCTTTTATAGATTTATAGATCCCATCCCGATCTATCCCAACACATTCACATCTTCTCAGCGTATTCGATCGCCTCACGCAAGTCAAGCGTGCCCTTGTAAATGGATTTCCCGCAGATAGTGCCGTACAATCCCATTTCTTTGCAGGCAATGATGTCCGCCATTGTGTGGACGCCGCCGCTTGCGACGATCTCGGCACGGCCTTTCACCGCATCGGCAAGGACTTTCAGCTGCTCCGTGTTCACGCCCGAAAGCGTGCCGTCTTTTGAAATATCCGTAAAGATAAAATATCTCACACCTACGGAGATCATTTTGTCAGCGAGTTCAATATAGTTCACATCGGAAGCTTCCAGCCAGCCCTCCGTTGCGACCATGCCGTTGACGGCATCAATGCCGACAACGATCTTTTCACTGCCGAATTTTTCCACAGCGTCGCTCACAAGTTTCGGATCTTTAAGGGCAGCAGAACCGAGAATGACCCTCGTAATGCCCATATTCAGGTATTCCTGAATGGTCTCCAGATCTCTGATGCCGCCGCCAAGCTCCACCTTGAGATTTGTCTTTTCGGCAACGTCTGTGTAGATCTTTGTGTTCACAGGTCTGCCCTCTTTCGCACCGTCGAGATCGACCATGTGGATCCATTTCGCACCGGCTCTCTCGAAACCCCTTGCCGTTTCAAGATGATCGCCGGCGACTTTTTCAACTGTCGAAAAATCGCCCCTGAAAAGGCGTACACAATTGCCGTCTTTAATATCGATCGCAGGAAAAATGATCATACCAGACCTCCGAAATTCCGTAATATCTGCAAGCCGACTTCGCCGCTTTTTTCCGGATGGAACTGCGCCCCGAAGACATAGCTGCCGTTATAGACCATTGCCGGCACCTTGCTGCCGTATGTCACCCATGCGGCAAGATCCTTCTCCGCACACTTGGCGGCGAAGGAATGTACAAAGTACACATAGGGTCTCTCGCCCAGTCCGTGCAGCAGGGGACAGTCCACGCCCATTTCGAGCTTGTTCCATCCCATGTGCGGGATGATAAGCCCCGGTGCATCGAGTGGCTCCACCGTTCCCGGGATCAGTCCCAGTCCGGCGCATTCTTCAAATTCATAGCTCTTTTCGAGCAGCATCTGCATGCCGAGGCAGATGCCGAGCAGGGGTTTCTGCTTCGCTGCCTCCTGCACAGCGGATACCAGCCCTTTCTGCGTGAGCATCCGCATGGCTGCGGGGAAAGCTCCCACGCCCGGCAGGATCACGGCATCCGCTTTCCGGAGCATTGCCGGGTCGTCCGTGAGCATATTCTCCATACCGAGGTAGTCCAGTGCATGTTTGACGCTGAAAATATTTCCAGCACCGTAATCTACGATCCCGATCATCCTAACCGTCCCTTCGTTGAGAACACCTCTCCCGCAGTACCCGGAGATACTGCGATCCGCAGTGCATGCGCAAGTGCCTTGTAGGCTGCTTCTGTTTTGTGATGGTCATTCTTGCCGTACAGTACACGGACATGCAGCGTGATGCCCGCCTGCACGGCGAATGCCCGCAGGAATTCCTCCGTCAGGCAGCTGTCATATGTGCCGATCATGGCATTGGTAAATTCTGCATCAAATACCAGAAACGGACGGTTGCAGATATCCAGCGCACAGAAAGCCAGCGATTCATCCATCGGGATGTACGCCGAGCCGTACCGCAGGATACCGCTCTTGTCGCCTAAAGCTGCCGCCAGTGCCTGCCCGAGGACAATGCCGGTGTCCTCCACCGTATGGTGCGCATCCACATGCAGATCGCCCTTTGCATGGATCTGCATGGGGATCCCGCTGTGAACGGACAGGGCGGTCAGCATGTGGTCAAAAAACCCGATGCCCGTGGAGATCTGCGTGCTGCCGTCCTCCGGGAGAATGGTCACGGTGATCTCTGTTTCTTTCGATGTCCTTGTGACAGTTGCCGTCTGCATAGTATCCCTCATTTCTTCAGAATGTCCGCCAGAGCCGCATAGAGTGCCTCCATCTGCTCCGGTGTGCCGATGGTGATGCGCAGGAAGTTGCCGATCCTCGGCTGATCCCAATGGCGCACATAGATGTCCCGTGCTTTCAGTGCCGCAAAGATCTCTCCGGCAGGCATTGCCGGATGGCTGGCGAACAGGAAATTGCTCTGCGAATCCGTGAGGGTAAAGCCCATTTCACGGAGTCTCTGCTTGGCAGCTTCACGGGTCGCAATGATCTTTTCGGTCGCTGCCTTAAAATATGCCGTGTCCCGCAGTGCTGCCGCACCGCAGAGACAGGCGGAATTTGTCATGGTGTAGGAATTCACGGAGAATTTCACATCATTCAGATACCGGATCAATGCCTCCGACCCGATGGCAAAGCCGATGCGCAGCCCGGCAAGCGAACGGGATTTGGAAAAGGTCTGCACGACCAGAAGATTGTCATAGGTGCCGAGCAGCGGCAGACAGCTCTCCCCGCCGAAATCAATATATGCCTCATCCACAATGACCACGGAAGCCGGATTTGCCCGCAGGATCTCCTCGATCAGGGACAGCGGCTCCAATATGCCCGTGGGGGCGTTCGGATTGGGGAAGATGATGCCGCCGTTCTCCTGCTGATAGTCCGCTGCACAGATGCGGAACTCCGCTGTCAGCGGGATCTTTTTGTACGGGATGCGGTACAGCTCTGCCCAGACATCGTAGAAAGAGTAGGTCACATCCGGAAACAGGATGGGTCTGTCGCTGTGGAAGAATGTCAGGAATGCCATCGACAGCACATCATCCGACCCCACGCCGACAAACACCTGCGAGGGCTTCACGCCGTAGGTCTGTGCGAGGGCATCCACCAGCACTTTTGCCTCCGGATCGGGATACAGGCGGAGCTGCTCGCTCCCGAATGCCGACAGCGTCTCTGTCACGCCGGGAGCGGGCGGATAGGGGTTCTCGTTGGTATTCAGCTTGATGACATCACGTTTCTGCGGCTGTTCACCGGGGGTATAGGGGACGACCCGGCGCACCGTATCCTCCCAGCGCATCAGCCTTCCTCCCCGAAGCGCACCCGGATGGCATTGGCATGTGCCGTCAGTCCCTCACGTTCGGCGATCAGCACGATGTCATCCTTTGCCGCACGCAGGGCATCTTCGGTATAGTAGATATAGCTCGAACGCTTGAGAAAACTGTTCACGCCGAGCGGAGAGAAAAATCTTGCCGTTCCGGAAGTGGGCAAAACGTGGTTGGGACCTGCATAGTAATCTCCGAGCGGCTCGGAGGCATAGTTGCCCAAAAAGACCGACCCGGCATTGTCCAGCGCACCGATCAGCTCGAGCGGATCTTTCATGTGTACCTCAAGATGCTCCGGGGCGATGGCATTTGCCAGTGCCACTGCCTCTGCCCGGTCACGGGCTACCAGAAAAGCGGCACAGTTCTTCAGCGATGTTCCGATGATCTCTTTCCGGGAGAGGTATGCCATCTGCCGTGTGATCTCTGTCTCCACCCGCTCCGGCAAAGACGGATCTGTGGTGACCAATACCGCAGATGCCAGCACATCATGCTCTGCCTGACTCATCAGGTCGGCAGCGACAAATTTCGGGTCGGCAGTCTCATCCGCAAGTACGAGGATCTCGCTCGGTCCTGCGATCATGTCGATGTCCACCACACCGTAGAGCAGCTTCTTTGCCGTGGCAACATAGATGTTGCCGGGACCGACGATCTTGTCCACTTTCGGGATCTCCTCCGTTCCATAGGCAAGTGCTGCGATCGCCTGCGCACCGCCGGAGAGGAAGATCCTGTCCACGCCGCAGATGGCAGCGGCGACTAGAATGTCCTTGTTGGGGCTGCCGTCCTTGCAGGGCGGTGTCACCATGATGATCTCCCCGACGCCTGCGATCTTCGCCGGGATGGCATTCATCAGCACACTGGACGGATAGGCTGCCGTGCCGCCGGGTACATACAGCCCGACACGTGCCAGTCCCCGGACACGCTGTCCCAGAATGACGCCGTCCGGTCTTGCATCGGTGAAGCCCTGCGGCTTCTGACGCTCATGGAACCGGACAATATTTTCCTGTGCATTGAGCAGGGCATTGACAAATGCCTCATCCGCCGTCGTCAGTGCCTCCTGAATGACCTCACGGGGGACTTCATAATACTGCGGCAGGCTGCCGTCGAATTTCTTGGTATAGGCTTTGACTGCCTCATCTCCGCCCTCCCGGACGGTATCAATGATCTCGGTCACGATCTGTGTGACCTTCCGGTCGGTCTCGCCGGTGCGCTGCGCCAGCTCCCTGAGAAAGGCAAATTCCTGTGTGCCATCACAGACGATCTTCTGTATCATTCAGCTTCTCCTCCACTTTCTTGACAAATTGTTCGATCTCTTCCCGGCGCAGCTTCAGGCTGACGGTGTTGACGATCAGCCGTGCAGAGATCTGGGCGACCTCCTCCACGACTTCCAGACCGTTCTCCCGCAGCGTAGTGCCGGTCTCCACGATATCCACGATGCCGTCCGCCAGCCCCAGCAGCGGGGCAAGCTCCACGGAACCTTCGATCTTGACAATATCCACATCCATGCCCTTGGCTTCAAAAAAGGCACGGGTCACATTCGGGTATTTGGAGGCAATGGTCTTGACGCCAAAGCCATCGTAGAAGGGATAGTCCTTCTTCGTTGCCAGTGCGAACCTGCATTTGCCGAAGCCGAGGTTCACCAGCTCAAAGAGTTTTCCATTCATTTCCATCAGGGTGTCCTTGCCGACCACGCCCATGTCACAGACGCCGTGTTCCACATAGGTAATGACATCCGCTGCCTTTGCCAGTACGACCTCAAGATTGGCATCCGGGATGGGCAGGATCAGCCGCCGTCCCTTTTCATGGACTGCGGTGCAGTCATAGCCCAGCGTTTCGAGCAGGGCGACCGTATCCTTTTCCAGTCTGCCCTTTGTCAGGGCGATCCTCAGGGGATTAGACATTTACTGCCACCTCCTTTACCTCATTGCCGTCGATGAGAATGACCTTTGCGATCCCACGGCTCTTTGCACATGCTGCCGCATCTTCTGTATCGAGGGCATATTCCACGCAAAGCCCCTGCGCCCGCAGTGCCTCTGCCTGCCGCACAGCCTCTGCCTCACAGCCGGGTGCCGCATATACGAGTACATCTGCGGGCACCGGATGGGGGGTATGCTTCCTGCCGATGACATTTGCCACGGCGTCCACATTCACTGCCATCCCGACCGCCGGCACGTCATAGCCGAATTCGCTCATCAGCTTGTCATATCTGCCGCCGGAAATGACTTCTTCACCGTACCCCTCAAGATAGCCCTTGATCACCAGACCTGTGTAATAATCCGTCCGGTTCACCAGTCCCAGATCTACGATCACATCCGTCTCCGGGCAGAGATTTTTCACAGTATGGTACAGGGTACGCAGTTCATCGAGAACGCTCTGGATACGGGCATCCTGAAATTCCTCCGCTGCCCGTTCAAAGACCTCCTCACCGCCGAACAATGTCGGCAGCCGGCGCAGGGCACGGGTGATGCGGTGGTCGCCCAGCCGGTCAAGGGCGTCGTTAAGGGCGGGGTAGTTCTTCGCCTCGATCAGGCTGCGGAGTTCCTCCTTCTGGGCAGGCGTTGCATTGAGCCGGTGCATCAGCTCCCGGAATATGCGGATATCGCCCAGCTCCAGCGAACACTGTACCGCCGTATGTGCCGGGATGTCCTTTCCGACGGATGTCAGCACGGACAGTGCCGCAGAGATGACCTCCACATCCGCCATCCTTGCCGCCGAGCCGATCAGCTCGATGCCGGTCTGGTTGACCTCGGTGCTTCTGCCTTTCAGGGAGGGGGCAAAACGGTAGACGGGCTGGGTGTAGTACAGCCGCAGCGGCAGCCGGGCATCCCGCAGACGGGTCGCTGCCACACGGGCAATGGGCATGGTAGAATCCGGACGCATGACGGTGAGCCGTCCCTTGTTGTCCGTCAGCTTGCAAAGCTGTTCCTGCGGAAAATAGCGGGAATTCAGGTTGAACACATCAAAGAATTCCAGCCCCGGCGTGATGACACGGGTATAGCCCATCGACTTGAAGATCTGCCTTGTGCGGTTCTCCACGATGCGTTTCAGGGCACATTCCTCATACAGGTAATCCCGGGTGCCCTCCGGGGTGATCAGATCATATCGGCGCATGATGTACCTCTCTATCCTATTTTCTATTTACTTTAGTGTGCTACTATGATACTGTGGTACCATGTTACAATCATAACATACCACGGGGTGCTTGTCAAGTTAAAAGAACGACATCTGGGTAGATTTAGGCAGATCGCCAAATGCTCCTAAACTTTCAAGCAGTTCAATTGTCGTTTTTGACGCACCGCTCTCCTGCTGGAATTCCTCGATGGAGAGGAAATTGTCACGCTGTGCCGCCTCATAGACACCCATGGCGGCACTCTCTCCCACACCGCTGAGTGCGGCAAAGGGGATGCGGAGTTTCCCGTCCTCCAGCTGATAGCGGAACGCATGGGAACGGCGCAGGTCGATCGGCAGGAATTCATACCCTCTTGCGAGCATCTCATTGACGATCATCAGAATGTCGAGCAGATCGGTCTCCTTTTTGGTGCGGTCTGTGCCCTTATTGCGCAGCTCCACGATGCGGCTGCGGACAGCCTCTTTTCCCTGTACCGCCAGCTCCACATCAAAATCATCCCCACGTACCGTAAAGTACGTTGCATAGTATTCAAGCGGCATATAGAGCTTGAACCAGCCGAGCTTCATGGCGGCGATGATATAGGCAGCGGCGTGCGCTTTCGGGAACATGTACTTGATCTTCAGGCAGCTGTCGATGTACCACTGCGGCACATCGTGATCCAGAAGCATCTGTATCAGCTCCGGCGTGAACATCTTGGGTGCCTTGCCTTTCCGGGTGAATTCCATGATCTGGAACGCATCCTTCGGCTCCACGCCCTTGTGCAGCAGATAGGTCATGATGCTGTCACGGGTACCGATCACCTCGGAAATGGTGCAGGTGCCGTTCTCGATCAGATCCTTGGCATTGCCGAGCCACACATCCGTGCCGTGCGACAGACCGGAGATCTGGAGAAAGTCGGAAAATTTGGTCGGCTTGGCATCGAGCAGCATCTGGATGGTGAAGCCCGTGCCCATTTCGGGAATGCCGAGGCTGCCGGTCTTGCAGAAAATATCTTCTTCCGTCACCCCCAGCACCGAACAGTCCGTACACATCCGGATGACCTCCGGGTCATAGCCGGGGATATCCTTGATGAGCTTGCCGGTCATATCCTCAAGGTGCTTGTAAAGTGTCGGCACCACATGCCCCAGCTCATCGAGTTTGAGGATGGTGTCATGGATGGAGTGAAAGTCGAAGTGTGTCGTGATGACATCCGATTCCGCCGCATCGGCAGGATGCTGGACGGGGGTGAAGTCATAGATCTCGTAGTCCGACGGCACCACGACCATGCCGCCCGGATGCTGTCCGGTGGTGCGTTTGATGCCGGTACAGCCGATGGACAGGCGGTTTTCCTCTGTGGCATTCAGGGAAGTACCCTGTTCTTCGAGATATTTCTTGACGAAGCCATAGGCAGTCTTGTCTGCGATCGTACCGATCGTGCCCGCCTTGAACACATTGTCACGCCCGAACAGTTCCTCTGTGTAGCGGTGGGCACTGGACTGGTATTCTCCGGAGAAATTCAGGTCGATATCCGGTGCCTTGTCACCGTCAAATCCCAAAAATGTCTCGAACGGGATGTCATGCCCGTCATGCAGCAGCTCCGTGCCGCATTTCGGACATGCCTTTGCCGGCAGGTCATACCCGGAACCATAGCTGCCGTCCGTGATAAATTCACTGTAGCGGCATTTCGGGCAGACATAGTGCGGCACCAGCGGATTGACCTCGGAAATGCCCGCCATGGATGCCACGAAAGACGAACCGACAGAACCTCTTGAGCCGACATGATAGCCGTGCTGCTCAGAATTGTAGACCAGCTTCTGTGCGATCATGTACAGCACCGAGAAACCGTGTTTGATGATGGAGTCCAGTTCCCGTTTCAGCCGCTTTTCCACCAGTTCCGGCAGCGGGTCGCCGTAGATCTCTTTGGCACGCTCCGTGGTGATGCGCACCAGATCTTCCTCTGCACCGGGGATGTTCGGCGTAAAAGTCCCCTTGGGGATGGGGAAGACATGCTCACAGGCATCGGCGATGCGGCAGGAATTGGTCACCACGATCTCCTCAGCCTTCTCCTTTCCGAGATAGGAGAATTCTTCGAGCATTTCCTCCGTCGTCCGCAGATACAGCGGCGGCTGGTGTTCCACATCGGAAAAGCCCTGCCCGGAGGTCAGGATCTTCCGGTAGATGCTGTCTTTCGGATCCAGAAAATGCACATCACAGGTCGCCACGACCGGGATGCCGAGCCTGTCGCCGAGTGCAACGATGCGCCGGTTATATTCCCGGAGCATCTCTGTGTCCTCGGCAATGCCCTTGCGGATCATGAAATCATTGTTGGCGATGGGCTGGATCTCGAGATAATCATAGAATTTTGCAAGCTTTTCCAGTTCCCGCTCCGGTCTGCCGTCCACCAGTGCGGAAAACAGCTCTCCCGCTTCACATGCCGAGCCGAAGATCAGCCCGTCCCGGTGCTGTTCCAGCACCGATTTCGGCAGCAGGGGATGGCGGTAATAATACTCCAGATGTCCGCTTGAGACCAGACGGTAGAGGTTTTTCAGCCCCACCTGATTGCGCACGAGAATGATCTGATGATACGACTTTAGCTTGCGCACGTCTACCGGATCCATCCGGGTATTGAGGTCGTTCAGTGTCTGCACGCCCTTGTCCCTCGCAAGACGCTCTATGAGCGTGACATAGACTTTTGCCAAAATGGCAGCATCCTCGTTGGCACGGTGATGCCCGAAGCTGCCGAGCCGGAGATGCTTGACGACCACATCGAGCTTGTGTTTGTTCAGTTCCGGCAGTGCCGACTGACACAGCACGAGCGTGTCCAGCCACTGATATGGGAACGTGATCTTGTGCCGTTCGCAGACTTTATTGAGAAAGCTCGTATCAAAGCGGGCATTGTGTGCGGCAAGCACGGGATCACTGCCGCAGAATGCCATGAATTGCCGGAGTGCCTCCGCTTCATCAGGTGCATCGGCGACCATTTCATCCGTGATGCGGGTCAGCTCCGTGATATGCGGCGGGATGGGTCTGCCGGGGTTGACGAAGGTGTCGAAACTGTCCACGATCTGGAGATTGCGCAGCTTGACAGCACCGATCTCCGTCAGACGGTCACGTTCCGGACTGAGTCCCGTCGTCTCCACATCAAAGATAATGATCTCATCCTGAATGCTGCGGGCATCGTTCCCCATCAGGATCGTGGGGCGGTCGAGGTCGTTGACGACATATGCCTCACAGCCGTAGATCACTTTGAAATGCGGATCTTTGAGCGATCTTTCCGCATTCATGGCGTCCGGAAATGCCTGTACGACACCGTGATCGGTGATCGCAATGGCGGGATGTCCCCATTGATGGGCACGCCGGATGAGGGAAGCGGCATCGGAAACGGCATCCATGGCGGACATGTTCGTGTGACAGTGCAGTTCCACACGCCTGCGGGGCGCATTGTCCTGCCTCAGCTTACGTCTGCGGATGACAATGGCATCCGGGCGCAGCACGGGTTCATGGATGTAGGTGTCGTCCTCGATCTTTCCGGCGACCAGAATGCTGGTGCCCTTTTTCAGCTCACCGAGCGGCAGCATATCGAGCTTGCGCACGCTGTCAAAGAGCTTGACGGTGACAGAACCGGAAAAGTCCGTGATCTGGTAGGTCAGGACACGCCGTTCGCCCCGTACATCCCGGCTGTCCGTGGAGAAGATGTCCCCATAGACCACGATCCGCTGTCCTCTTGTCTGAAGTGCTTCCGGGATGGGGATGGCATCGCTCCGGATAAAATGCCCCATGATGAGCTTGTCCTCTCCGGTCACGGCATCGAGCTGCACGGCATCCACGGAAACGGACTGCGGTGTGTCGGGGATCGGCGGCGGGGCAGTCTCTTTCGGTGCAGGGGGGACGGCTGCCGGTTCCGGCGGGATCTCCTCAATGATGCGCTGCAATGCCTCCTCAGAGAGGGTATCCTGCCCTTTCAGGGTCACAGTGATCTGTCTGCCGAAGTGCTTTTCCACGAATGCCTGCACCACACTGGTAAAGTGGAATTTTTCGAGAATGGGATAGCCGCCGTTCCGGAGGGTGATGCAGACGCTGTCCTCCCCCCAGTCCCAGTCCGCACGGTTCAGGAAACCGTTGATGATGGGCAGCTCCCGTTTGAGCATCTCGATGATGACCGGGACGCAGTCACGGTCGAACAGTGTGCCGTCATACCGGCAGTCCAGCCGCAGACGTCCCAGTCCGACAGCAGTGCAGACACTCTGCTCAAAGTGCAGAATGTCCGCAAACGGTACAAGTGCATCGAACCGCACCACAAAGGTGAGGTGATCGTGCCGGTTTTCCTCAAAGAGGATCTCCTCGATCACCCCCTGCTGTACGGAAGGCGGGATGTCCTGTGTATATTGGCTCAGAAATTCATACAGAGTCGCATTTGCCATATGTATCACCTTAACGGGATGCCTGCCGGCATCCTTTCTGATCTGTACAGGGGGCAGTTCACTGCCCCGACGATCCGGCTGCTCAGAGCTTCGCCAGCTCCTCGAGCAGTGCCGGGACGATCTCTGCTTCGGGTACTTTCCGGAGGATCTCGCCCTTCCGGAACAGCAGCCCTACGCCATCGCCGCCGGCGACGCCGAGATCTGCCTCTCTTGCCTCGCCGGGACCGTTCACGATGCAGCCCATCACGGCGATGTGGACATCCTTGTCCATATCCCGCACGGCTGCTTCGACACGGTTGGCAAGGGCGACGAGGTCGATCTTCGTCCTGCCGCAGGTCGGACAGGAGACGAGCTGCACACCACGCCGCTTGCCGATGCTTTTGAGGATGTCCTTTGCGGCGGCGATCTCCCGCAGCGGGTCATCCGTCAGGGAGACACGGATCGTCTCGCCGATGCCGTCATGCAGCAGCGCACCGATGCCGACAGCGGATTTGATCAGCCCCATGCGCTCCGTGCCCGCCTCCGTGACACCAAGGTGCAGCGGATAGGGGCATTTTTCAGCGGCAAGGCGGTAGCTGTCGATCATCCGGTTGACGTCAGAGGACTTGATGGAAATGACAATGTCCGTAAAGTCAAACTGCTCCAGCATTGCCGCATGGCGCAGGGCACTTTCCACAAGGGCTTCCGGGGTGGGGGCACCATACTTTGCCAGCAGCTCCTTTTCGAGGGAGCCGGAATTCACGCCGATGCGGATGGGGATGTTCCGGGAGCGGCAGGCATCTGCCACCTGCTTCACCCTGTCCATGCTGCCGATGTTGCCGGGGTTGATGCGGATCTTGTCCACACCGGCGGCAGCGGCTTCGAGGGCGATGCGGTAGTCGAAGTGGATGTCTGCCACGAGAGGGATATGTATTTTCTCCTTGATGGCAGGGATCAGCCGGACGGCTTCGAGATCCGGCACGGCAGTGCGGATGATCTCGCAGCCGGCTTTTTCAAGAGCGACTGCCTGTGCCACATTGCCCTCCACATTTTCTGCGGGGACATTGAGCATCGACTGGATGTAGATATGTTCACCGTTCAGCAGACAATTGCCGACACGGACAGGTTTTACAGTTCTCATTGCAGTTCCTCCTCATTCACATTTGTAAAGACAGCAGGGACGCCCTGCTGTATCAGGGAGAGCCTTTGTGCCTCTGTCAGCGGCAGCTGGAACGGCGCATCGCCGGGGCGGTACTGCCCCTCCTCGATCTTCCGGTAAAGACCGCCGACAAACGCCAGCCACGCCGGGGAATAGTATTCCGGGTCAGTCACCTTGAAAAATGCATATCCGCCAGCCGCATAGAATACCTGTAACGCTTCCTGCACCGTGCTTTGCGCTGTCAGCCGGAAGGACGCCGGAAGGACAAATCCGGGGGCATCCCATTCCTCATAGAAATACGCCATACCTGCTCCTTTTCGCTACTTTTCTATCAGACGGGAAATGTCTTGGAATGTCACTGCCAGCAGAAGCAGCATCAGCAGTGCCATGCCGATGAGGTGTACCATGCCCTCCCGTTCCGGCGGGATGGGCTTGCGGCGGATCGCCTCGACCACCAGAAAGACGAGCCGGGCACCGTCCAGTGCGGGGATGGGGAGCAGATTGAAGATGCCGACATTGATCGTGATGAACGATGCCAGCGACAGCACCGAGATCACATGCTGCCGGAGGGTCTCCCCGTAGCTGACTGCCTCCCCGATGGTGCTGACGATGCCCACCGGTCCCGAAAGATCGTGGAATCCCAGTCTGCCCGTCAGCAGATCGCTGAGACTTGACCAGATCAGCCTGCCCGTCGAGATGGTATCAAGAAAGCTGTAGCGCAGTACACGCCAGACGGTCAGGTGTTCGCCGTAGACATAAAAGTCGAGCCGCCCCTCTGTTGCGGTATTGCGGAAAGTCACCGCCGGGAGTGTGACTTTCTCCCCGTTCCGGCGCACGACGACTTCCATCGTGTCGCTCTCGCTGTTCTGGAGCTTATAGGACAGATCGGTGTCCGTCAGGATGCGCATCCCGTCAAGGTACAGGATGGTGTCGTCCTTTTGCAGACCGCAGGTCTGGCTGGTGGAAGTCGATGTGCCGCTGTCCTTGTCATAGGTGAAGTCTGCGATCGTGACGGTGGAGATGTCCCCGTAGAGCAGCGTGGTGATGAGGATGAGCAGAAAGCCGAGGATGAGGTTCATCACGGCACCTGCCACAACGACTGCCATGCGCTTCCAGACGCTCTTTTTGCCGAATGCACGGGAATCACTGCTCTCCTCATCTTCCCCCTCCATCGCACAGAAGCCGCCAATGGGCAGCAGGCGGATGGAGTATTCCGTTTCCCGTCCCTGTTTTTTCAGGAGAACGGGTCCCATGCCGATGGCAAATTTATTCACCCGGATGCCGCAGAGTTTCGCCACGATGAAGTGTCCGAACTCATGGAACACCACGATGAAAAGAAATACCAGAAGTGCCACAATGATGGTCACAGCGGAGACAAGAAGGGAACCAAGATTCATAGAAACGATCCTTTCTGAAATGGGGAAACTCACCGTGCAGAGGCTGCGCTCACACGTTCCCGGACATATGCTCTTGCTGCCTGATCGGCGGCAAGCACCTCCTCATAGGTATGGACTTCGCCGCCCGGGAGGTTTTCCATCGCCTCACGGACGAGCGTGCCGATCTCGAGGAAACCAATCTCATCCCGGAGAAAACAGCCGACCGCCTCCTCATTGGCACCGTTGACGATCGCCGGTCTTAGCCCGCCCTCGGCGATCGCATCCAGTGCGGCACGCAGGCAGTCAAATGTCTCAAGATCCGGTTTCTCAAAGGTCAGTGTCCCGTAGTCCGTCAGTGACAGCGGGCGGGTCGGGCAGGGCTTCCGCTCCGGGTAGAGGAGCGCATACTGGATGGGGATCTTCATATCCGGCACGCCCATCTGCCCGATCACGGCATGATCTTCAAATTCCACAGCGGAGTGCAGGACGCTCTGCCGGTGTACCACGATCTCGATCTGGGAGGGCGTCAGGTCAAACAGCCACTTCGCCTCGATGAATTCGAGTCCCTTGTTCATCATGGTCGCCGAGTCGATCGTGATCTTGCTGCCCATGTCCCAGTTCGGATGTTTCAGGGCATCCGCTGCGGTGACATGGCGCAGATCCGCTTTCTTCTTTCCGAAGAAAGGACCGCCCGAAGCCGTCAGGATCATCTTCCGGATGCGGTTCCCGTCATTGCCTTGCAAGCACTGGAACACGGCGGAATGTTCGCTGTCCACCGGGAAGATGCGGACGCCCCGCTGCCTTGCCGCCTCCATGACCAGTGAACCGCCTGCGACAAGGGTCTCCTTGTTGGCAAGGGCAATGTCCTTGCCGGCTTCTATGGCTTTGAGGGTGGGGAGCAGTCCGACCATGCCCACCACGGAATTGAGTACGATGTCATTTTCCGGCATCTGTGCGATCCGGCACAGTCCGTCCATGCCGGACAGCAGCTCTATGGACGTGCCTTTCAGCAGTTCTGCCAGTTCCGGCAGCTTTTCTGCCTGATACAGGCAGACCGCAGCGGGATGGAGCTGCATTGCCTGTTCTGCGAGCAGCTTCACATTGCTGTGCGCTGCGAGTGCCGTCACCTGCATCCCATGCTTCTGGATGACTTCGACCGCTTGGGTGCCGATGGAACCTGTCGAGCCGAGGATGGCTACCTTCTTCATAGTATATCGTCCTTTCCCCGCCATTATGCGGCAATAAACCGGAATAAGCCCATCCGCTGCGGATGGGCTTAGCCATCAATAGTTCAGATCCGGGAGCAAATTCAGCGTAAACCAATAGACCGGCACCACAAACAGAACGCTGTCAAAGCGATCCATCAGACCGCCGTGACCGGGCATGATGTTCCCGAAATCCTTGATACCCTTTTCCCGCTTGATGATGGAGGCGGTCAGGTCGCCGATGACGCTCACCAGTGCGCACACCAGACCAAGCACAGCAGCTTCCACGATCACTGCCGATGCTGCCACATCTGCCCCCTGCACGATCCGATAGATGTTGAATACGATCGGAAATACGATCATATTGCACAGCAGACCGCCGACAAAGCCCTCTACGGTCTTTTTCGGGGAGATATTCGGGCAGAGTTTGTGCTTCCCCAATGCGACGCCCGCAAAGTAGGCACCGGAATCTGCGATCCATGCCCCGCCGAGTGACATCAGGAAATAGAAGATATTGCCGATCCGTATGCTCTGATCCAGTGTCCCGATGGTACGATCTACCAGCATCACGGAAACGATCAGGAAACAAAGCTGCTCCGTGCGGAATTCACCATGCCGTTTCAGGAACGTCAGCAACAGACAGAGCAGGAACAGCAATGTGACAAAATAGGATGCCACGACCACGTACGGCATGAGCCACCCGGATCGTTCTCTCACGAATTCAAGGATCTCACGGACAGGGACATACAGGACTGAAGCCGTCAGGGCAAGCCGGAATTTGTCTGCCCCTACCGCCTTTGCCAATTCATAGATAATGATCGCTGCTACGATGCCAAGTGCAAGGGGAAATGCAAAGGTATCCCGCAGGCACAGCACAATGATCAGCAGCGCAATGCCGACCGCAGAACTGATCAGACGGGTCGCCATATCTATACGCCTCCGAACCGTCTGCCCCGGGAGGCATAGTCGATCAGTGCCTTGTTCAGCTCATCCGGTCCGAAATCAGGCCACAGAACATTGGTGAAATAATACTCCGCATAGGCACACTGCCAGATCAGGTAATTCGACAGCCGCAGCTCTCCGCTCGGACGGATGACCAGATCCACATCCGGGAAACCGGCAGTGTACAGATGGTCTGCGACTGTCTGCTCGGTGATGTCTTCAGGACGCAGCTCACCTTTCTGCACCAGCTCTGCGATCTGTCTTGCGGAGCGGGCGATCTCATCCCTGCCGCCGTAATTGCATGCGAGCAGCACCGTGAGCTGCGAATGGTGCGCCGTGTCGTTCTCCAGTTTGATCATGCGCTCACGGATGTCGTCCGGGTAGACGCTCTTGTCGCCCAGAAAGACAGCACGCACCCCGTCGCCGAGGTGGGTCTGTACCTCGTCAAGATATTCCCGCATGATGGCAAGGATGCCATTGATCTCCTCCTTGGGGCGTTTCCAGTTTTCGGTGGAAAACACATAGAAGGAGGCATAGGGGATGCCGATGTCCTTGCAGTACTGCATGATCTTCTTGAAGGTCTTGCCGCCTTCCACATGCCCGAGACTTCTCGGCAGTCCACGTTTTTTCGCCCATCTGCCATTGCCGTCCATGATGAAACCGACATGCGCCGGGAGCTGCTCCGGCAGCTCTGCCGGGGCGGACGGGTTTTTCTTTCCAAATATAGCCATATCCGGCTCCTTATATACAAATTTTTCAGAGAGTGGGAAACGGATCTGTCAAGCTCAGATGCTCATGATCTCCTTTTCCTTTTCTGCCACAGCCTTGTCAGCTTCCTCACAGTACTTGTCAGTCAGCTTCTGGACTTTCTTCTCCGCATCTTTCTGATCGTCCTCAGTGATCTCGCCGTTCTTCTTCATGCTCTTGAACTTTTCCAGTGAGTCACGGCGCACATTGCGGACGGCGACCTTGGCTTCCTCGCCGTACTTCTTCACGCTCTTGCAAAGTTCCTTGCGGCGTTCCTCCGTCGGCTGGGGGAAAGAGAGCCGGATGACCTTGCCGTCATTGTTGGGCGTGATGCCCAGATCACTGGCAAGGATCGCCTTTTCGATCTCTTTCAGGGTAGAGACATCCCATGGCTGGATGATCAGCACCCTTGCCTCTGCCACAGAGACGGCTGCCATCTGCTGGATGGGGGTGGGGACACCGTAGTAGTCCACATTGATCTTGTCAAGTACGGCGGGAGTTG
>CANQYC010000034.1 GCA_947627945.1 uncultured Clostridia bacterium
GAGATCACACGCATCATGCTGCGCTATTCCATCCCGATGATCCCGACGGCGGTGCTGTGGATCGTCACGGGCTTTTCCGACCGGCTTTTTGTCCGCTATATGGACAAAGTCGCCGTCAGCACCGATGTCGGTGCGGCGGCAGCGGGCGTGTATGAGAACGCCTCCAAGCTGCCGAATCTCATCTCCATGTTTTCCACGATCTTCTTTCAGGCGTGGAACATGTCCGCCATCACGGAGAACCGTTCCAAGGACAAGAGCGTATTTTACTACCGGATCTATCTTGCCTACCAGAGTTTCATGTTCCTCAGCGCAGCCTTTCTGATCGCACTGGTCAAGCCGCTGTCCGGACTGCTGCTCGACACGGTGACACATCCGGAATATGCCCGCTGCTACCTCTACACCCCCATCCTCGTGATCGCCGTGGTCATGATGAGCTTCAACCAGTTCCTCAGCAGCATCTATGTCGCCACACAAAAGACCTCACACAGCATGTGGACGGCGATGATCGCTGCCGCTGTCAACCTCCTTCTCAACTTTGTACTGATCTACCGCTGGGGCGTACAGGGGGCGGTCGTGGCAACATTTATCAGCTATTTCGTGTGCTATCTCGTGCGCATCATCGACACAAGGCGGCTCATCTATTTCAAGGTACACCACAGCCGTTTCTTCTGCAATGTCATTATTTTATTCCTGATGAGCATCACTGCCATCACCGAACCTGTGCATCTTTTCACCACGCAGCTCGCACTGCTGCTGTTCATGTGTCTGTTCAATTCGCAGGCAGTCCTCATGGTGTTCCGGATCTTCCAGAAGCTCACCGGGGGACTGACAAGACGCTTTTCACAAAGGAGGTAACACCATGTCCACACCACATCTGCAAGGCAGCAAGGGCGATTATGCGCCCGTTGTCCTCATGCCCGGCGATCCGCTGCGGGCGGAGTTCATCGCCAAGGAATATCTCGAAAATGTCCGCTGTGTCAATGAGATCCGTGGGATGCTCGGCTTCACGGGCACCTATCAGGGCGTTCCCGTCTCGGTACAGGGCAGCGGCATGGGACAGCCGTCCATCGGGATCTACTCCTATGAATTATATCATTTCTTTGATGTACAGAGCATCATCCGCATCGGGACAGCCGGCGGCATCGCCCCGGAAGTGCAGCTCCGGGACATCCTTCTCGGACAGGGTGCCTGCACCAACGGCAGCTATGCGGAGCAGTACCGCCTGCCCGGCACCTATGCCCCGATCGCCTCGTTCCGTCTGCTGCGAAAGGCAGCGGAGACGGCGGACAGGCTCGGACTGCGGGTGCATGTCGGGGATCTGCTGTCCAGTGACATGTTCTATGATGATGCCGCTTCCTTGGCAGACTGGCAGAAAATGCATGTCCTCGGCGTGGAAATGGAGTCGGCTGCACTGTATCTGAATGCCGCACGAGCCGGGCGGGAAGCACTGTGCATCTGCACCGTGTCAGACTGTCCCCTCCGGAATGAAACCACGGATGCTGCCGAACGGCAGACCGGCTTCACCCGCATGATGGAACTGGCACTGGAAACGGTGAAAACGCTTTGAAGCAGGTGAATACATGGATCCACAGATGATCGCACGCATCAACGAGCTTGCGCATAAGGCAAAGGCAGAGGGACTGACGGAGGAGGAAAAGCAGGAGCAGAAAAAGCTCCGGGATGCCTACCGTGCCGCCTTCCGCCGAAACCTGACCGAACAGCTCGAACATACCTATGTGATGGATGAAAACGGCAACAAGCGCAAACTGGGGCGGTAAGCGCAGTCAACACCGCCCTACATGAGTTTTGCGCCGGGGTAGTAGTGTGCCAGGATCTCCCGGTGATCTGCGCCATTCTTTGCCATGGCATTCGCACCGTACTGGCTCATGCCCACCGCATGACCATAGCCATGCGTGGTGAAACAGAATTCCCCGTCCGCAAAGTTCACTGTAAAATCCGCAGAACGCAGGGAAAAGATGCTGCGCAGCTCCTGCCCGGTGAAGATGCCGTCGCCTGCGGGGATCTGGAGTACCGTTCCCGCCTCTGAAACGGTCGGCGTCCCGAACCACCCGGCAGCATCGCCGGAGACTGTCAGCCCGGCATGTGCCGCTGTCAGGCGGGTCATGACTTCCTCTGCGGAGAATGTGACCGTTTCCTCATAATCCGGTGCCTCCCGGTCGGCATCGCTCTCGACAGACTGGAGATATGCCACATCGCTGCCCCAGACATTGGCAGCGGTCTCCGTCTTTCCGCCGGAGATCGCATGAAATGCAGCAATGATCGGTTCCTCCTCATAGTACAGCAATTCCCCCGCCGCAGCTTCGACCGCTGCGGCGATCTTTTTGTAGTTTTCCTCATACTGGCTGCCCCAGCGTTCCCGCAGCTCTGCATCGGTGAGATATGCCTGATATTTTGCGGGATCATCGGAAAAGTCCGCATCGCTCCCGCCACGTTCCCGTGTGATGAGACACTGCCGCTCGGCATAGGTATGTGCGGCGACCACCTGCGCTTCGAGGGCTTCCGGCTCGAAAGACACCGGCATTTCCGCCGCCACTGCGCCGATGAGATACTCCGTCACGGGGACTTCCAGTACCTCGCCGCTGTCTGTTTTCAGCACCCGATAGACTTCTGCGGCAGGGTAGCCGGTCCCTGCGGCAGTTTCGGGTTCTGCCGTGTCTGCGGCAGTTGTGGGGTCTGTGGGGAGATCGGTAAATTCCACCAGTTCCGGGAAAGACAGCTCCGGTGCGGCGGCACGGCTCCGGGGCGTGATGAGAAATGCCGGTATCATGGGCATTGCGGTGAGTGCGGCACAGAGTACCACACAATGGAGAATGTGACGTTTCATAAAGATCATCCTTTCGTGGGCAGCGTCCTGCTGCCATTGCCATTTATCGCTAACCTCTTGACTTATAACGGGAAAAATGGTATAATGGAAAAGGAAAATGTCTGAACCAAGGGGGTCTGTCTTATGAGCAAGGTGTTTACCAATGCCGATATGCAAAATCTATGCAGCGAATTGCGGGATCATTCCCGCATCGACCCGGAATTGTACCGGAAATACCATGTCAAACGTGGTCTGCGCCGCAGCGACGGTACAGGCGTCCTTGCCGGGATCACCAATATCTGCAATGTGCATGGCTATGTTGTCAATGAGGGCGAGGTCGAGCCGATCCCCGGAGAACTGATCTACCGGGGCTATAACATCTATGACCTCGTGGCAAATGTGACAAAGGAAAAACGCTTCGGATTTGAGGAAACTGCCTACCTGCTGATGATGGGCAAGCTCCCCAATGTCAGCGAACTGGAGGCATTCGATCACTACCTCTCCATGGAGCGGGAGCTGCCCTCCGGCTTTGTGGTCGATATGATGATGAAAGCCCCCTCCCGGAATATCATGAACAAGCTGGCACGCTCCATCCTGTCCCTGTATTCCTACTATGATGACGACTGTGAAGATACTTCCCTCGAAGCCGAAATGCGCACCGCCATCCGTCTGCTGGCAAAGCTCCCCATCATCATGGTCAATGCCTATCAGGTCAAGCGGAAACACTTCGATAACCAGACGCTCTTTATGCATCCGCTGCGTCCCGGCGAAAAGACTGCCGAGACCATTCTCTCGATGCTGCGCCCCGACCGGCAGTATACGGCGGAGGAGGCACAGCTTCTCGACTGCCTGCTCATGCTCCACGCCGAGCATGGCGGCGGCAATAACTCCACCTTCACCTGCCGTGTGCTGACATCATCCGGCACGGATGCCTACTCTGCCTATTCCGGTGCGGTCTGCTCCCTCAAGGGTCCCAAGCACGGCGGTGCCAATATCAAAGTCGCCTCGATGCTCGAGGACTTCAAGACCCATGTGAAGCACTGGGACAATGAGGGCGAAGTCGCCGATCATATCCGCCGTGTGCTGCGGAAAGAAGCCGGCGACGGCAGCGGACTGATCTACGGCATGGGGCATGCCGTCTATACGCTTTCGGATCCACGGGCGGTGATCCTCAAAAAGAAGGCATTCCGGCTTGCCAAGGGCAAGGACATCGAAGCCGAATTCCATCTGCTCGACACCATCGAACGGCTGACGCCCGGACTGATGAGAGCGGAGCGGGGCATCGAAAAGACCGTCTGTGCCAATGTGGATATGTATTCCGGACTCGTCTACCGGATGCTGGGGATCCCGGAAGATCTCTATACACCGCTGTTTGCCGTGTCCCGGATGGCAGGCTGGGCAGCCCACCGCATGGAGGAACTGACCACCGGCGGCAGGATCATCCGTCCCGCCTATAAGGCACTGCCAAAGAAGATGTCCTATGTTCCGCTGCATGAGAGGTAAGCCCGCACTGCATCTGCTTGCCCTGCTGCTGGCGTTCTGTCTGACGGGGTGTTCGTTCGGCATCAATGTCGATACCATGCTCACCCCGCCCAAGCTCAGTGCCCAGCAGGAGCAGATCTATCAGGCACTGAAAGATGCCGTGCGTTCCGAAATACGGCTGAAATATCCCCGGCGGGGTTCGTATCTCTCCGCTTTCATCCTTGCCGACATCGACGGGGATGCGGCGGAAGAGGCGATCGTGTTCTATGAAAAGAACAGCATCTCCGCCCCCGACACCGGACTGCGCATCAATGTGCTGGACTGCATCGAGGGCAGATGGCTCTCGATCTGCGACCGGAGTGCCAATGGTTCCGAGGTGGAAAAGGTCATCCTCTCGCCGCTCGGTGCCAATGACCGGATGAATGTCATTGTCGGCTGCTCCACCGTCAACCAGTCGGAAAAATATGTCACCGTCTATTCCTACACCGACAACTATCTGGAACAGACGCTCTATTGCAGCTATGCGCTGTTTGATGTGGCAGACACCGGCAGCGGCGAAGCGCATCCGGATCTCATCCTGCTCGGTGCAGCGACTTCCTCGGATCCCGCCTCTGCGGCAGTCTACTGTCTGGCAGAGGACGGGCGTTTCCATGAGTACCGCTACCATTTCCGGGACAATTATACCGACTACACCCAGCTCATCTACGGCACGCTCCCGGACGGCAGGATCGCCCTGTATGTGGATGCGGCGACCGGGACTTCCAATCTTCAGACGGAGATCCTGTGTCTCGAAGATACACGGCTTGTCGATCTGCTCGGACGCTGCGGCAGAAAGCCGGAGGAGACCGTCCGGCGGGCAGGACTGGTCTGCCGGGACATTGACAGCGACGGTGTGCCGGAGATCCCGGTGCAGTCGGTGTTTCTGGGGTATGAGGACGCTGCCGAATCGGAACAGCTCCGCCAGACCCGCTGGCTGATGATGCAGGACGACCGGATGTTCACGGAGCATTACAGTTATTATAACATCAGTGACGGCTATGCCTTTCTGCTGCCGGATGCGTGGCGCAGCCGCACCACAGTGGAGCGTGACCCCATCGACAGCGAGCTGCGTGTGGTCTGCTACAATGGCAGCTGGGAGGAAGATATGCCGGTGCTGATGCGGATCTATATCGCCTACGACGAAGCAGATCTCCACGAGCATCTTGCGAACGGATACAGCCTGCTGCATACCAAGGGCACGGCAAGCTATCTGGTCAAGGCGGAGGGCGGACAGGAACTGTCCCTCTCACTCGGCAAGCTGCTGCCCTGTCTGCAATTTTTCAATTAAATAGATAAATACTGGTTTTGACGAACAAAGGAGGTAAGCTATGAAGCGGATACTGGTCTGTGAGGATGAAGATGTCATCCGTGACTGTGTGGTCATCAATCTGAAGCGTGCCGGCTATACTGTCGTGGACGTGAACAACGGCGAGGAGGCACTGCATCGGTTTGATGACGAAAACGGGAATTTTGACATTGTGCTGCTCGACATCATGATGCCCGGCATCGACGGCTTCACCGTCTGCAAGCGTCTGCGGGAGAAAAGCTCCACACTGGGGATCATCATGCTCACCGCACGCACGCAGGAAATGGACAAGGTCAGCGGGCTGATGATCGGTGCGGATGATTATATCACGAAGCCCTTTTCCCTCTCGGAGCTGACGGCACGGGTGGACGCCATCTACCGGCGTGTCTGCATGAGCTTTATCCATGACGATTCCAGTCCGGTCATTGAGTCCGGTCCCTTTACCCTGAATCTCAAAAGCCGCACCGTTGCCAAAAACGGCGTGCCGATCGACCTGACGCAGGTAGAATATCAGATCCTCGAATACTTCATGAACAACAAGGACACTGCCCTTGACCGTGCGAGCATTCTGGCGCATATCTGGGGAGAGAATTATTACGGGGACTATAAGATCGTGGATGTCAACATCCGGCGCATCCGGCTGAAGATCGAGGACGAGCCGTCCAATCCGCAGTATATCGTCACCATCTGGGGCTACGGCTACAAGTGGAATGATAAAGCTTAACAAGTTTTCAAAAGCCGAACACAAGCGCACGCTGCTGCGCCGCTGGATCGTCAACAATCTGAGTGTTCTGGTGCTGATCATCATCGTCATGGAACTGGCGTTCGTCTATATCATCCAGACGTTCTACTACACCGGTGCCCGGCAGAAACTCACCTCGGAGCTGACGAGCGTGGTCAATATCCTTGCCCGCTATGCACAGGATTCCGAGACGAACCTGACGCCGGAGATGCGCTCGACTTTCGAGAGCTTCTCCGCCAAGGATCAGATGGAGCTGATGGCGGTCAACGGCAAGGGCAGAGTCGTTTTCACCTCCTCCGGCTTTTCGCCTGCCGCAGATACGGCACTGCCGGACTATGAGGATCTGCTGGACGGCGGCAATGGCTACTGGGTCGGCAAGGCAGAGAACAACGAAAAGATCATGGCGGTGTGCATGGACATTTCCTCCATCAGTACCGAGTACAGTGCGGTGCGGGTGGTCTCCTCCCTGTCGGAGGTAGATGCCAGCATCGCCACGCTGACGGTCGCCGCCACGGTCGTGTGCGCTGCCATTTTGCTGCTGCTGGTCATCACGGGCATTTACTTTGTCGGCAGCATCATCCGCCCCGTGACACAGCTCAGCACCACGGCGGAGAAATTTTCCAAGGGCGATTTCTCTTTCCGGATCCGGTATGACGGCAATGACGAGATCGGTGATCTGTGTACTGCCATCAACCACATGGCGGATGAGCTTTCTACAGCGGAGGAGATGAAGAACGAGTTCATTTCCTCCGTATCGCATGAACTGCGCACGCCGCTGACTGCCATCAAGGGCTGGGCGGAGACGATCTATACCGAGAATGACCCCGACACCGTCCGCAAGGGCATGAACGTCATCATCAACGAGACGGAGCGTCTGTCACGCATGGTCGAGGAACTGCTCGACTTCTCCCGGATGCAGAGTGGCCATTTTACCTTGCAGAAAGATATGATGGACGTGCTGGCGGAGCTGGGAGATGCGGTGCTGATCTACATGGACAAGGCGGCAAGGGAGCAGATTGAGATCTCCTACGATGAACCGGAAATGCTGCCATTTCTCTACGGCGACAAGAACCGCATCCGGCAGGTGTTCATCAACATCATCGACAATGCCATCAAGTATTCCGACCCCGGCGGACATGTACGCATCGAAGCGACGGAACAGAACGGCAATATCGTGGTGAGCGTATCCGACACCGGGTGCGGCATCAAGGCATCCGACCTGCCAAAGGTCAAGACGAAATTCTATAAGCCCAATCACACCCGCCGTGGCTCCGGCATCGGACTTGCCGTGGCAGATGAGATCGTCACTGCCCATGGCGGCAGACTGGACATCATCAGTGATGAGGGGCTGGGCACGACCGTTACCATTACCCTCCCGCCCGGACAAAAGCCCGAGCCGAAGGGTGCAAAGGAGTGATCACATGGGAGAAGCACAACAACAATGCCCGCATAAAAGCAAGATCGGCGGACAGGCACTGATCGAAGGCGTGATGATGAAAGGCGTCCATACCGGGGCGATGGCGTGCCGTCTGCCGGATGGCACGATAGATGTGGAGACTTGGGATCTGGCAAAGAAAAAGGCATGGTACCGCCGGGTGCCGCTGATCCGGGGCGTATACAGCTTTTGCATCTCCATGGCGGACGGCTACCGGTGCCTGATGAAGTCTGCCGAAAAGCAGATGACCGAGGAAGAACAGCAGGAAGAGGAGGAAAATGCCTCTAAACTGGAAAAATGGCTGGACGAACACTTCACGGAAAAGACAGTGGAAGCCATCATGATGGTGTTCATGGTGCTGAGTCTGGCGGCGGCGGTGTGTCTGTTCCTGTTTCTGCCAAAATGGGTGGTGGCACTCATCAAGCCGCTCACGGTCAACCGCTTTGTGCAGTCCTTTTCCGAGGGCATCATAAAGATCGTCATTTTCGTCGGCTACATGGCGGTGACGGGACTGATGAAAGACATCCGGCGTACCTACGAGTACCACGGTGCCGAACACAAGACCATCGCCTGCTTTGAGGCGGGGCTGCCGCTGACGGTGGAGAATGTCCGGAAACAGGTGCGGCTCCATCCCCGCTGCGGGACGAGTTTTATTTTTCTCACGCTGTTCATCAGCATTTTGGCGATGTGTCTGGTGCCGTTCACTGTCTACTGGCAGCGGTTCCTGTGCAGCCTGTGTCTGCTGCCGCTGACGATGGGATGCTCGTATGAAGCCATCCAGTTCGCCGGCAGATGTGACAATCTCCTTGCCCGTGTGCTTTCATGGCCGGGGCTGCAGCTCCAGCGCATCACGACAAGGGAACCGGACGAGCATGAGATCGAAGTCGCCATTGCTGCCATGAAGCCCTGTATCCCGGAAAATTTAGAGGAGGACAGATGGTAAGCCCCGCAGAGACCGCCGATGCGCTCAGCGCACACGGCATACCGGATGCCCGCTTCGAGGCGCAGTGCATGATACAGCAGCTCACCGGGCAGCGTCCCGAACAGGCACCCCCGCTGACGCCGGAACAGACGGCACGGCTCCGGGAGCTGGTACAAAGGCGCATTGCCGGAGAACCGCTGCAATATCTGCTCGGGGAATGGGAATTCTACGGGATGCGGCTGTTTGTGGGGGAGGGGGTGCTGATCCCCCGCCCCGATACGGAGACCCTTGTCGATGCCGTACTGACGTGGTGCCGGGAGGATCCATCCCCCCGGATCATAGATCTGTGTACCGGCAGCGGCTGCATTGCCCTCGCACTCAAACAGCATCTGCCCGGCGCAGAAGTCCGGGGCATGGATGTCAGTGAAACAGCACTGCGCTATGCACGGAGAAATGCCGGATACCATCAGCTTGATGTGAATTTTTTGTGTGCGGATGTGACGGGGGACATCCCGGAGGGCATCCCGCCCGCAGACGTTATCGTCAGCAATCCGCCCTATCTGAATGCAGAGGAGATGGCATCGCTCCAGCGGGAGGTGCGCCGGGAACCGGCACTCGCCTTAGCAGGCGGGGCGGACGGGCTGCAGTTCTACCGCAGCATCACAGCACGGTGGAAGTCCATGCTCCGTCCAGGCGGACTGCTCGCCTATGAGACCGGGGAAACGCAGGCAGCTGCCGTTTCCGCCATACTGCGGGAAAACGGCTTTACCCATATCAACATACAACAGGATCTTGCCCGCAATGACCGGGTAGTTCTGGGATGCCGGGCATGAGCCGGCATGATCACAAAGGAGGAACCAACCAATGCCAAAGGGAAAAACGAAAGAAAAGAAGCCCCAGATGTTTCAGGCACCTGCAACGCCTGAAGAACGCAAGACTGCGCTGGAGCATGCACTGAAGATGATCGAAAAGACGTATGGACAGGGGGCAGTCATGCGCCTTGGACAGCGTAAAAAGATGGATGTGGAGGTCATTCCGACCGGCTCCCTGACGCTCGATCTTGCGTTGGGTGTCGGCGGTGTGCCACGTGGCAGGATCATTGAGCTGTACGGTCCCGAAAGCTCCGGCAAGACCACGGTGGCACTGCACATCGTTGCCGAAGCGCAGAAGAATGGCGGCGAAGCTGCCTTCATTGACGTGGAGCATGCACTGGATCCGAAATACGCCAAGGCACTCGGCGTGGACATCGACAATCTGCTGGTCTCCCAGCCGGACAGCGGCGAACAGGCACTCGAGATCGCAGAGGCACTGGTGCGCTCCGGTGCCATTGATGTGCTTGTCGTGGACTCCGTGGCTGCCATGACGACCAAGGCGGAGATCGACGGCGAAATGGGCGACAGTCATGTCGGACAGCTCGCCCGGCTGATGTCACAGGCAATGCGCAAGCTCACTTCCGTCATTGCCAAGACCGGCTGCGTTGCCATCTTCATCAACCAGATCCGTGAGAAGATCGGCGTGATGTACGGCAATCCGGAGACGACTCCCGGCGGACGTGCCCTGAAATTCTACGCCTCCGTCCGCATGGATGTGCGCAAGGGCGAAGTCATCAAGGACGGCTCTTTGCCCATTGGCAACCGGATGAAGGTCAAGATCGTCAAGAACAAGGTCGCACCGCCTTTCCGGGAATGCGAATTCGACAATATCTATGGACACGGCATTTCCCGTGACGGCGAGATCATGGATCTGGCAGTCGATCTGGACATCATCAAAAAGAGCGGTTCGTGGTTCAGCTATGAGGGCAGGAAACTCGGTCAGGGACGTGACAATGTCAAGAAGCAGCTCATGGAGGACGAGGCATTCCGCAAGGAAGTCGAAGCCAAGATCATGGAGCATATCGACCAGATCGACCTGTCCATCACGGATGACGCAGATGAGGAAGATGCCGTGCGGGAAGCCGTTTCCGGCACGCCGGCAGAGACGGGCGAAGAACCGCCTGTTATGGATGCACCGGACGTCTCGGAGGACATCAATGCGGATGATGATTTTGAAGAATTTGATCCCACCGAGTGAGTGTGAGGTGCGGCAATGAAGATCACCCGGACTGTGCGCTGCCGCAGCTATGTGGAAGTGCATACGGACACGGATGCCGTCTATGAGATCGACGGCAGGAAACTCGATGCCTATGATCTGAAAGAGGGCAGCGAAGCAGAAGAAGCCCTTCTGGACAAGCTGCACGAAGATTCCCGGTATCACAGGGCATACCAGCGTGCGGCGTATCTGCTCGACGACAGGGAATATTCCTGCGTCATGCTGTACCGGAAGCTGATGCAGACCTACCGGGACAAGCCACTCTGTCAGCGGGTGATCCGGGCACTTTCGGAGACAGGGACACTGGATGATGCCCGCTATGCGGAACATCTGGCGGAATATCTGGTCGAGCGCAAGCGGTACGGGATCTTCCGTGCCCGGCAGGAGATGCTGCACCGGGGACTGGACAAGGCACTGGTCGAGGAGGCTTTGGCGGAACTGGAGGACACCGCCGAGGAGAACATCCCGGCGGTGCTGGAGAAGAAATACGGCAGGGTCCTCACCGACCCGAAAGACTACCGCACCCGTGAAAAGGTCATTGCCGGCATGGCAAGGCTGGGCTATCCGTACCGCAGTGTCAAAGCGGCACTGGATGCCTATTTTGAGGAACATGACGAGACACTGTGACCGTCAGGCGCATGTCGAGAGATACACAGCGGGATCTCAGAGAGGAGCAAAATAACATGGCAATCAAGGTCAGTATCGTATCCCTTGGATGCAGCAAAAATCTTGTGGATTCAGAGCGCATGCTCCGCAAGCTGCGCCTGCACGGCTATGAGCTTGTGACGGAATTCGGCGATGCCGATGTCGCCGTCGTCAACACCTGCGGCTTCATCCAGTCGGCGAAAGAGGAGGCGATCGAGACCGTCCTCGAGATCGCAAAGCTCAAGGAGGAGGGCACGGTCAAAAAACTCATCCTCACCGGCTGTCTGACGGAGCGGTACCGGGAGGAGGCGGCTGCGGAATTCCCGGAGGCAGATGCCGTTGTCGGCATCGGTGACAACAAGGATATCGTGGAGATCCTCGACAGGGTGCTGCATGGGGAACGTGTGGTGCATTTTGCCCCCAAGACGGATGTGGAACTGAGCGGCGAACGCATCATTTCCACACTGCCTTTCTTCTCCTATCTGAAGATCGCAGAGGGCTGCTCCAATGGCTGCACCTACTGCGCCATCCCCATGATCCGGGGCGGCTACCGCAGTGCCCCGATGGAGGCTCTTTTGGAAGAAGCGGCAATGCTTGCCGCCAACGGCGTGACCGAACTCTGCGTCATTGCACAGGATACGACCCGCTACGGCGAAGATCTTTACGGATCCCCGAAGCTGCCGGAACTGCTCACGGCACTCTGCCGCATCGAGGGACTGCACTGGATCCGGGTGCTGTACTGCTACCCGGAGCGCATCACGGACGACCTGATCGAGGTCATGGCGAGGGAACCGAAGCTCGTCAAGTACATCGACATGCCCATCCAGCACTGCAATGATGAGATCCTGACCGCTATGCGCCGTCCCTTTACAAAGGCAGAGCTGCAGGCACTGATCGGAAAGCTGCGCAGACGGATCCCGGGCATTGTCCTGCGCACCACGCTGCTGACGGGCTTTCCCGGAGAGACGGAGGCACAGTTTACAGAACTTGCGGAATTTGCAAGGGAGATGCGATTTGAACGGCTCGGCTGTTTTGCCTATTCGCAGGAGGAGGGCACCAAAGCTGCCAAAATGCCCGGACAGCTCGATGAAGAGACAAAGACACGGCGTGCCGATCTGCTCATGGAGCAGCAGATGCAGGTGAGCGATGCCTACTTGTCGGCACAGCTTGGCAAGGAGCTGGAAGCCGTTGTGGAGGGCTATGACCGGTGGGCGGAATGCTGGTTCGGCAGGACGGCTGCCGATGCGCCGGACATTGACGGCAAGGTGTTTTTCTATTCCAAACGCAAATTGCAGATCGGAGAATATGTGACGCTGCGCATTACGGATACGATGGATTATGACCTGATCGGGGAGGTGACCGCATGAACCTGCCGAACAAGCTGACACTGCTGCGGATCTGTCTGGTGCCGGTGTTTCTCATCTGCATGTATGTGCCGTTCCCGTTCCACATGGTGTGCGCACTGATCGTCTTTGCGGCGGCATCCATCACGGATGCCGTGGACGGCAAGATCGCACGGAAATATCATCTTATCACGACATTCGGAAAATTTGCAGACCCGCTTGCAGACAAGATCTTAGTGCTGGCGGCACTGGCGGCACTGGCAGATCTGCCGGATTCCCCGGTCAACGGCATCGTGGTGACGATCATCGCCGCAAGGGAATTTCTGGTCAGCGGGCTGCGGCTGGTGACTGCGGAAAAAGGCGTTGTGGTGTCGGCGGGCATCTGGGGAAAGCTGAAGACTGCCTTCACGATGGCGGCGGTCGTTGCCCTGCTGCTCTGGCTGGCGGCTGCGGGCAGTTTTCCGGTGCCCGGTGCCGTCGGTGCGGCTGCGGTCTGCCGCATCGGCATGATCGTGCTGGTCTGGATCTCCGTGCTGCTGACGGTCATCTCCGGCGGGGTATATCTCAAGGGATACTGGGGCTATATTGACATGAAATAAGAGGAGGTAGTCCGCCCATGCGATATATCGCTCTCCATGCCCGCAGGATCACCGCCGCAGAAAGGAGCGGATCCTGATGCAGGCGGGGGTCTCGACGGCATGTCTGTATCCGCAGCATCTGGAGGAGGCACTCTATGACCTTGCCCTCAACGGCATCACCTGCACGGAGCTTTTCATCAATGCCGATTCAGACATCACACGCACCCGTGTCCACACCCTGCGGACCATCCTTGACCGCTATGGCATGACCTGTGCGGCGGTGCATCCCTTTGCCTGTCCGATCGAGCCGATCATGCTCTTTTCGGACTATGACCGCCGGGTCGATGATATGATCGACTACTACCGGCATTACTTTGAAGTGATGCAGCAGCTCGGTGCGGCGGTCTTTGTGCTGCACGGCAATCTCAACACGCACCCGGTCTCCGAGGAACTGTATTGCAGCCGTTTCCTGCGGCTGGCAGAGGCGGGGAAGGAATTCGGCGTGACCGTGGCACAGGAGAATGTCTCCCGCTGCCAGAGCGGTTCTTTGCATTTCCTGCGGGAGATGAAGCGGCTGCTCGGAGACGATGCCAGATTCGTACTCGATGTCAAGCAGGCAGTGCGTGCCGGGGAATCGCCGGTCAACATGCTGCACCTGCTCGGTTCGCATGTCTGCCATGTCCACATCAGCGACCACGGTGAAAAGGGGGATTGTCTCCAGCTCGGGGCAGGGGATTTCCGGATCCGCAGTTTTCTGGAGCTTCTGTATGCCAACCGTCCGGACTGCACGGTCGTGCTGGAACTGTACCGGAGCGGGTTCCGGGGCATCTCCGATCTGGTCGGCGGCTACCGGATGCTCTCATACCTGATGCGGGGCATCGAGAAACAGGCGGACGGAAAGGGAAAACAGAGTAATCTGCTGTAAAAAAGGGGCGGAAAGCCCCTGAATCTTGTGAAAAAACTACATTGACAGATGGGGTGGATTCTGGTATAATATAAGTATCACTGCTGCTGTGGAAAGCGGCATGCAAGCGGGGTGGCGTTCATGAAGTGCCCTTACTGCGGCAATGAAGATTCCAAGGTCATTGACTCACGTCCTGCGGACGACAGAAAACGCCGGCGGCGCATCTGTCTGCGCTGCGGCAAACGCTTCACGACATATGAGATCGTGGAGCAGCCGATGCGGATCGTCGTCAAGCGTGACGGGACACTGGAACCTTTTGACCGGAACAAACTTCTGGGCGGCATCTACCATGCTATCAAGAAGCGGCCTGTGACCGTCTCACAGGTGGATGCGATCGCTGACAAGGTGGAGGATGCCTATTCCTCCGGATGGAGCAATCAGATGAGTTCGGACAGGATCGGCGCACTGGTGCTGGAGGAGCTGCGGCATCTCGACCATATCGCCTATATCCGGTTTGCGTCAGTCTATCAGGATTTCAAGGATATGGCTGGTTTCATCGCTGCGATCACAGCACTCGATGACAGTAGTGAGAAGAAATGAAGGAGGCAATTACATATGGATTTTAATGACTTGCAGGAGCAGATCCTCCATCCGCAGGATGTGTCGGATATGTTCACACAGGAGGACATTAAGGGAAATAAGGTGATCGCAGCACTGGCGTGCTTTCCGATCCTGTTCTGGCTGCCGCTGGCTGCCGCACCGAAGTCAGGGTTTGCCAAGTTCTATGCCAATCAGGGGCTGATCCTGCTGATCTGCAACGTGGTCCTGAGCGTGCTGTCCGCTATATTGGGTGCCATTCTCGGTCTCATCCCGTTCATTGGCGGCGTCCTTGCCGGGATCATCGGTCTGGTACTGAGCCTGATCAGCTTTGCAGGCTTCCTGCTGCTGTTCGTCAGCGCACTGAGCGACAAGGCAAGAGAGCTGCCGATCGTCGGCAAGATGATGCATCCGTTCAACTGATACGTACCCTCGAACACATGCAGGAGACCGACAGGTCTCTGCGTATGTGAGACATTCAGAAAGAACAGCCCCCTCCCCGCTGACGGGGAGGGGGCTGATTTCCGGCATGGGCTTCATCCCGCCGGGGCATGATAGGGTCTCCCGTTCATCCCGAGGGTCACGCTGTCCTCCGGGACATAGCACTGCGCTCCGATGAGGATGCCGTCTGCGGTGAGCAGCTCTGCCCGCAGCCCGCTCTCCGCAAGCGCATAGGTGTACAGCACTGCCCGTTCCCCGGCATAGTCCGAAAGCGGCAGATGCTGGGCGATCTGCAATGCCGCATAATCGGCATAGGCACCGTCCATCGTCTGCGGGATCCGCACGGCACGGGAACTGATCTGCTCCCCCTCATACCCCTGCGACAGCAGATAGGCAGCACGGTCTGCCTCCGTGGAGGCGGGGATCTGCACCGCCTGCGGCTCCCGGCTCCGGTGGCTCAAAATGACCGCCGCCATACACAGCACCGCCGGCGGCAGCACAAGCAGATATCGGAAAATTCGTTTCATCTTTCGCTCCTTTCCGGATCCCGGGGATCCTGCGGGTCTCATCAGACAGGTGCATGCGCTCCGTAAATATGTATGTCCCATCGCCGTAAAAAAGAACAGGAGGTCACGATGGCTCTCATCCGACTTGACAAATGCCTTGCCGACCGCACGCCGCATTCCCGCAGTGATGTGAAACGTCTGCTCCGGGAGGGGGCTGTGCTGGTGGACGGTGTGCCCGTACGGGACGGCAGCCTCCGCATAGACCCCGATGTGCAGACGGTCACCTGCCGGGGTACCGCCCTGCGCAGCGATGCACATGTGTATTTTATCGTCAACAAACCGCTGGGCTATGTCTGCGCCACGGAGGACAGACAGCATCCGGTCGTGACGGCACTCATCCCCGAGGCACAGCGGGTCAGGGGACTGTTCCCCGCCGGGCGTCTCGATGCGGACAGCACGGGAATGGTGCTTCTCACGGAGGACGGCGATCTCGCACACCGGCTGCTCGCCCCGAAGCGGCATGTCCCGAAATACTATCTCCTGCGGCTGGCACGCCCGTATGAACCGGACTATGCACGGCGTGCGGCGGCGGGGCTGACGCTCTCGGACGGCACCGTCTGCCGCCCCGCAGAGCTTTCTCCCATAGAGGCGGAGGACAGATATGCACTGATCTGCCTGCATGAGGGCAGGTATCATCAGGTCAGGCGCATGATGGCGGCAATGGGAAATCACGTGGAAATGCTCCACCGTGTCGGCATCGGCGGGCTGCTGCTGCCGGTGTCAATAAAAGCAGGTGGATTTTTGGAGCTTTTTCACAAAGATGTTGAAAACCTGTTGAATCCGGAGCCTTTTTCTTCCGTCTATGAACGAATCGTGAACAATTTTCCGTCATATTTGATAAATGAAGGGCAGTAAGTTTGGGTAAATAGCGACTTGAAAAATTGCTCACAATTTGGTATGATAATAATAGACAGATTCTACGCCGGAATGAGGCGGGGTCTGAAAAAATCTAAGCAAATGGAGGATTGGAATAAATGGCAAGTCTATCACTCAGAGGAATCTATAAGAAATATCCGGGTGGCGTTGTCGCCGTTTCCGATGTCAATCTTGAGATCAGAGATAAGGAATTTATCATCTTAGTAGGACCTTCCGGCTGCGGTAAGTCCACCACACTGCGTATGATCGCCGGTCTGGAGGAGATCTCCGAGGGCGAGCTGTACATCGGTGACCGCCTTGTCAACGACATCGCACCGAAGGACAGAGACATCGCAATGGTATTCCAGAACTACGCTCTGTACCCGCACATGACGGTATTCGAGAACATGGCATTCGGTCTGAAGCTCCGCAAGGTACCGAAGGACGAGATCGCCCGCAAGGTAGAAGAAGCTGCCCGTATCCTCGACCTGTCCCACCTGCTCGACAGAAAGCCGAAGGCAATGTCCGGCGGTCAGCGGCAGAGAGTTGCGCTCGGACGTGCGATCGTGCGTTCCCCGAAGGTGTTCCTGCTCGACGAGCCGCTGTCCAACCTGGATGCAAAGCTGCGTGCGCAGATGAGAACGGAGATCTCCAAGCTCCACAAGAAGCTGGGTACGACGTTCATCTATGTAACGCATGACCAGACTGAGGCTATGACGATGGGCGACCGTATCGTAGTTATGAAGGACGGTTTCGTACAGCAGATCGACACACCGCAGAACCTGTATGAGCAGCCGGTCAACAAGTTCGTTGCAGGCTTCCTCGGTTCTCCGCAGATGAACTTCATTGATGCCGTTCTGAAGAAGACCGCAAGCCAGCAGTACTATGTAGAGTTCGGCTCTGAGGATTCCCGCAGCGGCAGAGGTACCAAGTATCAGATCATCCTTCCGGAATCCAAGGTCGTACCGGATCTGGAGAAGTATGTTGACCGTGAGGTAACGCTCGGCATCCGTCCGGAGAGCGTACACGATGAGGAAATGTATCTGTCCACTGCAACGACAGGTATCGTGGACTGCAACGTGGAGATCACCGAAATGATGGGCGCAGAGACATTCCTGTACCTCGAGTGCGAGGGCATCCCGATCACGGCAAGAGTATCCCCGAGATCCACTGCACAGGCAGGCGATGTGATCAAGATCGCACTGGATCCGAACAAGGTACATCTGTTCGACAAGGAAACAGAAAAGGCTATCGTAAACTGATCAGCGATAGGGAACGGATAACCGGGGCATCTGCCCCTTCCCAAGCCCCCTCCCCACGAACGGGGAGGGGGCTGTTTTTCAGGCACAAAGGAGGCGCAGGGAAAATTGGCATGGAAGATCGCAGTGCTGTTCTTCTCGGTGATGAGCGTGTGCGCCTTTGTCAGCTACGGACTGGATAAGCACAAGGCGAAACATCACCGGTGGCGCACGCCGGAAAAGCTGCTGCTCGGACTGGGATTCTTCGGCGGCAGTGTGGGTGCCCTTGCCGGGATGCAGCTATTCCGGCATAAA
>CANQYC010000035.1 GCA_947627945.1 uncultured Clostridia bacterium
CCGCAATATCCCCCCTTCCCTTCAGGGAAGGGGGGCAGGGGGGTAGGGCAGCTCCCCCAAACTCCCCTTTTTCGACACCCTCCGGTTACAGAACTGTAACATCTTCTTCCCTGTTTTTCCCTATTTCCCGTACTGGTAAAAATTTTTTTCAAGAAAAAAGTAACAAACCATTGACAAATCAAACAAAATCGTGTATAATACAAGAGTAGAGTATTTTTATACGGTGCCCCTGCCCGTGCCGGGCACGGGCTGCACCGATGTGGATCCGGATATTTCCGGCGATTTTTCGGAACTATGACAGGGGACTGCCTGTCACAAATTTATGGGAGGAATTTTATGAACAGGAATCTGAAAAGACTGCTGCCGGTCCTGACCGCAGCCTTGACGCTCTGCACGACGCCTCTTGCTGTTGGCGCAGAGGATGCCGCAGCTGAGGGGACGACCGGAACACCTGCTGTACCCGAGTTTACCTATTCCAACAGGGCTGCCGATGAGTTGAAGACAGATGCAGACGGTAATACATATTACCTCGCAGACGGCGAGAAAGTCACCGGAAAATTCGGTCTGACGCCCGACTATCTGCTCGGTGATGTGAACGCAGACGAGGTGATCAATGCGTCCGATGCTGCTGTGGTGCTGCGTGTTTCCGCCATGGTCGGCGCAGGCGTGGAGCCAGGAGAGGCATGGTCGACTTCACTGCGGACAGAGGCAGTGGTGGCTGACTGCGTCCATGTGGGCGATGTGGATGGCTCAGGTGTGGTAAATGCCTCGGATGCTGCCGGTCTGCTTGCCTATGCAGCCAATGCCGGTGCGGGCAACAATATACATCCGCTCGGCTTTGCCTACTATTATGCCGACAGTGAGGGCAACCTCTATACAGGACGCTTTACGGATCCGGAGACCGGTGATGTGTACTATGCCAATGAAGATCACACGATCGCAGTCGGCTGGTATGTCTATAATGATAATTCCTATTATGCCAATGCAGAAGGCGTGATGCAGAAAGACCGCTGGATCACAGTAGCCGGCGGCAGAAAGCGTTACCTGTCCGAAAACGGCAGTGCCGTGAAGCAGGAATGGATGGACACAGAGGACGGCACCTATTACTTCGGTGAGGATGGCGTGGCAGTTACCGGCATCACCGAGATCGAAGGCACGATGTACATGTTCAGCAGCAGCGGTGTGCTGCTCACCGGCTGGCAGGATCGTGGCGGCGACCGCTACTACCTTGGCGGCAACGGCGAGATCCGCACCGGTTGGGTCTATATAGACGGGCAGGAGTATTATTTCCAGGAAAACGGTGTGATGGCGACCGGTATGATCGAGATCGACGGTTCCTACTACATCTTTGATGATGACGGTATCCTGATGGAATACATTGACAGCGATTATGTTTTGCTGGATGATATGCTCAACAACGCAGAACTTGAGCCGAAGGACACGATCACAGTCTACAACCGCCAGCAGGAGCCGGAGACAGTGGACTTCTCGTTTAAGATCTCCGATGAGGATGTCAAGATCATCGAGAAATTTGCCGCTGAACATTTCCCGGAAAATTCCACCCTTGCTGAGAAACTGTGGATCACGCACCAGTGGATCCATTACAACGTAGATTATGCCTATGTTGGTGAGAAGTGGGATGAGATTGCAGGTCTTTCCTATGTGGATGCGATCTTCAACCATCAGAAAGGACAGTGCGTACAGTACAATGGTGCCATGGCAGCCGTCCTTGCCTACTATGGTTATGATGTCTACATGGTAAGAGGCTGGACAAGCCCGAATGTGCAGCACTTCTGGACAGAAGTCCGGATCGGCGGTCATACCTATATGGTAGAGTGCGGCAACTATGGCAAGAATGGCGAGTGGCAGGACTTCTTTGAGCTGATCGAGTGATCACGCTGCGGAATGCACCTGTTGATATGACGGAAAGCCCCCTGTCCGGTACCTCATCGGACAGGGGGCAGTTTTTGCCATGCTCCCGCTATCAGAAAGCCCCTCCCCGATGCGGGGAGGGGCTGTTTATCTGGATCTTTAGCTGACTGTGTTGACAACGGCATTGAAGTCCTTGCCGGCAGATGCCTCAAGGAGCGTCAGTGCATTGGTGTCATACTGCACAAAGATGACAAATCCCACAAAACCAGGGTTGTTGGCGACATCGATCGTCACCGTGACCTGATCACCCTGCTTGGCAGCAACACTGTTGACCTTGAGGGTGAATTCTCCATCAGCCGGATCGGACTGTGCGGCGGGTGTGGCATTGACAGCGACCTCACCATCGATGAGAGCCGGCTTGTACGTCACTTCTTCCCAGCTTGCAATGTCTGTGGAGGCGACCGTAACGGGGTAGGAACCGTCCGGAATGCCATCCTTTACCTCAAAGGTGAACTGGAGAAATTCGCCGTTGAAGAACGTATCTTTCATGCTGTCGAGCCAGTAAGCACGGCAGGTGCCATAGGCGGGCGTGTACGTTTCCCCGGAGCCGCCGGAGGAAGAGTCATCTCCGGAGGATGTCTGAGGATCACCGAAAGAGTCCCCACCTGTGGAAGAATCACCGCCAGTGGAGGAATTGCCGCCGGAGGAAGAGTCACTGCCGGAGCTGTCCTGTCCGGCGGGCTGTGTTACGGTGACCGGACGTGTCTCCACGACAACGACCTGTGTCTGGACAGCACCGCCTGCTTCGGTCACATTCTGTCCTTCGGCATCCGTCACCGGCACATATTCGGTCACTTCCTCATAGACAGTCTCTGCTGCGGAAGAATCTGACCCGGAGCTTGTGACAGAGTCTGCCGCAGAACCGCTCTGGGAAGAATCGCTGTTTTCTGTGTTTTCCACGGCGGGACCGTTGTTATCGAACTCAAATGTCAGACCGACTTTCGCATCTTCGGGCGACATGGTTTCCACAGGGATCTTAGACTCACTGCCGGGCTTGTCATCGCAGCCGCAGACGCCAAAACTCATGGACATTGCCAGAAGACAGGCAAGTGCCACTTTTGCATACTTCATCTTCATTACGATTACGCATCCTTTCTGAAATCGGGGCGGAATATCACAATATCTATTATACACGTTTTTTTTGCAAATGTCAAGCCCGTTTCGGCGTTCTGCGCAGCCTGTAACCTAATTTTCACTGAATTTTCATGATAGTGTGTCTATCAGCTTTATGCAATATTTCAGAAGATGCAGTGCATCCGTCGTATCAACGATTCCGTTGCCGTCGGTATCGGCGACGTTGACGGCGTTTTCAGAAAGGCTGCCGTCGCAGAGCAGATAATCGCCGAGCAAATATTTGTTCAGTGCGATCACGTCCGAGATCGAGATGTCCCCGTCCCCGTTGAGATCGCCCCGCTTGGCGTCGATCTGCTCGAAGCTGCAATGCATTGCCTCCGCATATGCCTCTGCGGTGGAACCGGCATAGCCACGGATCACACCAAGGAAAAAATGCTCTTCCCAAATTATGCATCCGTCCATGTGTGCGATCGAATCTGTGCTGAAAGAGGCAGCATAGTTTTCATTCCCATGGCACAGCTCACACGAGGGATTTAGGATGGTGACCTTTTGCAGGGATCCGCACATGGCAAAGGCACCGTCCTCCACGCAGGTCACTGACGCCGGCAGCGTCACTTCCGTGAGTGCGGTATCCCCGAAGCAGTATGACGGGATGCAGGTGATGCCGTCCGGGAATGTCACTTCTTCCAGTGCGGAAGACTGGAAGGCACTGTCTCCCAGCGTTTTCAGTCCTGCGGGAAATGTCACCCTTTTCAGGGCAGTGCATTCGTAAAAGGCAGAGTTTCCGACAGAGACCACAGATCCCGGGAGCGTGACCTCTTCGAGACTTTCGCAGTTCTGGCACATGCTATTCGGGATCTTTTGGATGCCTTCCGGGAAACGGATGTCCTCGAGCGATGTGCAGCGGCTGCATACGGAAGCTCCCAGAGAGGTGATGCTGTCCGGCAAATACAGTGCCGTCAGGCACCGGCAGTCGTAAAATGCTCTGTTGCCCAGACATTCCAGCTGCGGCGGCAGGGTGATGTCCGTCAGTGCGGTACATTGCGAAAATGCAGCGTTGCCGATCACGGTCACGCTGTCCGGCAGAGTGACTGACGCCAGCGTTTGGCATCCGCTGAAAGCAGCTTCGCCGATCTCCGTTACCGGGAGACCTTCCACCGTTTCCGGGACGGTGACAGCGGCAGGCTCTGCCCCTGTACGGCGGTAGACCTCCGCATGATCCGCAAACAGGCGATAGATCAGACCATCTTCCTCGTAGAAAGCGTATGGCTCGTCATCGGTATAGTGCATCACCACGCTCTTGTCAACGAACAGGGCATTCGCCTGACTGTTGCCGATCTCAAAGAAATCTTCCATTGTGCCGTTATAATAAATATCTTTCAGTGCCGTGCAGCCCTGAAACATCTGATAGCCCATGTACGTCAGGGTCGAGGGCAGTGAAACACTTTCGAGTGCCGTGCAGCCTTTGCAGAGGTCCCAGATGGTATCCGTGCCCTCCGGGATAGTCAGCGTCCGGAGCGAGGTGCAGCCCTCAAAATTATCGTCATTGATCCGACGCAGGGATGACGGCAGGATGATCTCTTCCAGTGCTTTGCAGTTCCGGATAGCACTTTCATTGATCGTGACCGTGCCGTCTGCCACGGTGAAGCTGGTGTCCTGCCGCCCGGCAGGGTATAGCTCCAGAATACGACGAGCGTCCTGGGCGTCATTACTCGAAAGCACACAGTACAGGGCACCATCCTGCACGAAGTGGACGGGAGAGTCGGAAGTGATGGTTTGCAGCGCATCACAGCCCCCGAAAACACCGCTTGCCGAAAGAGAGGTGAAACCGCTCCCGAAGTGGATACGTTCCAGTGACGTGCAGCCAAGGAGGGCACCGGATCCGAGAGATACGCAGGCATCGGGCAGGATCAGCTCTGTCAGTCCTGTACAACCCGAAAAGCTGTTATACTCGATCTCTTTGAGCGTCTCCGGCAGCTCTATGCTGCGCAGACAGGGCATTTTGTCTTCTCCAAAGGCAAAGTGTCCGATGACCTCTGTGCCCTCCGGTACCGTATAGCTGCTGCCCTTTCCGGAGGGGTAGCGCAGCAAAGTCAGACCATCCGCACTGAACAGGACACCGTCAATGCTTTTCAGGTATGTCTGTTCCTGTGAGACATTGATCTCCTGCAAGGCTGGACAGCTGCGGAAAGCGGATGCCTGTACCCCGGTCACCGGGACGCCCTCCACCTCTGCGGCGATCTCCACCGACACAGCGTCCGGATCGCAGGCAGTCACTGTGGCATCGCTGACGATCGTATTGGAATTCATATTGACGTAGTATGTGTAGGTGAGTCCGCCAATGGTGACATTTTCTTCCGTTTCTGCAACAGGCAGGGCGGGTTCGGGATCCTGACTTTGTACGATGGTTCTGTCCTGCACGGTCAGTGCCTGTACCGGGGCGGGTGCGGCACACCCCAGCACAGTCAGCGCAGACAGCATGGCGAGCAGACGTTTCATAAACATTCCTCCTTTGTGGTGGGTCGGATATACGGGGAGACAGTATGGGGGTATCCCCGGCTATATGGACGTATGACTTTCTACTATATTTGACGGTGCAGGAGGGAGAAATTGCGGAGAGATCTGTAAACTTTCTGTGAATTTTAGACATCCTCATGCCCTTTTTCCTTGATGACCCGGACAATATCCTCCACGACCTTGCGGCACAGCGACTCTGTCTCTGCCTCTGCCATGACACGCATCAGCGGCTCGGTGCCGGACTCACGGACGAGGATGCGCCCTCTCTCGCCAAGTTCGGCTTCGGCAGCCGCCACTGCCTGCTTGACATCCGGATCCTCCCGGGCAAGCACCTTGTCTTTCACACGTACATTGACCAGAAGCTGCGGATAGATCGTCACCGGTGCGGCAAGTTCGCTCATCTTCGCCTTTTTCGCCATCATGACTTCCATCATCTTGAGACTGGTCAGCAGTCCGTCACCGGTCGTGGCATACTTGGAAAAGATGATATGTCCGGATTCCTCACCGCCGAGACGGCAGCCGTTTTTGGACATGTACTCATAGACATATTTATCCCCGACAGCGGTCTTGACGTACTCGATGCCCGCCGCATCGAATGCCTTGTACAGTCCGATGTTGCTCATGACCGTTGTGACAACGGTGTTGTTCACGAGCATGTCATGTTCTTTGAGATACCTGCCGCAGATGTAGAGGATGTGATCGCCGGTCAGCAGCTCGCCCTGTTCATCCACACACAGGCACCTGTCTGCATCGCCGTCATAGGCAAAACCGACATCCAGTCCGTTCTCCTTGACAAATTTCTGGAGACCGGTGATGTGGGTCGATCCGGCGTTGTCATTGATGTTGGTGCCGTTCGGCTGCGCATTGATGACATAGGTCTCCGCACCGAGGGCATCAAACACCGCCTTGGCAACATTCCATGAAGCACCGTTGGCACAGTCCAGACCGACCTTGACACCACGGAAAGAATACAGTCCGAGGGAGATCAGATAGCCGATATACCGGTTTCTGCCCGCAACGTAGTCCACGGTGCAGCCGATGGCTTCCCTTGTGGCGAACGGGAGCGTTTCCCATTTCTGTCCAAAGACCTCAAGCTTGCCGTCGAGATAGTCTTCCACGAGCTGGATCGTTTCCTCATCCATCTTCTCGCCGGCATGGTTGATGAGCTTGATGCCGTTGTCGTAATAGGGGTTATGGCTGGCGGAGATCATGATGCCGCAGTCAAAGCCATCCACTTTTGTCACATAGGCGACAGAGGGGGTCGGGGTGACGTGCAGCAGATAGGCATCTGCGCCGGATGCGGTGAGACCGCTGACGAGGGAATACTCAAACATATAGCTGGAACGGCGGGTATCCTTGCCGATGACGATCCGGGCGGGCGCATCCTTGCCCTTTCTGCGGTTCAATTCGCTGTAATACCATCCGAGAAAGCGTCCCACCTGATAGGCGTGGTCTGCGGTCAATGTTTTGTTGGCTTCTCCACGGAAACCATCCGTGCCAAAATATTTACCCATGTAGCATGCTCCTTTGTCTGTGATTCGTCCCCGGTGAAGACCGGGATCATTACTATTATACAATACCTGCCCCTGTTTGTCAAGCTGCGGTGCAGCATAAAAATTGTCTTTGCAGAAAGCCTGCGAATACTCAGGGATCCGCATCCGTTTCTGATGTGCTGTTTTCCGCCTGCGCCGCAGATGCCGTTTTGTCATGTCCTGCCGTCCGGTTCTGGTAGATGAAAATGCCCAGTGCCGCTGCGAGGATGATGGCATAGCCCAAGAAACTCCATCCGTCCGGGATCTCCTCGAAGAACAGCAGCCCCAGTCCCGTGGCAAAAATGATCTGGGAATAGTCATAGATGGAGATCTCCCGTGCCGGCGCATAGCAGTATGCGGCGGTGATCGAGAACTGTCCGCCGGCGGCTGCCGTCCCGGCTCCGATGAGCGTCAGGAGCTGCAATGGCGTCATCGGGTGAAAATCGAGCAGCAGAAAGGGCAGTGTCACGACACAGGAAAATCCCGAGAAAAACAGCACGATCAGGCTTTTGTTCACGCCCTTCTGCCCTAAAACTCGTACCATCGCATAGGCAGCACCCGCACAGATGCCGCCGCACAGCCCGGCAAAGGACGCCGCAGAATTTGAAAAGTCCAGAGACGGCTTCACGATCAGCATGCTGCCCAGAAACGCAGTCAGCACCGCCGCGCCCTGCACCGCACTGAGCGATTCATGCAGCAGCAGCCACGAGAAGAGAATGGTGAAAAACGGTGACATCTTGTTGAGCATCGAAGCATCCGACAGCACCAGATGGTCGATCGCATAGAAATTGCAGAGGATGCCGATGGTGCCGAACGCTGCCCGCATCAGCAGGAAACGTTTGCTGCCCTTGGGGAGCGTGATATGCTCCCGTTCCCGGAAGAACATGACCGCTGCGATGAGCAGTGCCACAAAATTACGGAAGAAACTTTTCTGCACCGACGGCAGATCCCCCGAAAGTCTGACAAAGGCATTCATAAACGCAAAGCAGAACGCAGAACAGATGATGAGCAGAATGCCCTTATGCCTTGATCTCATAAAAAGCCTCCTTTGCACCGGCACCGTGCTGCCGGATCATTCCGCATCGTCCATATCGAGAAGATCCTCCGCAGAGCTGTCGCCCTCCGTGATCTCCACAGAGCGGAGCTTTTTGGTGATGGCACGGGTGCGGACACCGATCAGCTTTTCCAGCTCCTCATCGGTCTTTTGCAGATTGGCTCTCACTTTTTCGAGAACACCTTCAAATTTCCCGAATTCCTGTTTTGCCGCCTCAAGGATCTTCCATACCTCGCCGCTCTTTTTCTGGATCGCAAGCGTGCGGAAGCCCATTTGCAGGCTGTTGAGCATTGCTGCCATGGTGGAGGGACCGGCAATGTTCACATGATAGTCCCGCTGCAGCACTTCCACCAGTCCGAGGTTGATGACCTCCGCATACAGTCCCTCAAACGGCAAAAACATGATGGCAAAATTTGTCGTATCCGGCGGTGCGATGTATTTCTCGCTGATGCTCTTGGCACAGCGTTTCACCTCTGCGACGAGCTGATTGCGGCGCAGTCTGATCTGGTCGGCAGTCTCCGATTCATAGGCGGCAAGCAGATTGGAATAGGTATCGCCGGGGAATTTCGAGTCGATCGGCAGCCAGATGGATCCGCCCTCCGTATCGCCGGGCATCTTGATCGCAAAATCCACCCGTTCCGCACTGCGGGGACGTACCGGTACCTGCGCCGCATACTGCTCCGGTGAAAGGATCTCCCCAAGGATCGCCCCGAGCTGGATCTCGCCGAGCATGCCCCGTGTCTTGACATTGGAGAGGATGTTTTTCAGATCCGTTACACCCGATGCGACCGAGCGCATCTCACCGAGTCCCTTATGTACGTCCGCAAGCCGTTCATTGACCGCTGCAAAGGATCGTGTGAGCTTGTCATCGAGGGTCTTCTGTAATTTTTCATTGACAGTGGCATTGATGCGGTCAAGGCTCTGCTGGTTTTCCTGCCGCAGCTTTTCCATGCTCTCCGTATTGCTTTTGCGCACCTTGTCGAGGGTCTCGAGGATCTCATGGCGGATCCTCTCAAAATCCCCCTCGAGTTTGAGGAGCTTTTCGGAGGCAGCACGCTGCTGCTTTTCCTGCCCCTCATTGAGCTGCCGTCCAAGCTCTGTCATGTTCTTGACAACAGTCTCAAATGCCTGATTGAGCTTTTCATCGAGGGTAGACTGCATCTTTTCCGTGATGATGCCGTTGATCTTGTCAAGGCTTTCCTGATTGCTGGTACGCAGTGTCTGCATTTCCGTCCTCAGTCCGGCAAGCGTTTCCTGTGCGGCTGCCTGCTGCTTCTGGTTGGCATCCCGCAGGCTGTCGCCGAGGATGGAGATATTGTGTACGACCGAATCGTTCTGCCGCACGCTCTGGTCCATGAGCTGCTTGCTCTGCATGTCATATCTGCTGCTGAGCTGTTCGAGTGCCTGTTCCAGGCGGCGGATCTCCTGTTCTGCGGCATTGCCGTTTGTTTTTTTCATCAGCAGCACGATCAGGAGAATGACACAGACGATGCAGCAGAGCAGTATGACGATCTCCAGTGGATCCATTCCTAAAAACTCCTTTCATGGGTATGATGCAACAATCATATTATACCACGCAGGGGCGGCTTTGTCAATCCATGCGGGAAAATGTAGGTTTTTGTGCATTTTATAAAATAATCCTTGCAATACAAGGGAAACTGTGGTATAATAATACATGATTGCAAGATCGCCGGCATCGTCCGGCAGTATAAGGAGGAGCTACATGACCAAACAAGTTTCCACCACGAAAAAAAGCCCCGTCGGTTTCCTGCGGGACTGGGCAGTGCGCAACCGGTACTATATCCTTGCCTTTTGCATCCCGGTGGTGCTGATGTACATTGCCTATGCGATCTTTCAGGTATTCCCTTTCGGGGAGCGTTCGGTGCTTGCCCTCGACCTCAATGCGCAGTATGTCTACTACTTTGAGGCACTGCGGGATGCCTTGCACGGCGACGGCAGCATCTTCTACAGCTGGAGCAGGAACCTGTCCGGCGGCTACATGGGCGTGATCGGCTACTATCTGGCAAGTCCTTTCACACTGATCGTGATGCTGCTGCCGGAGAAGTGGCTGCTCATCAGCCTGCAGATCATGATCCTGTGCAAGATCGGTGCGGCTGGCGTGACGTGCAGCATGTATCTGCAAAAGTCCCGCCGTCTGGATCCCCTCCCGGCGACGATGTTCAGCGTGCTGTTCGCCCTGTGCGCCTACATGGTCATCCAGACCATTGATCCGATGTGGCTGGACGGTCTGGTGCTGCTGCCGCTGGTGGTGCTTGGCACAGAGTACCTGATCGACGACGGCAGGAAGCTCAATTTCTGCATCCCGCTCGCACTGATGTTTGCGGCAAATTTCTACATCGGCTACATGATCGGCATTTTTACCGCATTCTACTTCCTGTACTACCTCTTTTTCGGCAAGGAGGGCAGCAGGGGGAAGAAGCAGGTCTATTTCCGGGCGGCAGGCAGATTCGTCCTCGGCACGGTCACTGCCCTGATGCTGTCTGCCTTTATGCTGCTGCCGGTGTACAATGCCCTGAAACTTGGCAAATTCGACTTCACAAAGCCCGATTACAGTTTTCAGGTGCAGTTCGATTCCGTGGATGTGCTGGCGCAGCTCATGACGGCACAGTATGATTCTGTCAATGTGGACGGCAGCCCTGAGATCTACTGCGGCATCCTGACGGTCGTGCTGCTGCCTATCTTTTTCCTCAATAAAAACATCTCCCTGCGCCGTAAGCTCGGCAGGGGACTGCTGCTTGCCGTGATGTTCTTCAGCATGTACATCAAGCCCGTGGACATGCTCTGGCATGGCGGACAAGTCCCGAACTGGCTGCCTTTCCGGTATTCTTTCATCATTTCTTTCCTGCTGCTGTGCATGGCGGCGGAGGCGTATCAGGAGCTTGACGGCATCAAGCCATCGCATTACGGCTGTATCTTCTTTGGCGTCATGGTGACGGCACTCTATCTTCAGGGCAAGGGCTATGAGCATCTCGATCCGATCCGTGCGGTGTGGCTCTCCATCGGGCTTGCCGGGATCTATCTTCTCATCCTGTTCCGGAGCAAAGACAGACGCCGTTTTGTGCCGATCCTGCTGCTTTGTATCCTGTCCGGTGAGCTGCTGTTCAACACCTCAGAGACGCTCAGGGACATTGATACTGAGGTGCGCTATTCGACAAAGCTCTCCTATGAGCCGTTCGTCCAGTCCGGACGCAAGGCAGTGAAGCTCATGGAATCCCATGACGATGGACTGTACCGCTCCGAAAAGACGTTCACCCGCTGCGTCAATGACAATCTGGCACTGGGGCTGAAAGGACTGACCCATTCCAGTTCCGTGATGAATGCCAAAACACTGACCTTCATCGAAACGCTCGGCTACAATACCCGGAGTTATTATTCCCGCTACGAGGGCACGACAGAACTTGCCGATTCGCTCCTTGGCATCAAGTATGTACTGGACAGAGGGGACACGCAGGTGCGCCCGCTGCTGCATGAAGCATATGAAAAGATCGACCAGTATGACTATGTGGATATATCTGAAAAGGACGAGAATGGTAACCCGAAGTCACGCTCCATCGGCATCTATGAGAATCCGAATGCGCTGTCTGTCGGGTATCTGGTGGACGATGACCTGCTGCGCATCGACCATCTGGGGAATGACAATCCTTTCAACAGCCAGAATGTCCTGCTCAGCACCATGCTCGGACAGACGGTCTTTGATGAGGCTGGCAACATTGCCGGCACAACGGAATACTACACCCGCATCCAGACCGAAGAGCCGGTGCTTGGTGCAGTCACAGTCTCCGATTACAACGGACAGAACTGCTACACCAAAATGGACAGCGGCGACCCGACAGTGGACTACCGCTTTACAGTGGAGGAGAGCAAGGAGATCTTCTGCTTCCTCAAGACGGAGAACGAGCAGAAAGCGAATCTCTGGCTCGGCAAGTGGGACGACAGCGTGAATGATTATCAGTTTGAGTCCTACGGGATCTATTTTGACGCACAGAGCAACTACTGCATTTTCAGCCTTGGCACCTATGAGCCGGGCACGAAGCTCTCCCTGCGCCTGACCGTGGACAATGACCAGAACGCCATCATCGTCAAGGAACCGTTTTTCTACTATTTCAACCGGGATGTGTTCCAGGCGGATATCGACCGTCTCAAGCCTGGTCAGATGCAGATCGAAAAATTCACGGACACCTACCTGAAAGGCACCGTCACTGCGGAGGACGGACAGATCCTGTTCACGTCCATCCCCTATGAGCCGGGCTGGACGGTGAAGGTGGACGGAAAGAAAGTCAAGTCGGAGGAATGCATCAAGTCCATGCTCTATGTGCCAATGACGGCGGGAACGCATACAGTGACATTTTCCTACACCCCGCCGGGCTTTGTGACAGGTGTCGTCCTGTTCGTAATGGGGATCGGGATGCTCGTGATCTTCTATCAGTATGACCGCAAGTATAACAAGATACTGAAACGCCGGATCCTTTCCCGCCGGTCATAAACGCCTATATACAGGGCAGCCCTGCTGCCGCATCATCACATCGGAGGTAATTTCATGCGCTTACTTGTCATTGACGGCAACAGCATCCTCAACCGTGCCTTTTACGGCGTCCGTGCCCTTGCCAACCATAAGGGTGTCTTTACCAATGCCCTGTTCGGATTTTTGCAGATGTATCTCAAAGAGACCGGCGAGGTAAAGCCCGATGCGGTCGCCGTTGCCTTCGACCTGCGCAGCCCCACTTTCCGCCATCAGGCGGATGCTGCCTACAAAGCAACCCGCAAGGGGATGCCGGAAGAACTTGCCATGCAGCTGCCCTACATCAAGCAGATCCTCACGACGATGGGCATTGCCGTCCTGACTGCCGAGGGCTATGAGGCGGATGACATCCTCGGCACCCTTGCCCACGCCTGTGATGTGCAGGGGCAGGAATGCTATGTCATGACCGGAGACAAGGACAGTCTCCAGCTCATCACGGAGCATGTCACCGTCCGGCTCGTCAAGACGAAGGAGACGATCTCCTATACCCCCGACCGCTTCCGGGAGGAATACGGCTTTGATCCCATCCACATGATCGACCTGAAAGCCCTGATGGGCGACAGCTCGGACAATATCCCGGGCATCAAAGGTATTGGGGAAAAATCTGCCGTGCCGCTCATCCAGACATGGCATACCATCGAGGCGATGTATGCACATCTTGACGAGGTGCAGGGAACGCCAAAATTCCGGCAGAAGCTCCTTGACGGCAAGGCAGATGCCGAACACAGCAAATGGTTGGCGACCATCGTCACCGATGCCCCGGTATCTGTGACGCTTGCGGACTATCTTCCGAAGCCGCAGGATACAGATGCCCTCCGGCAATTGCTCACGGAACTCGAAATGTACCGCATCCTCGACCGTTTCGGATTGCAGCCACTCGGTACCGGTACCCCTGCCACCGTGCAGGAGACATCTCCTGCCGCCATGCCTGCCCTCACCGAACAGCCATGGGAGCGGGAACGGATCGCAGCGATGCCGCAGCCGGTGGGATATACCCTGCACGATGGCAGATTGACTGTCTGCGGCGGCGGTACGCTCTGCCGGACGGAAAGCGAAGCCGATATCCTTGCCTTTCTCACCTCCCCGGTGAAGAAGGCAGCAGACGATGCGAAGCCGCATTACCGCTATGCCCTTGCCCGTGGTGCGGCATTGCAGGGCGTGGTATTCGATGCGGCGGTCTGCGGCTATCTGCTCAATCCCTCGGCAACGGATTACAGCGTTGCGGCACTCTGCGCCGTGCTGCAGGTGCCTTTCGGGGAGGGAGAGGATGCCGCTGTGCAGGCACTGCCTGTCCTGTATGAAAAGGGGATCGCCCGGCTCGAAGCGGACGGCATGCTGCCGCTCTGGCAGGATGTGGAACTGCCCCTGACACGGGTGCTTGCCTCGATGGAACATGCGGGTGTGGAGGTCGATCCGGAGGGCATCCGTGACTTCGGGACACGTCTCACGGAGAATATCCAGAAGCTCGAGACAGAGATCTATGCCGAAGCCGGGGAATCGTTCAACATCGGTTCTCCCAAACAGCTCGGGCATATCCTGTTTGAAAAGCTGGGGCTGCCGGCGGTCAAAAAGACCAAGACCGGCTATTCCACCAATGCCGATGTGCTTGAGCAGCTGCGCAGTCTGCATCCGATCATTGCCATGATCGAGGAATATCGCCAGTATACCAAGCTGCAGTCCACCTATGTGGACGGCTTGCTGAAGACGGTAGCGGAGGATGGCAGGATCCACACAAATTACCGGCAGACCGAGACCCGCACCGGCAGGATCTCCTCCACGGAGCCGAATTTGCAGAACATCCCCGTCCGGACGCCGCTCGGACGGGAGATGCGGCGGTTTTTCCGTGCGAAAGAGGGCTGCATCCTGCTCGATGCCGATTACAGTCAGATCGAACTGCGCCTGATGGCGCATCTGAGCGGCGATGCCGCCATGCAGGAGGCATTCCGCAGCGGTGCCGACATCCACACCGCCACCGCCGCCAAGGTCTTTGACATGCCCGAAGATTTTGTCACCCCCGAGATGCGCAGTGCCGCAAAGGCAGTCAATTTCGGCATTCTCTACGGCATGGGTGCCTTTTCGCTCTCCAAGGACATCCATGTCTCTCTGGCGAAGGCGAAGAAATACATCGCCGATTACCTTGGCTCGTTCCCGAAAGTTTCGGCATTTCTTGACGATGTGGTGGCAAATGCCGCCGCAAACGGCTACGTCTGCACCATGCTCGGCAGACGGCGGTATGTGCCGGAATTACAGGCGAAAAACAAGGTCATGCAGGCAGCCGGCAGACGCATTGCCATGAATACGCCCGTACAGGGTACGGCTGCCGATCTCATCAAGCTCGCCATGGTGCATGTCCATGACCGGCTGGCGCAGGAGGTACCCACGGCACGGCTGCTGTTACAGGTACACGATGAACTGATCGTGGAGGTGCCGCTCGATGATGCGGACAGAGCCGCAAAGGTACTGCACGAGGAAATGACCGGCGTGGCAACGCTTGCCGTGCCGCTGACGGCGGATGTGAACCGGGGAGCGACTTGGTATGACGCCAAGGGTTGAACGGCTGACGCCATCCGATACGGCGTTGCTGCGGGCATGTGCGGCACTGGAGAGACAGTGTCTCCCGGAAGAAGGATGGCATTTTGAGAGCCTGCTTGCCGAGACGCAGAAGCCCGGCGGGATCGTCCTTGCGGCACTGGACGGGGAGACGGTCTGCGGCGTCCTGACGGCGTGTATCATCCTTGATGAAGCGGAGCTGACGACCATCGGCATTGCGCCGGGATACCGCCGGAAAGGGATCGCCTCTCTGCTGATGGAGACATTCCGACAGCTTGCGGACGGGACGGATATGTTCCTCGAAGTCAGGCAGTCGAATGCGCCGGCGATCGCACTTTACCGGAAATATGGCTTTGCACCGGCTGGCATCCGGCGGGATCTCTATGTGCATCCGGCGGAGGACGGCGTGTTGATGAAACGGTCGAAAACCGTCTGTGCAGCAACAGCGCAGACAGGAAGGGAAAATGCAGTATGCTGATCTTAGGTATTGAAAGCTCCTGTGATGAGACGGCAGCGAGTGTGGTGGAGGACTGCACGGTACTGCGTTCCTCTGTCATCGCATCACAGGCAATGGAACACAGACAGTACGGCGGTGTGGTGCCGGAGCTTGCCTCCCGGCGGCACTGCGAAAATATTCTTGCCGTGACCCGGCAGGCACTGCAGGAAGCAGACGTTGCCCCGGAGGCACTTGACGGCATTGCCGTCACGCACATGCCCGGACTGATCGGCGCACTTTTAGTGGGGGTGGATTTTGCCAAGGGACTGGCATTTTCTATGGGAAAGCCCCTCATCCCCGTGCATCACATCGCCGGTCACATCGCTGCCAATTATCTGGCGCATCCGGGATTGCGCCCGCCCTATCTGTGTCTTGTCGTCAGCGGCGGGCATACGCTGCTCACGGAGGTGACGGATCACACGACATTCCGTGTCCTCGGTACGACCCGGGACGATGCGGCAGGGGAGTGCTTTGACAAATGTGCAAGGGTACTCGGCTATCCCTATCCGGGCGGCGTGCAGATCGACCGGGCGGCACAGCAGGGAGATCACCGGAAATACCCCCTGCCCCGTCCCCGTGTGGCGGGCAGCGAACTGGACATGAGCTTTTCCGGACTGAAAACGGCAGTCATCAATACGGTGCATCACGCCCGGCAGGTGCAGGAGGAGATCGATGCGCCCTCGATGGCGGCAAGTCTCCAGCACACGGTGGCGGAGATCCTCACGGAAAAAACAGAACTCGTCGCTGCACAGACCGGACACCGGGTCATCGCCATGGCGGGGGGCGTTTCGGCAAATTCCGGACTGCGTGCCGCCATGAGCAGCATGTGTGAGAAACACGGCTACACGCTCTATATGCCGCCGCTTTCGCTCTGCGGTGACAATGCGGCGATGATCGCCTGTCAGGGGTCGTATAATTTCCTTGCCGGCATCACTGCGGATGAGAGCCTGAATGCCTATGCAAGCGGACAGGGCGCACTTTCGCCGTGCGGCATGCGCTGACTTCGTTTTTTTCAGCAAACCCCTTGCAATTCTTAAAAAAATATGGTATGATATAACATGAGTATGTAGTCCGTTACGACTCCGGGGCATCAGCCCCACCAAATCATTTTTCAGGGAGAATACAGCTATGCCAAAAAAACAGGACATCCACAAGATCCTCATCATCGGCTCCGGCCCGATCATCATCGGGCAGGCTTGTGAATTTGACTATTCCGGCACGCAGGCGTGCAAGGCACTGCGGAAGCTCGGGTATGAGATCGTGCTGGTCAATTCCAATCCCGCCACCATCATGACAGATCCGGATGTGGCGGATATCACCTACATCGAGCCGCTGAACCTCGAAAGACTGACACAGATCATCGAGAAGGAGCGTCCGGATGCACTGCTGCCGAACCTCGGCGGGCAGTCCGGTCTGAACCTCTGTTCTGAGCTGTCCGAGGCGGGGGTACTGGAGAAGTACCATGTGCAGGTCATTGGCGTACAGGTCGATGCCATCGAGCGTGGTGAGGACAGGATCGAATTCAAGAACACGATGGCAAAACTCGGCATCGAGATGCCCCGCAGCCAGGTCGCCTATTCTGTGGACGAGGCAGTCAGGATCGCAGAAACGCTGCATTATCCGGTCGTGCTGCGCCCTGCCTACACGATGGGCGGTGCCGGCGGCGGCATGGTGTACAATGTCGATGAGCTGAAAGTCGTCTGCGCACGGGGACTTCAGGCGTCTCTGGTCGGGCAGGTGCTTGTGGAAGAGTGCATTGCCGGTTGGGAGGAACTGGAACTCGAAGTCGTGCGGGATGCGGAGAACCATGTCATCACCGTCTGCTTCATCGAGAACATCGACCCCATCGGTGTACATACTGGTGATTCTTTCTGTGCTGCGCCGATGCTGACGATCTCTGAAGAAGTGCAGAAGAAGCTGCAGGAATATTCCTATCGCATCGTGGAGGCGATCCAGGTCATCGGCGGCTGCAACTGCCAGTTTGCGCATGATCCGGTCTCCGGACGGATCGTTGTCATCGAGATCAACCCCCGCACATCCCGTTCCTCGGCACTGGCATCCAAGGCGACCGGTTTCCCGATCGCACTGGTATCGGCAATGCTCGCATGTGGGCTGACGCTGCGTGAGATCCCCTGCGGCAAGTACGGGACGCTCGACAAGTATGTGCCGGACGGCGATTATGTGGTCATCAAATTTGCACGCTGGGCATTTGAGAAATTCAAGGGTGCCAAAGATCAGCTCGGCACACAGATGCGTGCCGTCGGCGAGGTCATGAGCATCGGCAAAACATATAAAGAGGCATTCCAGAAGGCGATCCGCTCCCTTGAGACCGGACGCTATGGACTGGGGTTTGCAAAGGACTTTCATGAGAAGTCCAAAGAGGAGCTGCTCTCCATGCTCCATGTGCCGAACAGTGAGCGGCAGTTCATCCTCTATGAGGCACTGCGCAAGGGCGCAACGGTGGATGAGCTGTATGAGCTGACAAAGATCAAGCACTATTTCCTGGAGCAGATGCAGGAGCTGGTGCAGGAGGAAGAACAGCTCCTGACCATGCAGGGCAGTGTGCCGGAGGGACCGGTACTTCGTCAGGCAAAGCTTGACGGC